>JBILUQ010000046.1:0-19212 GCA_044370935.1 Chthoniobacteraceae bacterium
AATTTCCGCAAAAGCTGCCTTACCGCACGCTTCTTCGGTGAACGGCAAGTCAGCCGTTGATGTTTTTTTGCAGCAGCAAATGGCGAAATCAAAAATCGCCTCTACAGGTGAGGCCAGCCGTGAGACTTTGATTCGGCGGGTGGCATTCACCTTAACGGGCCTGCCCCCGTCGGTTCAGGAGTTGGATCGGTTTCTTGCTGACCGTTCGCCGGACTCCTACACGGCGATGTTGGACCGATATTTGGAGTCTCCGCATTATGGTGAAGAGATGGCGCGACATTGGTTGGATGTCGCGCGGTACGCGGATACCCACGGACTGCACTTGGATAATGAGCGTTCAATGTGGGCTTACCGAGACTGGGTTATTGGTGCTTTCAATCGCAACCTGCCGTTTGATCAGTTCACCATCGATCAGATAGCGGGAGATCTGCTCCCTGATGCAACAACCGAGCAAATCATCGCCACCGGATTCAGCAGATGCAATGTCACCACCAGCGAGGGGGGCGCGATTTCTGAAGAGTATCGACACCTTTACGCTGTGGACCGCGCCGCAACTGTGCTGCAAACTTGGATGGGTTTAACCGCCGGCTGTGCGCAGTGTCACGACCACAAGTACGACCCGCTCTCCACCAGTGAATTTTACTCCGTCTACGCGTTTTTCTTCAGTGCTGCCGATCCGCCAATGGACGGCAACATCGCTGCTACGGCGCCATATTTGAAAGTCGCGGCCCGTGAGCAAGAGAAACGCATTGCCGCTGCAAAGGCACTTGAGTCCGCTGCGGAAATCGCCCTTCGCAAAGAAGCGGCTAGAGTGACTGAGTCGCACGTCGTTGAGGCTTCGGTCGTGGATCCACCAAATAAGAAACGCGCGGTACGACAGGTGCTTTTCGACGATGCTTTCGGCATCGGAATCGAATCCAAAACCACAACGCGAAACCCGAGTTCGTGGGCAACCAGCGCGGAAATGGAGATGCATTCCGGCTCTCGGGCGTTGCGTTTGTCATGCGGTGAATTCACCGAAGATGTGCTGCAGATTGGGGTGCGTCCTGTCGTGGTGCCGGAGAACGGAATGCTCAGTGTTTGGGTGCGGATCGATCCCAAGAGCGTGCCTCGGGGAATTTCAATCGTTGTTCAAGGTAAGCGTGCATTCTGGGGAGAACTGCCGCTCGCAGACGGTGCCAAGCGAGCCGCGACCGGCAATGAGCTCGACAGGGGGCCGCTTCCAGCGGCGGGCGATTGGACGCAGTTGCAAATTCCCCTGCGCGAGTTCGGCGTGAAAGAGAATTCACGCATTGAGAGCTTTGCCGTACAGCAACTGGGCGGGGTGGTTTATTGGGATGAATGCGTGGTGTCTGGCGAAATTTCTGCACAGTTCGATCCGCTCACAAATTTCGAGCTTTGGCGGAGTACGGCATCGAAGAAATCCAAAGCCGATCTGCCGCCGGGAATTGAAAAGCTAATCGGGGGAGGTACGCAGGAAACGCAGTCTCCAGAGAAAAGGAAGGAGCTGCTCAATTTTTACATCGAGAAAATATCGGATACTGCGGGCGAAGATGTCATTGCCTTGCGGAAGAAATGGGAGAACGCGCGGGCAGCGCGGCTTGCGGCCGAGGATGCAGTCCATGGCACTTTGGTGTTCCGTGATATGAGCCAGCCCTTTGAAACGTTCGTCGCAGAGCGGGGGCAGTATAATAAGCTTGGCGCGAGGGTTGAGCCGGCCGTTCCAGCTGTGTTCCACCCTCTTCAGAAGTCCGATCCGAATGGGCGCGCTTCGCGTTTGGACCTGGCTCGGTGGTTGGTTGCGCCGGGTAATCCGATGGCGCTGCGGGTCACGGTGAACCGATTCTGGCAGCAGGTGTTCGGCGTTGGATTGGTCAAAACCAGCCATGATTTTGGTTCGCAGGGGGAGCCTCCGTCGCATCCGGAGCTTTTGGACTCGCTTGCGGTTTGGTTTCGCGAATCGGGTTGGGACGTGAAGGCTTTGATGCGCCTGTTGCTCTCAAGCGAGGCGTTTCGTCGTGATTCAGCGATCGACCCAGAGGCGATTTTGCGGGATCCAGAGAACCGAATGCTTGCAAGGGGACCTCGGCTGCGACTCGACGCTGAGCAGATTCGCGACAATGCACTTTTTGTGAGCGGCCTTCTGGATCCAACATTTGGAGGGCGCGGTGTCATGCCGTATCAGCCTCCGAATATTTGGGAGCCGGTCGGGTATGCGAATAGTAACACGCGGTTCTATCTGCAGGATCACGGCAGTGCACTCTACCGGCGCAGCATTTACTCGTTTCTTAAGCGCACCGCACCGCCGCCCTTCATGTCGAATTTTGATGCTCCCAATCGCGAGCAAACTTGCTCGCGGAGGGAGCGCACAAACACGCCGATGCAGGCGCTGCAGTTGATGAACGACGTGCAGCATTTCGAAGCAGCGCGCGCGCTAGCGGAGCGAGCCCTCTCGCAACAGAAACTGGACGATGCCGGGCGTGCTCTGTGGTTGTTCCGTGCTGTGCTGTCACGGATGCCGGACTCGCGGGAGGTGGAGTTGCTTGCGTCTGCGCTTCGCAAACAGAGAGCGCTGTTTGGGCAACAGCCCGAGGAGGCGCGCAAGGCGGTTCAGGTTGGGGAGTCGGTCGCTCTTAACGTTGCTCCAGTGGAAGAGACGGCCGCATGGACGATGCTCGCAAATCTCGTTCTCAACCTTGATGAAACCGTGAATCGTAATTAAGCCATGAGCCCCTTTGACGAATTGAATTTGATTCAGACGCGCCGCCAGTTTTTTCGGAGTGCTGGGTTGAGCTTGGGTGGAGTTGGGCTCGGCTCATTGATGTCCAGTGAGGCGGCTGCAGGTGATGGAAAAAAGGTGATGCATCCCGCTTTGGATGGGCTTCCACATTTTGCACCTAAGGCGAAGGCTGTCATTTACCTTCACATGAATGGCGGGCCGTCCCAGCTTGATACATGGGACTACAAGCCGGGCCTCAGCGAGTGGTACGATAAGGATATTCCGCCGAGTGTTCAGGGGGGACAGCGTCTGACCGGCATGACGAGCAAGCAGGCGCGGTTTCCTGTTGCGCCGAGCATTTTTGGATTTGCACAGCATGGGCAATGCGGGCGCTGGGCAAGCGAGCTAGTGTCGCACACGGCGGCGCATGCCGATGATATTGCGTTGATCAAGACGGTGCACACAAACGCGATCAACCATGATCCGGCATGCACTTTTGTAATGACGGGGCGCGAGGTCCCCGGCTACGCGAGTCTTGGCTCATGGCTTGGTTACGGATTGGGAAGCGAGAGCGAAAATCTTCCCGCCTTCGTTGTTTTGACTCCGAGCTGGAAATCAGTTGGTGCTGCTCAGGCGCTGTTTAGTCGGATGTGGAGTAGCGGTTTTCTGCCTGCGCAGTTTAACGGGGTTGCATTGCGTTCATCGGGGGACCCGGTGCTTTACCTCCGGAATCCGGACGGGGTCTCTGCTGCGAACCGTCGCGACATGCTCGATTCACTGGCTGAATTTAATGCGCATCGGTTCTCCCAGCTCGGTGATCCGGGTATTCAGGCGCGCATCGCTCAATACGAAATGGCTTTTCGAATGCAATCCAGCGTGCCAGAGCTCGTGGATCTTTCAGGTGAGGATGCAAAGACCTTGGAGTCGTACGGGCCTGAGGTGACCAAGTCCGGCTCCTTTGCGTCCAGCGCACTCATGGCCCGTCGTCTTGTCGAGCGGGGCGTGCGTGTTGTGCAGATTTTGCACCGCGGCTGGGATCAACATGGCAATCTTCCGAGCGAGATTCGGTTGCAGTGTCAGGATACGGATCAGCCCATCGGAGCGCTGTTAACGGATCTAAAACAGCGGGGCCTTCTCGATTCCACGCTTGTGGTGTGGGGAGGGGAATTCGGACGCACCGTTTATTCGCAGGGGACCCTCACCCAGACCAACTACGGGCGTGATCATCATCCACGCAATTTTTGCATGTGGATGGCGGGCGCTGGAGTGAAAGGCGGCATCAGCGTCGGGGAGACCGACGACTTCAGTTACAATATCACGGAAAGGCCTGTGCACCTGAATGACCTCAATGCCACGATCCTTCATTTATGCGGGATCGACCATGAGCGGCTTACGGTGAAGTTTCAGGGGCTCGATGCCCGCCTGACTGGGGTCGAAAAGCAAAGGGTGCTCACAGAGGTGCTTGCCTAGGCCAGTGCCGGATCGGAATTTTTCGGCGACACGCTCCGGCTTGCCCCGCCCGGCACCCCAATGTCACTGTGCCGGTGGGGAATGCCGATTGCCGGCGCTTTGTGAACTTTGAAAACCTGCTTTCCCTGTTCCGGATCCGATATTAAGACGTACTCTGACACTAAAGAATCATGGATATTTGCATTATCGGCTCAGGTTATGTGGGTTTGGTTTCCGGGGCGTGTTTCGCTGAGGTGGGGCACAACGTGGTCTGCGTGGATAATGATCCGCGCAAGATTGAGAAGCTTCAGAGGGGTGAGATTCCAATCTATGAGCCCGGTCTCGAGGATCTGGTGCACCGGCATGTGTCTTCCAATCGGCTCCGTTTCACCGGCTCGATTGAGGATGGCGTGGATCATAGCGAGATCGTGTTCATTGCTGTGCCGACACCCCCGCAGGCGGATGGAAGCGTTGATCTGTCTTACATTGAAAGGGTCGCAAGGGAGATCGCCGTCGTGCTTAAGCCGGGGCAGTATCGGGTGGTGGTCGACAAATCAACCGTGCCTGTGAAGACGGGGGAGAAGGTTGATGCAACGATTCGTCGATACAACCGAAACGCAGAATTTGACGTGGTTTCGAACCCTGAATTTTTGAGGGAGGGCTGTGCCGTGCCGGATCTGATGAATCCGGACCGCATCGTGATCGGATCGGCATCGCAGCGTGCGACTGACCTCATGAAGCGTGTATACGAGCCGTTTAACGCGCCGATTCTCGTGACGGATGTTAATTCAGCGGAGCTCATCAAGCATGCGGCGAACTCGTTTCTCTCCCTAAAGATTTCGTACATCAACGCTGTTTCCGCCATTTGCGAGGCTAGTGGTGCGGACGTGGAGAAGGTCGCCGACGGCATTGGAATGGACAAGCGTATCGGACGTAACTTTCTAAACGCGGGGCTGGGCTACGGAGGCTCTTGTTTTCCGAAGGATGTGAAGGCGTTCATCGCGATCGCAGATGAGCTGGGCGTCCCCTTCGACTTGATGAAGGAGGTGGAGCGGATCAACGATTCGATGCTGGAGAGGTTTTTGAAGAAAATGCGGGACGCATTGTGGGTGCTTAAGGACAAGCGCATCGCGGTGTGGGGGCTTTCCTTCAAGCCGGACACGGACGATGTGCGCAATTCAGTCGCCATCGAACTGGTGCGCCAACTGGTCGCGGAGGGGGCAATTGTGACGGCATATGATCCGAAAGGGATGGAGAAGGCCCGCGAATTCAACTTGATCCCGGATAAGGTCAAGCTCGTCAGTTCACCATTGGATGCCGTGGAGGGCGCTGAGGCGCTGGTTCTTGCGACCGAATGGAAGGAGTTCGCACGGCAGGATTTTGCAGAGGTGAAAAGGCGCATGCATACGCCCCTCGTATTTGACGGCCGGAACCTGTTTAAGCCAGATACCATGCGCGAGATGGGGTTCGTGTACTGTGGAGTTGGCAGGCCTTGATTCCTGAAGAAGGAGCGCGCCTTTGTGAATCTTTGCATGTGCGCTTGATTCGGCTTTCTGCCAAGCTTGAGTTTTGAAATGAGCGCCACCCCCCGCATCCTATATTGCCACTGCCAGTATGCCCAAGTGCTCCCAAAGGACGTCAAAGAGGGGGTTCTTCAAAAACTTTGCGAGGCGGACGTCCCTTTCGAGGCGGTTGCCGATTTGTGCGAGCTTTCAGCTCGGCGCGATCCTTTGTTGAAGGAAATCGCAGCGGGCGGACCGGTGAAGATCGCCGCCTGCTTTCCGCGGGCGGTGAAATGGCTTTTTTCAGCAGCGGGCGCGCCGCTCGACGCATCCTCAACGGAGGTTTGCAATCTGCGGGTGCAGCCGCTTGAAGCTGCGTGTGAGGCGTTGTTAGCAAGCGCAATCACCCCGAATCTTTCCGCCGGAAAACCCACCGCTTAATTTATGGCTCTACAACAACCTGCTTTGCGCGTGTCGCTTTACGAAGGCCCAGGGGCCCGTAAACTGACATCCCACGGTCGCTTTGAATCCATCAAGCAACTGCTCGCTCAAGGCTGCTCAGTGCGTTCGGGCAGTTCGGCCTCAGACGGTGCGGCCGTCTTGGTGGGGGATTTTGAGGATTCCACCTCCGTCGAGAACTCGACGCAGGAACGGGTTCAGGTTGCAGGTTCAGCTTTTCCCGAGGCGATCGAACAGTCCCGCTCCCGCACGAATGCCGCGGCTTCCGGACAGTGGAAGCCTTGGTTCCCGGTGATCGACTATGATCGCTGCACGAATTGCATGCAGTGTCTTTCGTTCTGTTTGTTTGGAGTCTACGGCGTCGACGAGGAGCGAAAGTTGCAGGTGCAGAATCAAGACAACTGCAAGACCAACTGTCCTGCATGTTCTCGCGTGTGTCCGGAGGCGGCCATTTTGTTTCCAAAGTACAAGGCCGGTCCGATTAACGGGGATTTGGTGAGTGATGCCGATTTGGAGCGCGAGAAGATGAAGATCGATATCTCCGCGCTGCTTGGGGGCGATGTGTATTCGCTGTTGCGGGAGCGGACCGCGAAGGCGCAGTCGCGCTTCTCCAAGGAGCGGGATGCAGACAAGGCCTTGGCTGAACGGCAGAAGTGTCTTGTTAAATTGTCCGCCATCGCAGCGGATATTCCGCCCGAGGTGCTAGCATCGCTTCCGAAGCCGGAAGAGATTGCGCGCAGAGCCGAAGAAGCCGCAGCGAAGGCCAAGGCGGCAGGAATGCAGCCTTAGAACTGCAGGGGTGCTTCCGGGTTGAATCCGGCCTGACTGAATGGGCTCCGCTTCATGCCCTCACCCAGCGACCGAGCTTCTGCTCAAGCGCGGGAGTCCATTCAACCTTGAACTGCTCGGATGGAATGATCCGGACGCGCCTGCCATCCTCCCTCTCAACGTTCATAATCACGGGTCGCATCCCCGCGCTGGATAACAGTGCATCGCGGATCTCAAGCAGATCGCCCTCGCTGGTGCCTTCCCAGTGGAGGTGCAGGTGCACCGGCTTCGTCGATGCCGCTGGTTTTTTTAGCGGCACGATTTCGTTGGCGGTCAAACGGATGGCGCCTTCGTCCCGGGCATCAAGACGGGCGGTGATGGAGACCAGTTTTCCAGCCTCGATGTGGGCGGCGGACTTCGCGAATGCCTCGCCGAAAACGCCGACCTCGATCGAGTCCGTAAGGTCTTCGAGTATGACCAACGCAAAGGGCTTGCCGCTCTTTTTTGAAAACCGCTTGTCGACACTCACCAGCGAGCCCGCAACCGTCACGACGGGATTTTTCTCCGTTGGGTCGTCATGGGCTGCAAGGTTTGCGATCGCCACATACTTTCCGCTGTCGAATAACGAGCGGTAACGGTCGAGCGGATGGCCTGTGACGTAGAAGCCGAGCAGTTCCTTTTCCGCAGCCAGCTTTTCCTCGGGGCTCCAAGGAGTGATTGCCGGACCCTTCCTGGCGCGTGAACGCGTGGGCGCCGTTGTCAACGCGTCGAACAGGGAAACCTGCCCCTGCGCCTTGTCGCGTCCGATGCTTGCCGCAGCGGCCATCGCTCCTTCCACTTCGGAAAATAATTCCGCGCGCTCCTTGCCAGTCCAGTCAAACGCCCCGCAGCGGATCAGACTTTCAACCGACTTGCGGTTTACACGCTTTGTGTCGGCGCGGGCGCAGAAATCTTCGAGTGATTGAAACGCGCCTGATCTTTGGCGCTCCTCCACTACTGCCTCCATCGCGGCCTCGCCTACATTCTTGATTGCGGCGAGTCCGAATCGAATCCCCGCTTTTTCATTTTCAATTTCAGGCTCGAAGCTCAAGCCGCTTCGATTGACATCAGGCGATAAAATTGGAATGCCCATGCGCTGACACTCCGCGACGAAGATCGAAAGTTTGTCTGTTTTCCCAACCTCGTTTCCCATCACTCCGCACATGAATTCGACGGGATAATTCGCCTTCAAATACGCCGTCTGATAGCTGACCCAAGCGTATGCCGCGGAGTGTGAGCGGTTGAATCCGTAGCCTGCGAATTTCTCGAGCAAATCGAAAATCTCGTTGGCCTTGTTTTCTGCGATATTGTTGAGCTCCTTGCATCCGTGGATGAACTTCTCGCGCTCCTTTGCCATCTTCTCCTTGTCCTTCTTTCCCATCGCGCGGCGTAGCAAATCAGCACCACCAAGGGTGTATCCAGCGAGCACCTGGGCAGCCTGCATGACCTGCTCCTGGTAGACAAAAATTCCGTACGTCTCCGAAGTGACTTTCTCAAGAAGCGGGTGCTCCCACTTAATCTTTGCCTCTCCCTTCTTGCGCTTGATGTAGTCGTCGATGAGATCCATCGGTCCCGGACGGTACAAGGCGAGGATCGCGTTGATGTCTTCAATGTCTTTAATGCTGAACTTTTTGCAGGTCTTCACCATTCCGCCGGATTCGAGCTGAAATACGGCAACAGTTTCACCGCGGTTCAGGAGGTCGAACGTCGGTTGATCCGACATGGGTATCGTCTCGATCTTGAAATCCGGCGTCTTCCGGCGGATTAGCGCGACAGCGTCGTGGATGACAGTGAGCGTCTTCAGACCGAGGAAGTCCATCTTGAGCATTCCCAAATCCGTGAGCGGCCCCATCGAGTACTGGCTCACGATCGATCCGTCGTTTGAGCGCATCAGCGGGATGTACTCGGAGAGATCCCTGTCGCTGATGACGACGCCGGCTGCGTGTACGCCGAATCCGCGCTTGAGGCCTTCAAGCGTGCATGCGTACTCCCAGAGCTGTCGGGTTGCGGGTTCATTCTCGACAGCCGCTTTCAGCTCCGGATTTTTGTCAATCGCGCCGTCGGTGTGCTCGAGTTGCCCCGTCTCCTTGTTCTTCTTGTCGAAGCCGGCAAGCGTGATGCCCAGCTCGTTCGGGATCATTTTTGCGAGCCTGTCAGACTCTCCGTAGGAAAATCCCATCACGCGGCCGACGTCGCGGACGACAGATTTCGCGCCCATCGTGCCGAAGGTGGCGATCTGTGCGACCGCGCGTTCGCCGTATTTAATACGCACGTAATCGATGACCTCGCCTCGGCGGCTCTGGCAAAAATCAACGTCGATATCGGGGGGGCTTACGCGCTCTGGATTCAGGAATCGTTCGAAGAGCAGTTTGAAAGCGATTGGGTCAATGTCTGTGATGCCCATGAGGTAGGCCACCATCGATCCAGCCGCAGAGCCGCGCCCGGGCCCGACGGGAATGTCACGCTCCTTCGCCCAGTTGATAAAATCCCATACGATCAAAAAGTAGTTGATGAACCCTTGTTTTTCCAAAAGCCCAAGCTCGCGTTCAAGCCGCTCCTGGATCACTGCGGACTCCGCCTCCGCTCCGTACCGGCCCGCCAAACCGCGAGTGCAAATTTCGCGCAGGTACTGATTTTGATCCATCCCATCCGGCGGCGTGTAGTTCGGATACTTCGGCTTGCCGAACTCTATTTTCACGTTGCAGCGTTCGGCGATCTCAAGGGTGTTGCGCAAAGCCTCCGGATGTTCACGGAAGAGTTGCGACATCTGGGAAGGGTCCTTGAAGTATAGCTCGGGGACGTAGCGCAGGCGCTTTTCGTCTGCAATGTTGCAGGCGGTGCCGACACAGATCATGACGTCGTGAGCCTCGTGGTGCGTGCGCTCGAGAAAGTGGACGTCGTTTGCCGCGACGAGTCCGAGCCCGAGATCCTTCGCCATTTTGAGCAGAACCCGATTGCACCGGTGCTGCTGCTCGATGCCGTGGTCGTGGAGTTCGATGAAGAAATTGTCTTTGCCAAGGATGTCCCTGTACTGGCCGGCGAGATTCCAGGCGCGTGACTCGTCGTCGGCGAGGATTGCTTGGTTGATCTCTCCATTGAGGCACCCGCTGAGCGCGATGAGCCCGTTGCTGTAGGTTGACAAAAGTTCCTTGTCGATTCGCGGCTTGTAGTAGAACCCATCGAGGTGTGCGAGAGAGACGAGTTTGATGAGGTTCTGGTATCCCGCGTTGTCCTTGGAGAGCAGGGTGAGGTGGAAGGCGTGCTCCCGGTTCTGGCCTGTCTTGCGTTCCGTATGCGAACCAGCAGCGATGTACGCCTCAACCCCAATGATGGGTTTGACTCCCGCTTTTTCCGCCTCCTGGTAAAACTCGATTGCTCCGAAAAGATTGCCGTGGTCGGTGAGCGCCACGGCAGGCATCCCGCAGGATTTGACTTTCTTCATCAACTCAGGGATCCGGACCGAGCCATCAAGCAGCGAGTATTCTGAGTGGAGGTGAAGATGTACGAATTCAGACATGGGTGGGTGTGAACTATAGGCGGATCGTCCTCGGTTCGCAAAGAACGCTCGCTCTGGATTCTTCCAAAAATCGCCGACTTCGCTGCGTTATGACTTTGTTTTTGCTTGCGCTTCCTCGAACAAAGCGCGCCAGTATTCGAGCCGTTCCTTGACCCGCCGCTCGGCTCCGTTTTCGGAGGGATCGTAGTACCTTCTCCCTTCGCTCAGGTAGGCTTGGGGCACATAGGCGCCATCGAAGTCGTGGGAGTATTGGTATCCCGAATATCCGAGCTGTTTGGCACCAGCAAATTTGCCGTCGCGCAGATGCAGTGGCACAGGAAGGGTGACCCCGGATTCTACGTCCTTTTTCGCTGCGAGGACGCCTGCGTAGGCGCGGTTGCTTTTGGGCGCAGTGGCGAGATAAACAGTTGCATGCGCGAGCGGAATCTGTGCTTCGGGTAGGCCGATGAATTCGACGGCCTGTTGAGCCGCAATCGCAAGAGGAAGCGCCTGCGGATCGGCCATGCCGACGTCTTCACTTGCTAGAATCACCAGACGACGCGCCAGAAATCGGATGTCCTCTCCGCCCACAAGCATGCGAGCGAGCCAGTAGAGTGCGGCATCCGGATCACAGCCGCGGACACTCTTGATCAGTGCCGAAATCGTGTCGTAATGCTGGCTGCCATCGCGATCGTACACGACGGCTTTTTTCTGTATGCTTTCCTGAGCCTGCTCGAGTGTGATCTGGATGGTGCCGTCTGCTGATGGCGGCGTGGTGAGGGCCGCCAGTTCGAGCGCGTTGAGCGTTTTTCTCGCATCGCCCTCAGACTGGATGGCGAGATGCTCCAGAGCATTTGCATCGGCGCTGATTTGCTGGGCGCCAAGGCCGCGATCTTTGTCCGCGAGCGCCCGCCGCTGCAGTGCAACAAGACAAGGGACATCGATTGGTTCGAGCTGAAATACCTGCGATCTTGAAACGAGCGCCGAGGTGAGTACGAAGTATGGGTTGTGTGTGGTGGCGCCTATCAGGCGAATGGCGCCCTTCTCGACATCGGGAAGCAGGACATCCTGCTGCGCTTTGTTGAGTCGGTGGATTTCGTCGATGAACACAATGGTCCGCGTGCCGTTTGCGCGTTCGCGTTCGGCGGCTGAATTGAGCGCGCGCCGGATGTCCGCAACTGAGTTTTCGACGCCGCTGAGCGGTTCAAAATGCGCGTGGGTCGAAAGTGCGACGATGCGGGCAAGGGAAGTTTTGCCGGTTCCCGGCGGGCCGAAGAGCAGGATGGAGGTGATGCGGTCGGCCTCGATTGCGCGGCGCAGCAGTTTGCCCGTACCGAGGATGTGGGATTGGCCGGTGTACTCGGAAAGTGAGAGCGGACGCATGCGCTCGGCGAGAGGAGCATTGGCCGAGCGGTTGGTGTGAGGGCCAGCATCTTTCGAATTTTTTTCGGAGGTGGGGGTGTTCAAAAATAGGTCCGCCATGCTTCGGGCAACGATGCATCAGAGGAGGTCATAACACCAGAGTACGATGGGGCCGGCTCGGAGCGTGTTCTTGAGAGGGGCTGTGCACAATGGTGGGGCATCTGTAAAAACGGTACAAACCAGAGAACAATGAATACAAAATTAGTGCTTGCGGCAGTGGATTTTTCGCCGATGAGCGATGAGGTGTGCAGGGTGGCTGCGGATTTGGCGGCCAGCATCGGAGCTAGGGCTTTGATTCTGCACGTCAGTGAGCCGGAGGTTGATTACGTGGGAGTGGCGCCACCGGAGCTGTTTCCCATCACCGAGGATACGGCGGCGAAGGTGATCGAAGGCAGGTTGAGGGCTGCGAGGGAGATTTTTGAGTCGCGGTCTGTCTCGACAGAGGTGCTGCACCTTTGGGGGCCGATTGTCGGCACGATTATTTCGGAGTCAGAGCGCAACGGGGCAGGCATGCTGGTGCTTGGAAGCCATGGGCATGGAGCGTTTTACAAGCTGATTGTCGGCAGTGTGGCGGAGGGCGTGATCCGGCACTCAAAGGTGCCTGTATTGGTGGTGCCCTCGCATGCGGCTGAAAAGGTTAGCTCCGAGGAGCATGACGAAGCGCGGGAGACTGCTGTGCCGGTTCAGGGAGTGCATGCGGGTGTTTGAGTGGGGATTGGAAGGGTTGATGTGGGCCCCCCTGTGGCTTTAGGCGCAAGTGGGGGCTGGTGTTGGGTGCAGTAATCGGGAGGGGTGCAAATTCCTGCAGGCTGTGGGTTTGCTTTGAGGCGGTTTCCGTTTACAAGGGTTGGATGACTCTTGGATTCATAGGCTGCGGCAAAATGGCATCCGCGTTGGTGCGGGGAATAGTGAAGGCGGGCGTTTGTGCTCCCTCCCAAATTTTCGTGAGCGATGTGGTGGAAATTTCAGCAAAGGCGCTTGAGGAAGAACTGCAGGTGCGTGCGCTTAAGGCGAACGCAGACGTGGTGGCTGCTGCTGACGCGTTGGTATTGTGTGTAAAACCTCAGGATGCGCTGCTAGCCCTCAATGAGCTCCAGTCGAAACTAAGCGGGAAACTCGTGGTATCCATCGCTGCTGGGCTGACGCTTGCACAGCTCGAGTCGGCGGCGGGAGTGAATGCAAGAGTTGTTCGGGTCATGCCAAATACCCCCGCGTTGGTGAACTGCGGAGCTTCGGCTTACGCAACAGGATCTCGTGCCACTGAGGCCGATGCGCATTTAGTCGAAAGGCTGTTTGCAGCGGTCGGATTCGTGGGGCGTGTGAAGGAATCGCTGCTCGATGCGGTGACAGGGTTGAGCGGCAGCGGGCCTGCTTACGGATACGTGCTCGTGGAAGCACTCGCAGATGGCGGGGTGTTGATGGGGTTGCCCAGAGATTTGTCACTGAAGCTCGCGGCGCAAACGCTCCTCGGTGCGGCGCAGATGATTCTCCAAACAGGCCAACATCCGGGCACTCTGCGTGATGCTGTCTCGAGTCCAGGCGGAACAACCATTGCGGGAATCGAGGCATTGGAAGGGGCGGGAGTGAGGGCGGCTATGATTTCTGCGGTTCGTGCCGCTACCGAGCGTGCGCAAGCGCTCGGGAAGGCATCTGCGTAGCAGGATGGGGGCGGTTGAATTCAGAAATGTGCGTTTAGGAATGAAGGATTCGCCGATCATTGCGCAGCGCCTTCTGCTTCGCGTTTTGTCGGTTAGCTGCGCGTTTGCTAGACTGTTTTTGATTTCGGAACTCTGCGCAGCCCAAGGTGAATCAAAAGGGGAGGCTAAAGTGTCAGAGCTCTCTGCGGCTGCTCAGCCGAACGATGCAAGTAAGAATTCAAAGGCGGATAGCGACTTGGAAACCGCGTCACCCTCAAAAGACGCATCCTCAAAAGATGCATCGTCGAAGGATGCATCGTCGAAGGATGCATCGTCGAAGGATGCAGTCGATTCCGAGCTCATTGAGGCTCGGTACAAGCTCGGGATGCTTGCGCTTTCAAAAAATAATTTGGAAGGTGCGATCACTGACCTCTCAAAGGTGCTTGAGTGGAATGCGTCGCATTTGGGGGCGTTGGTGAATCTGGGATGGATTGCGCAGCGCAACAAGGACTGGGTGGAATCCGAGGCGTACATGCGCCGTGCGATTGCTGTTTCGAGTGACAATCCCGCGGTCTGGCTGGGGCTGGGGCTAGCGGTGCTCGAGCAATCCAAGCTGGACGTGGCCGTGGCGGCGTTCGCGCAGGTGGTTGCGTTAGACCCTAAAAACGCGAGAGGCCACCGTTTTTTCGGGCTGGCTCTTGGGCGTCGCGGCTGGATTCAGGCGGCTGAGGAGGAACTTAGGCGTTCGCTTGAAATCGAGCCAGACGACGCGGGCGCGCATTTTAATCTCGCGGTGTTTTATCTGCAGCGAAACCCGGTCGCCATCGAGTTGGCTAGGCGTCATTACTACCGGGCACTGGATCTCGGATTCGGGTCTGATCCAGCGATTGAAGAGATTTTGAAGAAAGCTGCATCGCAGCCAACGGGTGGAGGGTTGAGCGAAGGGCTGTCGGGAGCGGAGCCAGTTAACGCCGGGGCGCCGCAGCGCAAGAGCAACTGAGGCGGTGTTGGTTTGGAATCGAAGCTTCCCTTCGCGGGGTTCTTTGAAGAAGGATCTCGGGGTATGAACCCCCAAGATTGGACGCTCATAGGGCTGGCGCTGGCCGCTGTCGCATTGCTGGTGCTGTTGGTGACTCGTTTGAAAGTGAATGGCTTTATTGCACTGGTGCTGGCCTCGCTTTTAGTGGGCGGCGGAGCCGTCTGGCTGGGGCAGCCAGTCAAGGCGGCAGGCGGCAAGCTCGAACCATACACAATGCAGGCTGTGGCAAAGTCGATCCAGGACGGCGTCGGGGCTACCCTTGGCGGCATCGCAGCGGTTCTGGGTCTGGGGGCGATGCTCGGCAAGCTGCTTGCAGATTCGGGCGGCGCTGAAATTTTAGCCAAGCGTTTTGCACTCTGGTTCGGGCGGGATAAAATTCAGTGGTGTATCATGTTGCTTGCGCTCGTGGTTGGGCTCACAACCTGGTTTGCTGTGGGGTTGGTGTTGCTATTGCCGATTCTCCTGATGCTCACGCGTGAAACTGGTCAGCCTTTTCTGCGCCTGACTTTGCCTCTGCTTTCTTGCCTCTCGGTGATGCACGGAGTCATGCCCCCGCATCCAGGGCCGGTCGTTGCAGTTGACGCCCTCCACGCAAATACGGGGCTCGTTCTTTTCTGGGGATTCATAGTCGGGCTTCCGACCGCCGCAATGGCGGGACCTTTGTTCGCCAAATGGGCGGTGAAACATGTGCAGGCCAACCCGCCGGATCTCGGTGTACGCGCTGACTCCCTGGCGACCGGTGTGAAAATGCCCGGCTTCGGGCTAACGCTTTTTTCGATCCTGCTACCGGTCGGTCTGATGCTGCTTTCGACCGTAGCTGAACTCACGCTGCCCAAGGGTGACGCAGCGAGGGAAGCGATCACGTTCATAGGCAATCCTACGATGGCGCTGCTCATATCCGTGTGCTTCTCGCTCTGGTCGCTTGGATCGAATTGTGGATATTCACTGACTCACCTCTTGAAATCCACCGAGTCGAGCGTTGCGATGGTTGGAATGACGATTCTTGTTGTGGGTGCAGGCGGCGGGTTTGCGCGCGTATTGCGGGACGGTGGTGTGGCGGACGCGATCGGGCGTTTCGGCGACCAGATGCATTTGTCGCCTCTGCTCTACGGTTGGTTGATTTCAGCTTTTATCCGGGTAGCGACCGGGTCGGCCACGGTGGCGATCACGACCGCTTCCGGGCTTCTGGTGCCGGTGATTGCGCAGCACCCCGAACTTACCCAGACGCACGTCGCGCTAATCATTGTCGCCGTGGGCTGCGGTTCGCTTTTTCTTTCACATTTAAATGATGCTGGATTTTGGATCGTGAAAGACTGCCTCGGATTGAGCGTTCAGCAGACATTTAAAACATGGACGGTTTGCGAGACCATTGTTGGGATTGCTGGGATGCTGGTGGCGCTGGCGTGCTTCAAGCTCGTGCCGTTGGCTTCCGCAGCTTTGTAGCCGTGATTCGCGTTTTGGTTGCGGCCCGTGGTCGCACGGCAAGCGACTAGAGCAACTGCTCCTGCGCCATCAGCGGGGGCGGGATGCAGATCCGCCTTATCAGGTCGGCCCAGACATCCTGTCCGCTGAGAATGCGTATTTCGACTCGCAAAAAATAGACAGGTACGTCGAGTTGCTGCGGCTTGTGAGGAAAACGAACGCTGTCTTTTTCGGTAGTAAGCACCGCGGCGAGATCGCGTCTCACGCAACGTGAAAGGAAATGATTGAGCTCCTTTTCGCTGAACCTGTGGTGGTCCGCAAACCTTTCGGTGATGTGTAGCTTGCAACCGAGGTCCGTGAGTTTGCGCTCGAAACTTTCCGGGCGTGCGATGCCGGATATGGCGCCGATATGTTTGTCCTGCAGCCATTCGAGCGGCAGTTGCTCGTCCGAATACAGGTTTTTTAGGTGCAGTGCTTGATGCGTTGTTTCAACGATTCCCGCAATCGGGTTGTATTGGCGAATACGCTCGATCAGTTCGCTCGAATCAGAGCCGTCTGATTTGGTGAGAAAAATGTAGTTGGCGCGCGACAGGTTTGCTGGTGGTTCGCGAAGTGTGCCTCGCGGCAGCAGATGTTCGTTGCCAAACGGGGATTGACGGTCGATGAGGCAAATCTCCACCCGGCGATGCAGAGGCAGATATTGCATGCCGTCATCCAGTAGAAGCGTGTCGCACCCGAAAGTATGCACGGCTTCGATCGCCGCCCGGACGCGATCCTTGTCGACCAGAACAACGCTGTCTCCGAGCGAGCGCGCAAGCATGAAAGGCTCGTCTCCCGCGAATCTGCTGTCCATGAGCAGCCGCTCCCCGTCGTGGACTACCCTCGTTTCCCGTTTATCCAGACCCAGCCATTTGCGCTGCAGTCGCCTCATCAGAGGGGGACGCTTTGATTTGTAGCCTCTGGATAAAATGGCAACGTTTCTTCCAGCGTCCTTCAAGGTGCGCGCCAGTTTTTCGACAACAGGAGTCTTGCCAGTGCCGCCTACGGTCAGGTTTCCAATTGAAATCACCAGGCAGCCCGGGGTGCGAGATTTAAGAAAGCGTTTGCGATAGAGCGAAAGGCGCATTTGCACGATCCGGCGGAAAATCGTGCTCAGACCCATTAGAAGCAGGCGCAGTAATGCCGCCCGCTTCCCTTTGCGGCGATCAAGGATCACTTCGATCGCGAACTGTTCAAATTCTTCGAGGCGGCGGCCCATAGCTGGTCTTTGGTTGGATTGGTTGGCCTGCCAGCATCGTCCGCCGGTTCATCAGGGGCAGCAGAAAGCGACCTTGCGGATGCTATCGCACTTGAATCGCGCCTTCGTTGTCAGCCTTGGTGATCACAACTGTTGCATCGCAGCTTGCAGCTTCCTTCATCGCCTGCGCAACTTTTTCGGGATTCTCAATGGTTACGCAGCAGATTGTTGATCCTGAGCCAGAGAGAAAGCCGCCCAGAGCCCCGGCTTTTTCGCCCGCGCGAATGACGTCGGGTAAGAATGGAATCAGCGCCTCTCGGAAAGGCTGGTGTAGTCCATCCGCAAACGAACCGCGAAGCAGTGCGTAGTTCTGGGATGCGAAAGCGGCGGTGATGCGGCAGGCATTTGCGCAACTGGCCACGGCTGAGAGTCGCTCGAGGCTTTGCGGAAGTACTTTGCGAGCCTCTGGCGTGCTGATTTCAAAGTTTGGGATCAGGAGCACGAACGCAAGGCCCGAACTCACCTCGAACCTCGCAAGCTCCGAGCCTCCGGCCACGGTGAATCCTCCGAATGCGGCAGGTGCCGCGTTATCCGGGTGTCCCTCGAGTCCTGCGCAAAGTTCGAACAGTTCCTTGCGCGAGAGCGGCGAATCAGCCAGCGCGTTAAGTCCCGCGAGCAGTCCCAAGCGAACAGTTACCGAGCTACCCATTCCGCGTGACGGCGGAACATCGCCCTCGATCTTCCAATCGAACGCGAACGGTTTGATCTTTGCTGTTGCAAAAAATAGCGAGGAAGCTCCCGTGGCCATCGGTCCCGCTGCGGCCGGGGCGGTTGTTTCCTCGGCGGATGTTCTAAAAACCGTAACAAGGTTGCTCAGGCCCAGCGCAACGCCAAGGCAATCGTAGCCTGGGCCAAGATTAGCAGTGGTGCCTGGAACGCGGAAGGTGGCGGATTGAGTCGACATCGAATCGGATGAGAGGAGTGGCTTGCTTTCGGACCGGGTTGGAGTTTCTCAGGGGCTGATGCGGGCAGGACTGTGGCTCGGAAGGAGCCCGCAGTCTCTTTGGCGTGTCAGCGCAATGATAGTCACGGGTGCAGAACCACCTTCATCAGGTTTGGCTCGTGACTGTAGAGCCGCTCAAACCACTTTGGACCGTCCTCAAGCGGCGCGAAAGCGGAAAGCATGGGTTCGACTCGGATCGCACCCGATGCGAGAAGGTCGATGCAGGCGGGGATTTCACCCGATGATGCGCACGAACCTTGGAGGCGGATTTGGCGCGTGACCACGGACTGGAGAGGGAGGTCAATTTTTGGAGCAATGTTGCCGACGAGCGTCACGGTTCCTCCTTTGCGGGTTGATTCGATGGCGGATGTCACCGTTGCTGTCGTGCCCACGCATTCAAACGCAACGTCGGCGCCGCGCTTGTCGGTGAGTTCGCGGACGGCGGATGGAACGTCTGTTGTCTTCGCATTGACCACATGGGTAGCGCCAAGTTGTTGGGCGGTGCGAAGTCGCGAATCATCAACGTCGACAACGATCAATTTCCTGCATCCTGCGAGGTGGGCGGCCTGAAGAGTCAGCAATCCGATCATTCCTGCACCAACGATGACAGCCGTGTCGTTCAGGGACACCGGAGTGATCGCGACGGCATGCACCCCAACCGAAATCGCTTCGATCATCGCTGCCTTTTCGAAGGATAACGAATCCGGAAGCGGATGCAGAATACGCGCAGGCACAGAAACAAACTCTGCGAAGGCTCCGGCGCGGCGGTAATCTCCACAGGAAACGCCGAGCACCTGCCGGTTGTCGCAGAGATTGATGTTTCCGCGCTGGCAGAAGAAACAAGTGCCGCAGGAAACAGTTGAATCAAACGTCACTCTCTGCCCGCTTCGAAAGTTTGTGATGTTGGCGCCGACATCGGCGACGGTTCCAGCTGCCTCGTGTCCCATCACCAGCGGCGGAATGCGGCGCCCCGTGCTGCCGTCGTAACCGTGAACGTCGCTTCCGCACACTCCGCATGCC
>JBILUQ010000267.1:0-5431 GCA_044370935.1 Chthoniobacteraceae bacterium
CCAGATTGGGTGCAATTACAACCAAGAGAGTTGTGAATGCGGAGCTATGCGCTAAACGGACGGCTTCGCAGGAAGGCGTCAAAATTGTTCAGTCCTCAAACAGTCGAGCGTGACAATCCGCCACAATTGACTGCCGGATCCCCGGAGCTCTAAAGACCTTAAAAGGAACGTCGGCCCCTTCGAGAGTGATCTCTCGTCCGACTGACCACCCTGGAAGTAAGTACCGAAGGTGGGACTCGAACCCACACACCCTCACGGATACCAGATTTTGAGTCTAGCGCGTCTGCCATTCCGCCACTTCGGCTTTTACTTTTTTCCCGCCGCAAAACGTTTAGCGTCACTCACAAGAGAATTCTACTAAAGTCCACAGCAGGAGTTGTACTATGGCAACTCCTGAAACAGTAGGCAACCGAAGATTCTCTGCTACCACCAAGTTTTAGCGCGCCCCTGGCGGCGGCTATCTTTTCCTTACGCTTTTGGACCGCTTCGAGGAGGCATGCATCATTTCCTCCACAAGCTCGGCTTCCACAGGAATATCCGCCGTCAGAACCGTGTTCGCGATCTTCCCAACCAGCACATCCTGCTCCAAGCGGATTCCAAACCCTTCCTCCGGAATATAGATCCCAGGCTCGACCGTCATCACCCACCCCTCCGCGATAGGCAGTCCGGGCTCGGCCACATCATGCACGTCTAATCCCAACGGATGCCCCAACCCATGCGGAAAGTAACGCCGCAAAGCCGGGTTCAATGCATCCTGACGCTTCACCTCCCTGTGCGAGATCAAGCCAAGCTGCAGTAATTCTTCCTGCATCAAAGCCTGACCCTCCTTGTGCCAAATCTTGGGCGACTTACCCGGGCGCAGACCGCGAATTGACTCCTCCATCACACGCAACACGGCGTTGTACACCTCTCGCTGACGGCGCGAAAATTTTCCACTCACTGGAAAGGTGCGCGTCACGTCGGCGTTATAATTCGCATAGCTCGCCGCCAGATCCAACAGCAACACGTCACCCCTCCGACACGCCTGATCGTTTGCAATGTAATGCAGCGAACACGAGTTTTTTCCAGAGGCGACGATCGGCATGAAGGCAAATCTTCCGCGGCGCCGAATGAACTCTCGAGCGAACTCCGCCTCTAACTCGCACTCGTTGATGCCGGGTCGGATCAACTTCGCCACACTCAAAAATCCATCACGCGTGATTTCAGCCGCCTTGCGGATTAGATCAACCTCGGCAGGCGACTTCACCAATCTCTGAATCCTCAGTAATCGCGCCAAGCGATGGTAGGCATGCAACGGGTACTGACTGCGCGTTTCATGCACAAACCGCGCATCCCGAGTGTCAGCTTCTATCACTGCACGTGCATGTTCATTGAGATTTAGATACACGTTTTCCATCTCGTTCATCGCAAAACGGAACACACTAGGAAAAGCACTCACCCACTCAACCCGCTCTATTCCACTGAGCGTGCGAGCTTCTTCCCTCGAGAGTTTGTGCCCATCCCATAATTTGCTGAGCGGTGTAGGCTCACGGATGAAAAGAATCTCGCGATCACGGGACTCCTGCGCATCCGGCGTCAACAGTAGAATGGTCTCCTCCTGCTCGATTCCCGAAAGGTAAAATAGATCACTGTTCGGATAATAGGCAGCAGTTCCGTCAGCGTTCGTCGTGACGATATCGTTTGCATGAACAACTGCCACCGAACGGGGCAGCATCGATGTCATCAGTCTGCGCCGATTCGAAGTTGGAAGGGCGGAATCTATGGGATGGTGGCGCATAAGTGTGTCGCTAAACAATTTCACTGCCGCGCAGAATCCATGGGCCTATATCACTCGGCGGCACGAACGGCTCGAACCAAAATCTGGGCGCTAACAACACCCTGATATTCGTTACGACTCAGCTCGACGGCAAGATCCCATGGTGCGGGAGGCAACTTCTGCGACGCGGCGTTGAACCACATCGCTCTGGAAGAGGCGCTCCCCTGCCGCAAGGAAAGCTGGAGGTGCTTCTCCTTAAGAACGCGCGGGCTTTCCGCAGGGGTCACCCCCCGCAGGATGAAAAGTGGCTGTGGATTACCCATTCCAAAAGGAGCCAGCGACTCATACTGGGTAAGCATCCGCGTATTCACCTCCTCAAGAAGCAACTCCGCATCGATTTCCACGGTGGGTTGCAGGTGCGAGGAGCTCAGGTGTCGTGCGGCGTACTCGCAAAATGAACTGCGGAATGCCTCAAAATTCTCCTGCCTCAACGTCACACCCGCGGCCATTTCATGGCCTCCGTATTTGTGCAGCAAATCACGACACCCATGCAGCGCCTCAACCAGAGGCAGTCCTTTGATACTCCTTCCACTCCCCTTCCCCATGCCGGTTTCATCAAAGCCGACCACAATAGTGGGGCGATAATGTTTGCGCATCAGCCTCGATGCGACGATTCCAAGCACGCCAGCGTGCCACCCGGCCGCGCCAACTACGATAGCGGCATGCTCATCAGCGCGGAAGAATTGGGCAACTTGGCTCTCCGCTTCCTGCAACACCTGGTCCTCAACTCCACGTCGATCGCGGTTTTGAGCATCGAGCCTTTCCGCCAGTTGATTGGCCTCCTTTAAATTCTCGCTTAGCAAAAGATCAAGCGCATCGCGTGCCGTGCCGAGACGTCCAGCAGCGTTCATACGCGGGCCCAGTTTGAACCCAACATCACCGGAATCGAGGGGCGGCCGGACTCCTGCAACGCGCATAAGTGCGCTTACACCGATCCATTTTGAATCCGCCATCTGCACAAGGCCTCTGCGCACAAGCGTGCGGTTTTCCTCCTGTAACGGAACCAAATCAGCAAGCGTTCCAAGCGCGACCAAATCCAAAAATTCACGCAGATCAATACCATCCTGTTTCCGGAACTTGAGTAGCGCGTGTGAAAGTTTAAAAACCACGCCAACGCTGCATAGATACTGAAAGTGCTGACCTCTTTTCGGATTCACCAGAGCAGTGCATTCAGGCAGCACAGCGGGGCACTCATGATGATCGAGCACCACAACATCGACTCCCTGGGCACGAAGTTCCGCGATTTCCGAGACCGCCGAAGTTCCACAGTCGACTGCGATCAATAACTGCGGATTGTATTCGCGGCGGCACCGCGTCACTCCCTGCAGGCTCAGACCGTAGCCTTCACCTTCGCGCACCGGTAAAAAGCATTCCACGTTCGCGTTGAAAGCACGCAACACGCGACTCAGAAGCGCCAAGGATGTGACCCCATCGACATCGTAATCGCCAAACAGAACGACCCGCTCACGATTATCCACAGCAGCAAGAATGCGATCCACGGCCGCCTGCATATCTGGGAGCAGAAAAGGATCCGCAAGCGAGGCAAGCCTTGGCTCCAAGTGAGGCTTAGCGACTTCGGGAGTACGGTAGCCCCGGCGCCACAGCAGTTCAGCGATCGCGCTCGGAATTTGAAGCGATTCCGCGAGAAAACGAGTCGCATCAGGATCACTGCGCTCTGGGAGAATCCAACGCATGCGAGTTCCTAGGTGACGACTAAAGGACGGAGTTTTTCCACAGACTGCTCGAGAACAGCAACCGTTCGCTCAACCTCAGGTTCGCTATTAAATCGCCCAAACGAAAACCGCAGGCTAGATCGCGCATGACCATCACTGAGGCCCATAGCCTTCAACACGTGGGACGGATACAAAGAACCCGCGGTGCATGCGGAGCCTGCGGAACAACAAATTCCCGCGTCATCCAGCATCATCAGTAGCGCCTCGGAATCAATTCCCTCAAATGCGAGGTTCGAGGTATTTGGAAGGCGACATTCAACATCGCCATTCATTCGGACACCTGAAATGCGCTTCATGACAGTCTGCTCGAACTTGTCACGCATCCCCCGCACTTCAACCGCTTCCCGCTCGATGTTGTGCGCTGCAAGCTCGCATGCTTTTCCGAGTCCCACGATAGACGCCACGTTTTCAGTCCCCGCGCGCCTGCCGTTCTCTTGTCCTCCGCCTGTCATGTATGCCGAAAACCGACTGCGACGATTCACGTAAAGAACGCCGACTCCTTTCGGGCAATGTAATTTGTGCCCTGAAAGTGATGCTAAATGAATGCCGCCCTCTTTCAGTCGAACTGGGAGCTTTCCGATGACCTGCACCGCGTCCGAGTGAAACAAAACGCCTTTGGCATTGATAATCCCCCGGATACGTTCCATCGGAAACATCGTACCCGTCTCGTTATTCGCCCACATGACCGAAACCAGAGCTGTGTCGGGCCGGATTGCGGACTCTAACTCGGCCAGATCGATTTGGCCGCGCGAATCGACTCCCAGCCAGGTGATCTCATAACCACGCTTTGCTAAAAGCTCACAAGTTTTGAGCGTAGCGGAGTGCTCCACTCTGGTCGTGACAATGTGCTGCCGATCCCTATCGATCGCCAAAGCAGCGTGAATCGCGGTGTTTGTTGATTCGGTTCCGCAACTTGTGAAAAGGACCTCGTTTGGCTCGCAATCGAGCAACATAGCGACTCTCTCTCGAGCTAACGCAAGAGCATCACCCACCTTTTTGCCAAAGCGGTAGGCACTCGATGGGTTGCCATAGAACGTGGTCAGATACGGAAGCATCTCCTCAACAACCGCAGGATCGACTTGTGTCGTTGCGTTATTATCCAAATAAATTAGAGGAGCGTTAGGGTTCATCTCGAGTGGGCCGATGACCCTAGCGCCTTCCGGCGCAGACGTCCAATCTCAGATGAGGCTAAGCGCGCACAAATACGAACCTGGCAGATTCCCTCTTATTTTTGAGGCGGGGGAGCAGGCTCCGCCTTTGGGCTTTGAGGTGATTCCGACGCCTCCCGCTCTTTTTTCTCCTGCTCCCGCATTGCAGCCTCCCTAGCCTGGTCACGCTTGAGCTCCTCCCGACGGATCTCATCATCGTCACGCTCGCAGGTGAGGATCATCGGGGTGCCCTGCACGGGCTTTCCTGTGGCCACATCACGGACCTCTATGGTGTGGGGATTTCCATCGCGCACCCACCAAGGCGACTCAAACCAGAAGCCATGTCGTCCGTCGCCATAGCCGCGATCCTTTAGATCTTCTCGGTAAACCGACGCAGGAATGCGCAGGACATACTGATCATCGATGATCAAATCAACCAACGGAGCGTCGTTAGGATGCGCCCTATCCCACATCAAGCCGTAGATCTCGCGGGAATCGGCCTTTTCCAAGAGTTGATGCTGTGCGGGAGGCGGAGGAGGAGTAAGGCGGCCGGAGAACAGCAGCAATCCGAGAGAAACCACATGGAAGGTTATAAAGATGTCGGCCATGCCGTGCCAACGGGTCGAACCCCATAGTTTCCGATCCTTATTCCATCGAGCGAACCAGTCGTAAAAGCTCAAAAGGGCGGCGTGATAAAGCCCGTAAATCACATAGTGCAGCGACAAGCCGTGCCA
>JBILUQ010000047.1:0-19137 GCA_044370935.1 Chthoniobacteraceae bacterium
CGACTGGTCGGCCCAGATTCCGCCAAGAACCGTGCCTACCAAACTGAAAAGTGCCGCGAAGCATATGATTCCGTACACCATCTTCGAGAGGGACTTCGCGAGTTCCTCGTGAAGTGCCCTTGTGAAAAATCCGAGCATTACGTAAAGCGCAGCCAGTAGGCCGGCCACGAAGGTTGCGGAATAGCCGAGTGTCACAATCACCACGTGGGTGGCGAGCCAGAAGTTCGTGTCCAAGACCGCCTGCATCATCTGCATTGTGTCGCCGCTCAGCGAGAGATGATGCGCGATGATCAGCGTGAGGAAGCCCGCGCTGGACGACACCATGATGCCAACGCCATTCTTCCACGCCCGCTCCAAAAGCAGCCCCAGGCAGCATGCGCCCCAGCCGATGAATACGGCCGAGGAGTACAGGTTGGTGACGGGAGGCCTGCCTTCGAGGACCATCCTGTAAACCAAGCCTGCGGTGTGGACAAAAAGGGTCGTGATCGTGAGCAAATGGCCCGTGCGGCGGAGACCAGCGAAGGAGGACGGCGCGAGCGTGAAGACCAGTGCGCAAAGGCCCGCCATCACGTAAAGCACCATGGATTTGTAGAACGGTTCGAGATGCGTGAACGTCTGCTCGCGAACACACTTCTGCAGTGTCCCGTGCTCCATGTAGGTTAGATCTTGCAAGTACGCTTCGAGTGCCGCGGAAAATGCGACTGGATCGTTCGCTCGGTAAGCCGTCCCCATTCTTGCGTAGCCTAGCACGGAGGGTGAAATTTCGTCCCCGCGCGCGATGTTGAAAATGGCCTCCCCGAGCTTGGTCCACTGCCGTCCCGCTTCGCTGGTCGGGTTTTTTACTGGCGCAATAACCAGTGGCGGATCGACCTGATTCATCACCGTTGCCCTCTGCAGTTCGTTGATGAGCTTGCTCAGCGCCGCCTCGTTGTGGGGTTGACCGGCCTGCTGGAGCTTTGCTGCTTCTCTCCCTGCAGGGACGGCGGTGATAAAGGACTGGATCTCCTTTTCCCAGTTCAGTGCGTTCTGCGGCTGCACAGTATTCTGCAGCTTCATATAAAGGCTGACGCCATTCCAAAGCTGAAGTACCGCACGGTCAAATGCGGTCCGGTTCGCTTGATCCAAGCCCTGGGCGCGCCGGGCTTCATCGCGCAACGCCTCCATCTTTGCGGTGACCTGTTTCCACGAAAAATGTTTTCCGTCGTTCTCTTGGGCAAGATCAGGCTCCAGCGGAAGGCCTAGCAGTCCCTTTAGGTCTGTATTTACGATCCGAAACACGGGACGGGTGTCAGCCAGTTGCTGGTTGAAAAACATCTCCAGCATCCACTGCGAGGCGGATAGCATCTTCGGTCCCTTCCACCAATCCATCCAAGGTTGCGTGTTGAGGGTTTGTTTTTCCCGCAGTTGCAGCAGCGTATTTCTTGCGACTGAATCCAGCGGCTGAGTGCGGCCGCCTGAAAGGCATGGAAGGCTTCCAAATCGGTTTGCAGGTATCTGATCCGGTTTGTCTTTGGGAGTACGCCAGGATGACAGAATCCAGAGTCCGCAGGTTGCGGCGAACAGAAGGGGAAGATGTTTTTTCATCGCACTTGGGTTAGGCTTTGGAGCTGGGCTGGGATGGAGTCGATGCTTAAAGAAATACAGGGGCGGTGCAGAAAAGTTCGCGCTGTGGGCGCGGGTCAAGGCGTCACGGCTGTGTTAGTCTCGGGGGTTTCCTCGTGCGCGCCTGGAGGTTGAGTTTTGCGTGGTTTGGAAAGAAACCCGACCAGGTGGTAGAGGAACTGCCAGAGCATTCCGAGCGAGACGATCGCGCAACCCAGATAGGGCGTGATCCAGCTTGGGTTTTTCACCACCTGCAATGAACTCGTGCCCTTGCCTCCGTTGAGATCCCTGCGCCCCATCTGGTGCTGGTAGAAGGTCAATCCGCCGTAGCGGAGTGGGTTGTTCATTGAGATGTCGATTTCCCGCTTCTCTGACTTGGCAGGGTGCTCCAAGCGCACGCGGCTTTGGAAGTTCTTGGGAATATCCGTTCCGGGGTAAACGTCGTTGGTAGTTTTCAGGAGCGTGAGCGAGAAGGGCTGCTGATAAATCTGGCGGCGTAGAGAGACGCGGAACGTTTTTCCCTCGACGCTTACTTCCTGCGGTTTGAACCAGGGCGAGAAGACCCAGGTTCCCAGCGAGCCGTCTTTTGAAAGGATTTCCACCTTCGTAAAGGGGTCGTTGCGTTGATCCATTCCATGCGCCGGCGGCAGGGGATTGAGTAATGCGTTCATGCCGGCACCCTGTGATGCGCAGTTCGGAAGGGCATCCAGAGGGAGTGGTTTGCCTGCTGCAAGTTGGGACGCGGTGTATTTGCGGGCCAGCGCCTGCGAGGTCGCCGCCTCCATTGGAGGTATCATCTGAAAGGAGCGCAGCATTTGCTCTCGAAACGCGTTTTTGATCCGCTCCCTGAACTTGGATTCCCGGTTCGGGTCGGCTGCGATTTTCTTTGCGGCTGACACAATGTCCGAATCCTTTTCCCCGAACTCTTGAAGCACCGTACGCCAAACCGCCATGCGACCGTCATTTTCCATTGCTCTTTCAGCCTCCGATGGAATTGTCTCAGCGGAGCTGTAACGGGATTCAAGCATCCCGAGCGCCGTCATTTGCGTGGATGCCGCCTCCTTGAGAGACGCGTGGGAATAGACTTCGCAGTTTGCTCCCTGTTCCAGAATTTTAATCCGGAAGGGTAGTTCCGAGTTCGCAAGTTCCTTTCCCGCGACTAGGGCTGGTTCTAAGAAGGAGACCACCCGTTCTTTTCCGGACTGGTCCGATGGCATGAACGCCACAAGTTCGATGTCCCGGTGCGACTCGGAATCAGCGCGCGTTTCCCCCTCCATGAAGCTGATGAAGCTTTCGCGGGAGAGCAGGTCTGTTGCGAGCTGTCCAAGCAGCAGAAGAATGATGCCCGCGTGGGTCAGGTGGATGCCTGCCTTGCTCCACTTCATCTGGAACCGTTGGAGGTGGGCTGCAATCAGGTTGATCAGGAGAGAAAAACCAAGGGTGTAGCCGCCAGTGAAAATCGGGGGCACCCACCATGCATCCCCGCTGCGCTTGAGAATGACGTAGCTCTTGAACCAGCGGGTTTGAGCCTCCCATAGACCCTCGTGGACTTGGGCGAGGGTGCCAAGGAATACCAGTAAAGTGCTTAAAACCAGCAGGACAACGGTGAGCTTTAGGGAGGCGAGAATTTTCCAGAGACGGTTACTCATGGGTAGAACGAGAGGGTGATCAGGGGAGCGTTCGAGTGTGCCACTCGATAAGCAATCCTCCAGCTAAAACAAATCTTAGCAACACCCATCAGCATTCCAAGAAACGAAAATCCTGGGCCTTGCTCTCAAGTAAAGGAAAGCGCCTTGGGCGGCGTATGAACCCGTTGGGTGCGGCAAGGGCTGGGATCCGAGGCCCGAAAGTTTGCTGGTGCTGGAATCGCATCGGAAACTTTACGCATACCCCAGCGTTTTGCCTTCCGAGCGGGCGGTTTTTGCAATAGCACCAAGCCCGCACCCTCTTTTTTTTTGATTATGTGGAAAGGCCGCTTTCAGCAGCAAACTGCAGAGCTTCTGCAGAAGTTTTCGGAGTCCATCTCTTTTGACTGGCGGCTATGGCCGCACGACATCGAGGGGTCTGTCGCGCACTCGGCTGCACTTCTGAAGGCAGGTCTGATCTCACAGTCAGAGCGCGATTCGATCGTGAACGGCTTGCAGGAGATTGGGCAGGAGATTGCCGCCGGCACCTTCAAGTTCAAGGAGGAGCTCGAAGACATTCACATGAACATCGAGGCGGAACTCACAAGACGCATCGGTGACGCCGGCGCGAAGCTTCACACCGCACGCAGTCGGAACGACCAGGTTGCACTCGATATCCGCCTCTACCTTCGCTCGGAGTGTGACTCGATACTCAAACTTCTCCGGGAATTCCAGTCGGCATTAGTCGAACTCGCATCGGCAAATGTAGAAGTAGTCATCCCCGGCTACACCCATTTACAGCGGGCGCAGCCCGTGTTTTTTGCCCATCACTTGCTTGCCTATGTCGAGATGGCTCAGCGGGATTGGGAGCGGATTGTCGACTGCCGCCGCCGCATGAATGTGATGCCTCTCGGATCCGGCGCGATCGCGGGATCGACGATCCTGCTGGATCGCGCGCTCATCGCTGAATTGCTCGATTTTCCTTCGATCACGCAGAATTCAATGGATGCGGTGAGTGACAGGGATTTTGCGATTGAGCTGCTTTCTGCGCTTTCGATCGTCTCAATGCACTTGTCCCGGCTGAGCGAGGATGTGATTCTTTGGGCGTCGGCGGAGTTCGGATTCGTAACTCTTTCCGATGCGTTCACCACCGGTTCGTCCCTCATGCCGCAGAAAAAAAATCCGGATGTTGCCGAGCTCACTCGTGGCAAGACTGGACGCGTTTACGGAAACCTGATGTCTCTGCTGACACTCATGAAGGGTTTGCCCATGACCTACAACCGCGACATGCAGGAGGATAAGGAGGCGATCTTTGATTCCATCGATACGGTCAAGGCGGCGCTTGCTGTCTATGCTCCGATGCTGCGGGCAGCCAAGGTGAATGCCCCGAAATGTGCATCTGCCGTCGCTGATCCGAATCTTCTGGCGACGGATCTCGCCGATTATCTCGTGAATCACGGCATGCCCTTTCGCAAAGCTCACGAGGTGGTCGGTCGCGCCGTGGCGCTGTGTGCTGAGAAGGGCTGTGAACTTACCGAGTTGTCTTTTGAGCAGTATCAAGAGCTCTCGAGTGTTTTCGAAAGCGATGTGCATTCTATTCTCAACGTCCGCCGGTCCATGGAGGCGCGGCAGGCGGTCGGGGCGCCAGCGCCACAGAATGTGTCTTCTCAAATCGCCCGTTGGCAGGCGCATCTCGCGTGAGGAACGCATACCTCTACGCCCTGTGATTCTTTACTGATGAGATTTCACGATTTTGTCAAAGCGGCCGAGGGATGGATCACGCATGCGAGAGAGGTGCTGTTCTCCAATCCTTTTGTGGAAATACATCGGGTGAGAATGAGTTCACCGACGCGTAACAGCGCTTTCGAGTGGACTGTTTGCCATCGGAAGCCCGGGGTATGCGTCGCCGCTCAAACGCCTGACGGTGGCTTTGTGATGATCCGCCAGGAGCGCGTGCCGATTCAGGACTCACTCTGGGAATTTCCTGCCGGCCAGATTGACCAGGGTGGACGACACGACTGGGACGCAGTGCGTGAAACGGGCTTGAGAGAACTGCAGGAGGAGGCGGGATATGAACCGGTCTCCGACGCTGAACTGGTGTCATTGCAGCATTTCCTTACGAGCGCGGGTTTCACCGACGAGCATTGCTATTTAATGTGGGTGAGGGGAGTTCAGCCAAGTCCCGGTGGAGCTCATCATGATCCCGGCGAGGCAATAACGGATGTCCGGGTTTTTTCGGCTGCAGAGTTGCGCGCGATGGTTGCGAGCGGCGAAGTCCGCGACGCCAACACGCTCAGCTGCCTTGCGAGGTTGGCGGCGATCGGCGAATGGAGCGGAGTCGGGTGCTCCGGCTCTCAGTAGCCTCGGAGCTCAGGGTCCACGCGGGTTTCCCTGCGGCGTCTTCGAGCATCTGCAAAATAAAACGCCGCCCTCGGACACCTGAGTGTTCCGAGAGCGGCGTTTGTGGAATCAACAACCGCGTTTAGTAGCGGTAATGCTCAGGCTTGTACGGGCCCTCGACTGGAGAACCGATGTAGTCGGCTTGTTCCTTGGTGAGGACGGTGAGCTTGACACCGATTTTATCGAGGTGCAGGCGGGCTACTTCCTCATCGAGTTTCTTCGGAAGCACAAATACCGACGGCTTGTAGAGGTCGCGGTTCTTCCAAAGATCGATCTGTGCTAGCACCTGGTTCGAGAAGCTGGTGGACATGACGAAGCTTGGATGGCCAGTTGCGCAACCGAGGTTCACGAGACGTCCTTCAGCAAGCAGGAAGATTTCGTGACCGTCCTCAAAGTGGTACTTGTCCACCTGTGGCTTGATGTTGGTCCGCTTCACTCCCGGAGCCGCGTTGAGGCGGTCCACTTGGATCTCGTTGTCGAAGTGGCCAATGTTTGCGATGATCGCCTGGTCCTTCATCTTCTTCATGTGATCAAAGGTGATCACGTCCACGTTACCGGTGGTGGTGACGTAAATATCGCCGCGACCTAGGGTATCCTCCAAGGTGGTGACTTCGTATCCTTCCATTGATGCCTGCAGCGCGTTGATCGGATCGATTTCCGTCACAATGACGCGTGCTCCCTGGCCGCGAAGAGATTGAGCGGAACCCTTGCCCACGTCGCCGTAGCCGCACACGACCGCCACTTTGCCCGAGATCATCACGTCAATCGCGCGATTGAGACCGTCGATGAGCGAGTGCCGGCACCCGTAGAGGTTGTCGAATTTCGACTTCGTGACGGAATCGTTCACGTTGAAGGCGGGAACTAGGAGTTTTGCCTGTTCCTGGAGTTTGTAGAGCCGGTGCACTCCGGTGGTTGTTTCTTCGGAAACGCCGCGCCACTCTTTGACGATGTTCTGCCAGTAGATCGGGTTTTCGCGGTGGATTTCCTTGAGCAGATTTTTGATGACCTGCTCCTCTGTGTTCGAGCTTGGCGTGTTCACCCAATCACTGCCGTTCTCAAGCTCGTTGCCCTTGTGAATGATGAGCGTTACGTCGCCGCCGTCATCCACCACGAGCTGCGGTCCTTTGCCGTCTGGGAAAGAAACCGCCTGCTGCGTGCACCACCAGTATTCTTCGAGCGTCTCGCCCTTCCACGCAAAGACAGGAATTCCCGTCGCTGCAATGGCCGCCGCAGCGTGGTCTTGGGTTGAAAAAATGTTGCAGCTCGCCCAGCGCACGTTCGCGCCAAGATCCACCAGTGTTTCAATCAACACCGCGGTCTGAATCGTCATGTGCAGCGATCCAGTGATGCGCACGTCTTTCAGCGGTTTCTGCGGTGCATACTTCTCGCGGATCGACATCAGTCCCGGCATTTCCTTCTCTGCGATAGTGATCTCTTTTCGGCCCCAGTCTGCGAGAGACAGGTCGCGTACCTTGAAGTCGGTGTGTTTGCGGGTTTCGGTTAGCATGGTGTTTGGTTTGGGTTGCAGGCGTTTTTGTTCGGGGAAATGTGGTTGTTTGGAGAGCGATTTTTTCGGCTGTCTTAGATTGCCTTTCTGAGGGCTTCGGCTTTGTCTGTGCGCTCCCACGTGATATCCGGGTCGGCTTTGCCGAAATGTCCGTAATTTGTCGTCTTCAGGTAGATGGGGCGCAGCAGATCAAGGTCGCGCACAATGTGGGCTGGCTTGAACGAGAATACATCGGTCACAGCCTTCTCGATTTTTTCCTCAGCCACTTGGTTAGTGCCAAATGTGTTCACATTCACGCTCACCGGGTCCGGATAACCAATGGCGTAAGCAAACTGCACTTCGCAACGGTCTGCCAGGCCCGATGCGATCACGTTCTTCGCAACATACCGTCCCATGTACGCTGCAGAACGGTCCACCTTCGACGGATCTTTGCCAGAAAACGCCCCGCCTCCGTGGCGGCCCATTCCACCGTAGGTGTCCACAATGATCTTCCTCCCAGTCAGGCCTGTGTCGCCCTGCGGCCCGCCAACGACGAACCTTCCCGTTGGATTGATTAAAAATTGCGTGTCCTTCGTGATCAACTCGCCCGGAAGTTCCTTGCGAATCACCTCATCAATGAGGAAAGAACGGATGGTTTCATGTGTGACGGATTCCGCGTGTTGCGTTGAGATCACCACGTTGGAAATGCCAATGATTTTTTGTCCCTCGTAGATCACCGAGACTTGTGTCTTCGCATCCGGACGCAGCCAGTTCACGATTCCCGCCTTGCGAATCTTGGTGATCGCCCGTCCAAGCCTGTGAGCGAACATGACGGGCGCGGGCATTAATTCCGGAGTCTCGTTGCAGGCGTATCCGAACATGAGGCCTTGGTCTCCAGCACCCTGTTCATCGGTGTCTTTCCCTGCTGCGGCTCGCGCGTCCACGCCCTGCGCGATGTCAGGAGACTGCGATGTGATGATGTTCATCACAAAAACTTTGTCCGCGTGAAAGATGTCGTCGTCGTTCGTGTAGCCGATTTCTCGAATGGCTTGGCGGACCAGGGCGGTATAGTCGAGGGATGCGCGGGTGGTGATTTCACCGCCGACAACGACTACGTTGCTCTTGGCGTAGGTCTCGCAAGCAACGCGGCTTGTCGGATCCTGGGCGAGGCACGCATCGAGGACAGCGTCGGAGATGGTGTCGCAGACTTTGTCGGGATGACCTTCGCCGACGGATTCGGAGGAGAAAATGGAACGACGTGACATTAGGGGCGGGTGGGGTGAGTGGTGTGTGTTTTGACTTGGTGCGTGTGCCGCGCTGGGAGCCTAGGTTCCGGCTCCAGTGAGGCTGTTGATATATTGACGCATCATGATGTGTCAATGTATTGTCTCTCTCCAGATGGCGTCAATTGTTAAATCCCTAAAGCTTCTTGCCGACGAGACCAGGATCCGGCTTCTGTTGCTGCTGCAGCAGGAGGAGCTTTCGGTGGCTGAAATCCAAGAGATCCTCGGGATGGGGCAGTCGCGGATTTCCTCCCATTTGGCCCAGTTGCGCGGCGCCGGCTTGGTGTGTGACCGCCGGGCTGGCAAGAATATCTACTACGCGCTGGAGACGGATCAGGTTGGCGCGCAGCTTCGAGAGGTGCTTCGGGCTGCTGGAAACGAAATTGCGGAGACAAGGCAGGATTTGCGGGCGCTTAGGGTTTTGCGGGCTAAGCGGGCCGATTTGAGTCGCGAGTATTTCAACAGGATGGCGGGTAAGTTTGGGCGTTCCTATGTGCCTGGCCGCACGTGGCAGGGGGTGGCGCGGATGCTTTTCGCCTTGGTGGAACCCATGGTGATCGCTGATTTGGGAGCGGGAGAGGGGCACCTCTCACAGCTTCTCGCCAAGCGGGCAAAACGAGTCATCGCGGTTGATAACTCGGAAAAGATGGTCGAGTTCGGCGCTTCGCTTGCACTGGAAAACGGAATTGCGAACTTGGAGTACCGGTTGGGGGATATCGAGGAGCCGCCGATTGAGGAGCAAAGCGTGGATTTGGTCGTTTTCTCGCAGGCCTTGCATCACGCCGGGAATCCGCAGCGTGCGGTACAATCGGCTTACAAGATCCTGCGTCCAGGAGGGCGGTTGGTGATTTTGGATTTGCTTGCGCACCAGTTCGAGCAGGCACGTGAGCTGTATGCGGACACTTGGCTTGGGTTCACTGAGGCTGCGCTGGCTGGGTTTCTCGAGGACGCTGGGTTTTGCGGAGTGGATGTGGAGGTTGTTTCTCGCGATGAGGCGAACCCGGCGTTTCAAACCTTGCTTGCGGTTGGATCCCGCTAGCCATCGGGATATTTCCGTGCGGGTGAGCATGCCCTCGTTGGCCCGTGGGCGGATGCTCGACGGAAATCCGACTTGCGTTTTCCATAGGACTCATCACACTCCCGCCTCGATTTCGAAAGCACCGCTAGCTCAATTGGCAGAGCAAGTGACTCTTAATCACTAGGTTCTTGGTTCGATTCCAAGGCGGTGCACTTTACTAAAAGCCTCTCAGCAAGTGAGGTTTGCATGAGCCAAAAACGACGCGTTCACGGAGGTTGTAGAATTACTGAGTGGCAGTTGCGTGCGTGTTGTAAACATGGTCAGGCAAAGGTTGTCCCAGTTCTTGTGCTTGTGTAATCCTGTTGCCCAGTGATGAGCACGCTACCCCCCGGCGGTTTTCTTTTCGCGCTCTTTGGTTCATTGCGCACGGGCGCGGCGCTTCTTTTTGCAGCGGCGTCCACGGGTGGAGGTGCGGGGCTTAAAGCCGCTGACTATGCCAGGTCGGTGAAACCGCTTCTACAGGAGCGCTGCTACGCTTGTCACGGCGCGCTGAAACAGAAGGGGGGGCTTCGGCTCGATACCGCCGTCTCTATTCGCAAGGGTGGTGATTCGGGTGCCGCCGTCGACCCTGGGTATCCGGAGAAAAGCCTGCTCGTTGGGCGCGTGCTAAGTTTGGATCCCGATGAGCATATGCCCCCCAAGCACGAGGGTGAGCCGCTGAACCCTTCCCAGGTGAGGGTGCTGCAGGAGTGGATCTCCGCAGGTGCGCCAGCTCCCAGCGGCGAGCAGCCCGAGTCCGATCCCCGTGAGCATTGGGCGTTTCGTCCCCCGGCACGGCCGCCAGTGCCCTGGGTCGAAAACCGGGAGTGGGCAGCGAACCCCATCGACGCATTTATTTCTGCGCGGCACGCCGCCAAGGGGCTCGTGCCTCAGGCGTGTGCTCCGCGGGGGATCCTGGTGCGGCGCCTCTTTGTCGACCTCGTTGGAGTGCCACCCTCGTTGGCTGAAACGGCCGCGATCAACGCAATGCCGGACTCGGAGTGGTACCCGGCGCTTGTCGAAAAGTTGCTGGCCGATCCGCGGCACGGCCAGCGATGGGCCCGCCACTGGATGGACGTGTGGCGCTACAGCGACTGGTGGGGATTGGGCGAGCAGCTCAGGAATTCTCAGAAACACCTCTGGCATTGGCGGGATTGGATCATTGAATCGCTCAACAACGACGCGCCTTACGATGAAATGGTCCGTCTCATGCTCGCCGCGGACGAAATCGCCCCGGAGGATGCCTCGAAGCTGCGCGCCACCGGGTTCCTTGCGCGAAACTGGTTTCTCTTCAACCGAAACACATGGATGGAGGATACCGTGGAGCATGTCGGCAAGGGGTTCCTAGGGCTCACGTTCAACTGCAGCAAATGTCACGATCATAAGTACGATCCCATATCGCAAACAGACTTCTACCGGTTGCGCGCGGTTTTCGAGCCGTACCATGTGCGCCTCGATGTGACGGCTGGAGGGGCCGACTTGGAAAAGGACGGGATTCCGCGAGCGTTTGATGCAGACGCAGGTGCAGTGACGTACCGGTTCGTGCGCGGCGAGGAAAGCCAGCCCGACAAATCCGCTGTGATTTCACCGGGCGTGCCTGCGCTTTTCGACTTTGCGGCGCTCGATGTGGTGCCGATCGAGCTTCCTGTCGCTGCATATGAACCCCAGCGGCAGCCTTGGGTTCTCGATGCACACGCAGCAACGGCAGCCAGAAACCTCGAAGCCGCCGCCGCGGTCCTCAAAACCGCCACGGAAAAGCTAGCGAAAGCGAAGCGCGAGGCGCAAACAAACCCCGGTTCAGAGCCTTTCCTGAAGGCCGTTTTGGAGTCGGAGGCTCAATGGTCGCTTGCCGAGAAAACGCATCAGTTTACGGAGGCCGAGAAGCTTTCGGTGGAGGCGCGTGCCACGGCGATGCGGGCTCTTTGGCGTGTCGATTCTAACGAACAGTCGCTGAGGACGGCGGCGGTTGCGGCCGAAAGAAAAAGCGCCTTGGCGAGGCAGGAGAAGGTCGTCGCGGACGCGAGGCTCAAATTGCTGCATGCTCCCGAAGCGAAGCGGCCCGATTTGAAAAAGAAACTCGCCGCTGCTTTGGAGGACTCCGCGAAGCTTGCGAAGGCGGTCGCGGCGCAAGTCAAACCTACCGACAGCTACACTGTTCTATTTGGTGCAAAATGGACTCCGACTCGGTTTTTAAGCTCTGGAAAGGACGATCCAGAACCCGCGTTTGCGCAGCAGAGCAGCGGCCGCCGGAAGGCGCTTGCGCGCTGGATCACCGACCCGCGCAACCCTCTCACGGCGCGGGTTGCGGTCAACCATATTTGGACCCGTCACATGGGCGTGCCGCTCGCCGCTGGGATGTTTGAGTTCGGGCGTAAAGGTGCGACTCCCTCGCATCCCGAGTTGATGGACTGGCTGGCTGCCGAATTGGTTGAGCATGGTTGGAGTATGAAGCATCTGCACAGGCTGATTGTGAACTCGCAAACCTACCGAATGGGTTCTTCTGCCGCCGGTGCAGAGCTCAGCGTTTCCAAGGACCCAGACAACGTCGAGTATTGGCGGCGCGCGCCGGTCCGGTTGGAGTCGGGGGTGATCAGGGACTCGCTCTTGGGGCTTTCTGGGTCGCTGGACTGTTCGATGGGCGGGCCGCCGGTCGAACCCGCTGCGCAGGAAGATTCGGCGCGAAGGAGCGTGTATTTTTACCACTCCAACAATTCGAGAAACCTCTTTCTTACCATGTTTGACGAGGCGCCTGTGAAGGAATGTTACCGACGCGATCAAAGCGTCGTTCCGCAGCAGGCTATGGCGATGACCAACAGCCGGCTTGTGGAAGAGTCTGCCCGGCGGATTGCACAGCTTGTTTCTGAGCGGTGCGCCGGGGCTCTAGACGACGAGGGGTTCGTGCGAGCGGCCTACGAGTACGTTCTAGGAATTCCACCGCAGGCTAGGGAGTTGATGGCGTGCATGGAGGCGCTCTTGGCTTTGCAAGGTGCATCCGGTACAGCTCAGTCCGCAGCGGCCGCCGGTTCCCATGATGGCGCTCAGAGGGAGGCTCGAGCGCAGCTGGTTTGGGTGCTGTTAAACCACAACGATTTTATCACGCTTCGATAGAGTAACTTTTTTGAGCTCTATGAACATCCAGCCAGATCAGTCATCAACGTTCGCCTCCGGCTCCCGGCGCGCGTTTCTGTGCGACGCCGGCTTGGGTTTTGCCGGCATGGCGCTCGGCGCGATGTTGCAGCGTGATTCAAATGCATCGTCCGTGCTTTGGACTCCGCCCGATGGCCTGTCTCATTTCAAGCCTGCAGCCCGCAGCGTGATCTGGCTGTTTATGAATGGCGGCGTCAGTCACATGGAGAGCTTTGATCCCAAGCCGATGCTTACCAAGTACGGCGGCAAGACAATCGCCGAGACCCCGTTCGCAGACGTGCAGGACCCCAAAAAGCTGGCGCTCGAGCGCCTGGTTGTGCCGGATGCGAATGGCAACCAGCGAAACAAGATTTTCCCGCTGCAAGTCGGTTTTCAAAAGCACGGGTGCAGCGGCATCGAAGTCAGCGACTGGTTTCCGAACATCGCGGCGCACGTGGACAAGCTCGCGATTGTACGCTCGATGTACACCACCGACAGCAACCACGGTGCGCAGACTCAGTTTCATTCTGGCCGCCACATGGTGGACGGCAATTTTCCGACGCTTGGCGCATGGGTGCATTACGGACTCGGCAGCCTCAATGAGAACCTTCCGCAGTTTATTTCGATCGGCACTCGCGAGTACTGGAATAACAGGGACGGGCATTATCTTGGACCGATGCATGACGCGGTGCCCATGCGCATTGACCCCGCAAACCCGCTCGATTTTGGGCGCCCTGACCCCCGCACCCCGGCTGCCTCGCGCGCCGTGGGGATGGACCTGGTGCGGAGGTTGAATGCGATGCGGGCGGAGGAATATCCCGGGGATTCGGCGCTCGCGGCGCGTATTGCTTCCTACGAATTGGCGTACCGGATGCAGGCCTCCGTTCCTGAGGTTTTGGATTTTGCGAAGGAGACTGCGGAAACGAAGGCGATGTACGGGCTGGATCAGTCGCACTGCCGCGAATTCGCAGGGCAACTTCTGGCAGCACGCAGGCTCGTGGAGCGAGGGGTGCGTTTTATTCAGATCCAGCACGGCGGTGGAGGCGCTGGTGCGTGGGATGCGCATGGCGGGCTCAAGGCGAACCATTCGAAACTTTCGATGCAGGTGGATCAGCCGATCGGCGCACTTCTTACGGACTTGGAGCGACGCGGTTTGCTCGAGGAGACGCTGGTTGTGTTCGCGACCGAGTTCGGTCGCACTCCGGGATCACAGGGCGCTGACGGGCGCGACCATCATATTTTTGGGTTTAGTGTTTGGATGGCGGGCGGCGGAATCAAGGGCGGTGTGGCCCATGGCCGAACCGACGAGCTTGGCTTTCACGCTGTTGAGGACAGGCATTACGTCACGGACATCCATTCAACCATCCTCCGTCAAATGGGTCTGGATTCGCGCAAGCTGGAGATCCCAGGTCGGAAGCGTTTGGAGATCGACCACGGAAAGCCGATCACTGAGATCATAGCGTGATACCGCGGGCGCGCCGCATTCTATTGGATGGCTTTCAGTAAATTAGGTGGAGCTTGCTCGGACCTGTACTCTCAAAACGCCGAGTGATTCGTCCTCAGGAACGCCGTTTGCAAGCCCCAGGAGCGCCCCAACGACTGCGCCCCTGTGGCAGTTGTCGCCCCCGCAATGCGTATTGGCGATGACACCCGCTTTAAAGTCGTTCGCGTATTTCCAGCTCAAGTAGAGTGACGCTGCAAACGCGTCTTTGATGTAGCACGCGGGGCTTAGCCTTTGGCCCACCACAACCTCGTCTGGTTCAACGATCCATTTCTCAACTTTGCGCGCTGAAATCCAAGTGGTGCCGTGTTGGAGAATGGCATCACGCAAAGAAAGACCGCTCTCTACTGAGCATAGAATCCTGGTGAATGCCCGAGCCGCCTCAATTACATCCGGGTCATCGTGAGTGAGTCTGACGTGTGATACGACGGTGTCTTCGAGCGCTTGTCCTGCTTGTTCAAGTGCAGCAAACAACGCTGAAACTGGAACCAACCCCCCGATGTGTACATCCGCAATCCCGCATTTTTCGAGCGGTTTGCCTTTTGCGATGTTTGTAAAAAATGCCCGGTGGTATTCCTCAATGTAGGTGTCCCTGTGCCACCCGGGTAGACGCATGCAGTCCACATAAAGACGGAGCCATGCGCCGGCATTATAATCATTGGCTTTACGGATCTGCCGATAAAGTGCCCGGGCGAGTTGAAAGTTCAACGTATTCTCACCCGCCAGCAGATTTTGATGGTAGTGAATCCCGTGTTGCCCCCAGTACACCGCCTGGTCGTGGAGGATATCGGCGTCCGGGGTGAGAGGTTGGTACTGGCTTCGGTGCAGGATGCTGTCTGGGTGGGGGTTTTTCGGCTTTAGGAAACGGTCGATTCTTCCGTAATCACGGCGGATCGCGAGCCTGTCGTAATACCAGTGGGCTGGCATAGCCAGAGCATCGGCGACAAGTGCGCCTTCAAATGCTTCAACGCGGGGATGGTTCATAAAAAAAGAGGCGTGTGTTCGACTCGATGCATCGGCTTTGCGGGTTGGCTGTTTCAGAGCTGCGCAATCGAATAGTATGATCGACGCACTACGGGGAGTATCGCTGCGCGATTGGCATGCGGCGTCCCAGTCCAAAGGCTCTGGAGGTGACTTTTAGTCCGGGCGCAGCCTGAGCTCGTTTGTATTCGTTAAGGTTCACCCGCTTGATTACCCATCTTACGGTTTTCTCCTCATAACCCTTTTCGATGATCTCTTGTGCGGAACACTGTTCCTCGACGTAAAGCTGCAGGATTGGATCGAGAATATCGTAAGGGGGCAGGGTGTCTTGGTCCTTCTGGTCTGGCTTGAGCTCTGCGCTGGGCGCCTTTTCAATTGTTGCCCATGGAATGATTTCTCGGTTTCGATTAATCCATCGTGAGAGCGCGTAAATCTGAGTTTTTGGAACATCGCTGATTACTGCGAGTCCTCCGCACATGTCTCCGTAGAGCGTGCAGTAACCGACTGCGAGTTCGCTCTTGTTGCCAGTCGACAGGACAAGGTGCCCGAGCTTGTTCGAGAGAGCCATGAGAGTCATACCCCTCAGGCGGGGTTGCATATTCTCCTCCGCCTCATTCGGCGCCAGCCCCGCGAAAATATCCTTAAACTGCTCTTGAAAGGTCTCGAATGACTTTTGGATTGGAATGTTGAGGAAATTGATCCCGAGAGTGCGGGCAAGTTGTTCCGAGTCGGCGACACTTCCGGCGCTTGAATATTCCGTTGGCATTGTGACTCCGAGCACATTTGCGGCGCCAAGCGCTTCCGCCGCGATACAGGCAACGATTGCGCTGTCTATACCACCACTGAGTCCGAGCACGGCCGAGCGGAAGCCGCATTTTCGCATGTAATCGCGAACACCAAGCACGAGCGCATTGAACAACGACTCAGATTCGTGCATCGGCACGTCTGCGACCGCTGGCCCGCGAAGGTCGGTCACGATCGAATGCGGGGCAAAAGCAGGGAGCTGGGCGAGGAGGTTTCCCTCGGCATTTAAAAGGATGGAGTTTCCATCAAAGACCAACTGATCGTTTGCTCCAGCGCAATTGCAGTACGCGATTGCCACTCGTTTGCTTTTCGCTGCGGCGGAAAGCATCTGAATTCTCCGTTCAGGCTTTCCAAGAGTAAATGGAGAGGCGCTCAAATTTAAGACCAAATCAGCACCCTGAGATGAGAGTGCGTCGAGGGGAGACGCCGGATAGAGGGCGCGTGGAAGAAACGGTTCGGTCCAGATATCCTCGCACAGAGTGATGCCAATTTTTTGGCCGTTCCATTCGATCACCGAATTGTCCGCAGCGGGTTCGAAATAGCGGTCCTCGTCAAAGACATCATAGTTGGGAAGAAGAGTCTTGAAGCGTTTTGCTTGGATTGTCCCCGAGTGCAGAAAAGCGGCTGCGTTGCGGAAGGGTTTGCCGATTCCTGCATGCTCATCCACGAAGCCAACAACGAGGGGGACGGCGCCTGTAAATCTTGCGAGTGCGTTGAGCGCTTCGAGGTTGCTGGGAACAAACTGGGATTCGAACAGTAGATCAAGTGGCGGATACCCGGTGATTGCGAGTTCGGGCGTGAGCACGATGTCGGCGCCCGCTGCAACGAGGCGCGCGTAAGCTTCTTGGATGAGCGCGGTGTTGCCCGTGATGTCTCCAACGATTGGATTAATTTGTGCGAAGCCGATCTTCATTCAGCTTGAGTTAACCATGACGTAAAGCAGCTTGCGAACTTGGAAAAGCCGCCGGGGTGCGGGTTCAGGGGAAATAGCCTGCAGCGTGCCTGTTTTTCGGTGAGGGACGCTGAAATCGCTCGGCGGCGGTCGGTTTTCAGGTGTTTTTCGCTCAGGTTGGGTCCGGATCGGTTCAGAGCCCGCAGGTTAGCCTACTCTCTGGACGCTCAAATTTATGCTCCATGGGTATCAGAAAGGCGTGCATGCGGGCGCCGGAGGGGTGTCTTTCTTTTGATTAAAAACCTGAGTTTTCCTGCCGCATAGTCGGATTGGCAGGGGCGGTTAACCTGTCATAGTTACGTTTACCGCTTGTCTAAGCATTCAGGCAAGTGACTGTTAGGTATAATTTTAAGTCGAATGCTTTGTAAGCCAAGAATGGCGGTTTCCAATCGCGACAGTTTTTGAGATCTTCACTCCCATATGAAAAGCAATAAAGTCCTCGTAATCATCGGTGATGCAACTGAAACAGTTGACACGCTTTACCCATTTTATCGCCTCATCGAGGCGGGGTTTGTGCCAGTGGTGGCTGCTCCGGAAAAGCGACGGTACCAGATGGTGCTACACGAAGTTAAACCCGGTTGGACCATCACCAAGGAGTGGGAGGGTTACTCGATTGAAGCGGACATCGCTTTTAAAGACATCGATCCGAAGGAATATGCGGGGATATTTTTCAGCGGCGGTCGCGCTCCTGAGTACATCCGTGAGGATGAGGCCTTGCTAGGTATCACGCGGTACTTTTGGGAAAACGAATTGCCCATGGCAAGCGTGTGTCATGGGGTCGAAATCCCAGCTCGTGCTGGAATCGTCAACGGGCTGCGGATGGCGACGGTGGCGAAATGTAAATTTGATCTCGAGGTCTGCGGGGGGATCTATGTTAACGAGCCGTGCGTGATCGACCGGCACATGGTCAGTGGTCGCACGTATCACGATAGCGGCCATTTCGTCGGCCCTTGGATCAAAATGCTCGAGGCTGCCCGTGAGGCTTAAAAGCAGAGCGTTCCTTGAATTTTAACGACACACCTGAGTCTCCCCAAATGAACACAAGACGCGACTTCTTGAAATCCGCCGCTGCCTTTGCGGTGCCATCACTTTTAAACGTAGCGGGTGCTGCCGATCCCTTTCGTTTGAAATACATTCTGTCGTCCGCGATGTACGGCGAGATGTCGCTTGAGGATATTCTGCCGGAAGTCGAAAAAACAGGCTGCGAGGCGATTGACATATGGTGCCGCGTCCACGGAAACCAGAGGGAGCAGATCGAGCAAATGGGCGATGAAAAGTTCGCTCACCTGCTGTCCAAGCACAAGGTTCAGCTCGGAGTAAGCACCCGGTACCCTCTTGGACCGTTTAAATTGCAGGAAGAGATGAGGTGGGCCAGAAAGTTCGGCGGAAAAGTAGTGCTTTGCGGTTCAACGGGGCCGAAAGAGCCTGAGGGCGCGGAAGCCAAGGCTGCGATGCAAAAGTTTATCGAAGAGATGAAGCCGCACGTTGCAGTTGCGGAGGAACTGGGAGTGACCATCGCTATTGAGAATCATGACAAGCAGGCGTTGTATCACCCGGACTCTCTGCGATACTTTGGCGAGCTCAACCGCTCGCCGAATCTCGGGGTGGCGCTCGCTCCCCACCACTTGCACAAGTGGTATGATCAAATTCCCCAACTCATTCGCGACCTTGGTGCAGGCCAGATTCCGTTCATGTATTTTCAGGAGCACTCCGAAGGTATTCGTGGAAAAGTGGCGAAAGAAATCGAGATGCAGCAAATGCCAGGCTTCGGAGGTGGACTCGACTATCGTCCAATCGTCGGGGCTTTGAAGCAGATTCAATATCGCGGCTACGTCGAGATATTCATGCACCCGACTCCGCGCGGGATACCAATTCTTCCAACCGTTCCCGAGATCTCCGCTGCAATCAACAAGTCGCGGAAATACATCGAGAGCTGCATGACCCATATCTCCTGATGAAGGCGCTGCTTTTGCTTGTGGCCGCCCTTGGATTCGCGAGCGAGGCATCCGCAGCTCCTCTCGTCACGGGGTTCGAGAGATTTCACTCCAAGGATGCCTCGGCAGAGGGCGGACGGCTGCTTTTTAACGAGCTTGGCTGCGTTAACTGTCATGATGTTAAAACCGGTTTGCCGTCGCGTTCAGGGCCGGCGGTTGCTGGTGCAACGGCCCGGTTGAATGGAGCTTGGCTGCGTGAGTTTCTTTCTAACCCGGACGGCGCACATCACGGCAGTGGAATGCCGCAGATGCTGCATGGTTACGAGGCGATGGACGTAGATGCGGTTATCCAGTACCTCGGCTCATTGAAACCGAAGAGTTCAGCA
>JBILUQ010000268.1:0-5413 GCA_044370935.1 Chthoniobacteraceae bacterium
TCTCGCTGCACTCGATACGCCGAGGGCGTCGCGCTCGGCTGATCAACTCAAGGCTCTCACACTATATCGCCTCAAAACCACCACTGCGGCGGCCAAGCTTGAAACCGAAAAACAAGAGCTAGAGAAGGAACTGAAATCACTCAAAAATCACTCCACTCTTGTGATGATCGAGGACACTCCTCGAATGACCTCGATTTTTGATCGCGGCGACTTCCGAAACCCCAAAGACCGCGTGGAGCCTTCATTCCCTGCGGTCCTAACGGATAACATTCAACCCGAGACCCAACCGAAGACCCGACTGGACCTCGCCAACTGGCTGGTGAGCCGGAATAATCCGCTCACCGCAAGAGTCACTGTAAACCGATGGTGGGCTGAGCTATTCGGACACGGGTTGGTTTCGACACCGGAAGACTTCGGGATCAAAGGGGACCCACCATCGCATCCTGAGCTGCTCGACTGGCTGGCCTGCGAGTTCATGGACAAGGGTTGGTCGACAAAGGCCGTCATTAAGACCATCGTGATGAGCAGGACCTACCGCCAGTCCTCAAAACTGTCTCCGCTGCTCTCAGACAAGGATGATCAAAACCGACTCTACGCTCGCGGCCCGCGGCACCGCATGGAGGCCGAATTGATCCGCGACAATGCCCTGTCCATCGCGGGCCTGCTGAATACCAAGCTAGGGGGAGAACCAGTACGCCCATATCAACCGGACGGTTTATGGATCAAAGTCGGCGGGCAGAAGTACGAGTACACGGTAAGTCCGGGTGAGGAAAAATACCGACGCGGCCTGTATGTGGTCATCAAACGAGGCGCACCCTACCCGAGCTTTACCAACTTCGACGCGAACGCGAGGATGGCATGCCGAGTGAAGCGCACCCAATCCAACACGCCGCTTCAAGCGCTCACCTTGATCAACGATCCTGTCTACGTTGAAGCAGCGATGGCTTTCGCGAAGCGCGTCCTATCAGAGTGCCCCGACGCCCCAGACACCCGTAAGATCGAGCACGCATTCTTGCTCGCGACGGCAAGGAGCCCGCGCACTGCCGAATTCGAAACTTTAAATGCACTTCTGAACGCAGAGCGCAACATTAGGAGAGACTCAAAGGATGCCGCGCGGGACGCCGCTGATTTCACCTCGAATTATCAACTGCCTTCAGGAATCAATTCGCAGGAGTTTTCAGCTTGGTACGCGGTCGCAGCATCACTCCTCAACATGGATGAAACCATTTCAAAACAGTGATCAGCCCGTCATGAACAGTATTTCTCGCCGTTTTCTTTTTCAACGCACAGGTCTTGGTCTCGGCGCGATGAGCCTCTCCGCGCTGCTCCGCAGCCAAAATGTTTCCGCTTCAACGCAGGCCGATCCGCTGATGCCGCGCCAACCCATGTTCGCTCCGCGGGCAAAACGAATCATCTATCTGCACATGATCGGCGCTCCATCCCAGCTCGATCTGCTCGACCACAAGCCGGAGCTCATAGCCCGCGATGGCCAGGAATGTCCGGAGTCCCTTCTCAAGGGCCGCCGGTTCGCCTTCATCGGAAATAAAATGACCTTAGCCGGCACGAAGTGGAAGTTTTCGCGCCACGGCCAGAGCGGCCAGGAGATGAGTGAACTACTTCCAAATCTCGCGAAGGTCGCCGACGACATCGCCATCCTAAAGACCCTGCATACGGAGGAAATCAATCATGCTCCGGCCCAGATGTTTCTACACACCGGCTTCGGACGCGGTGGGCGGCCTAGCGTCGGCTCGTGGGTAACTTACGGATTAGGAACCGAACAGCAGGATCTCCCGGCATACGTCGTGATGCTCTCCGGGCCGCTCGGCGGCGCCGGTACGAGCCTCTGGGCGAACGGATTTCTACCGAGCGTCCACCAGGGCATTCAATTCCGTTCATCAGGAGACCCTGTCCTGTTCTTGAGCAATCCGAAGGGCCAGACCCAAGCCGACCGCCGGAGAATTTTTGATGCGGTAAGATCGCTCAATGAAAGCACACTGGCAGATGTAGGCGATCCGGAGATCGCAACGCGAATCAGCCAGTACGAGATGGCTTACCGAATGCAGACCAGCGTTCCGGAGCTAATGGATATTTCCAAGGAGTCGCCAGCGACACTGCAATCCTACGGGGCGAAACCTGGCGCCGCTTCTTTCGCTAACAACTGCTTGCTCGCACGCCGTCTTGTTGAGCGCGGAGTCCGGGTTGTCGAACTTTACGACGCAGACTGGGATCACCACGGAAACCTCGCGAACAGGCTTCCAGAAAAAGCGCGTGATGTTGACCAAGCAATGGCCGCGCTTGTAGCCGATTTAAAAGCCCGCGGAATGCTCGACGATACACTTGTGATTTGGGGTGCGGAATTCGGGCGCACCCCGCTCCGGCAAGGAACCGATGAATCGGGAAAGGCGACAAATCCCGGGAGGGATCACCACAAGGACGCGTTTACGATGTGGATGGCAGGAGGCGGAATTAGGCCAGGCATCACCTACGGGAGCACGGATGAGTTTGGATTCAGCCCTGTTGAAAAACCAGTGCACATCCACGACCTCAATGCGACCATCCTTCACCAACTCGGCCTCGATCACGAGCGGCTTACATTTAAATATCAGGGGCGCGAATTCCGCCTCACCGACGTTCACGGCAAGGTCGTCCGCGACATACTTACGTAATCACCAACGCCCAAAAACCAACTATAAACAAAGCACTTTTCGTCATTCTTGTTCGAACTCAACCACTCACCCTATGCGCCCTTCATTCATCTCCTGCGTACTTCTCACAGCATTAAACCTGTCCGCTTTCACAGCGCCGGCAAGTGCCGCGGAGGCGGGTTCCAAGGCGGAGACCTCCAAGAAACTGAACTGGAGTTTCTCTCCCGATCCAGCACTTCCAAACGTGCTAATACTTGGAGACTCCATCTCCATCGGATACACGCTTCAAGTGCGAAAGCTTCTCGAGGGAAAAGCCAACGTTTTTCGCCCCATGAACACGCGAGGAGATGCCCCGCAAAACTGCAGTGGCACGACTTTCGGTGTCGGAGAGGTTGACCGTTGGATTGCGGGACAGAAGTGGGACGTGATCCATTTCAACTGGGGTCTACATGACCTTAAACATGTCAAAGCCCCAGGCTCAAACGACAAGTCCGACAACCCCGCAGACCCCGTTCAAGCAACGCTCGAGAATTACAGCCAAAACATCGAAAAGATAGTCTCAAAACTGAAAACCACATCGGCAAAACTCATCTTTGCAACTACAACCCCAGTCCAACCCGGAACCACTAATCCACTGCGCGAACCGGAGGCTCCCAAAGCCTACAATGCTGCCGCAGTTGCCGTCGCGAAAAAGGGAGGCGCCGCAATCAACGACCTTTTCAGTTTTTGCGAACCGCAACTCCACAAACTCCAAATGCCGCTCAATGTCCACTTCACGCCCGAAGGTTCTCAGGCGCTTGCCGAACAGGTTGCGACTTCGATTCTAAACCAACTCCCGAAGGCCACGACCAAATAGGCAGCAAGCGGCCACATGCACGACGGAGCCGCCGAACCGCATCAGAGCGGCGCATCCCGCTCTGATGAGGCTCACTCATCAATCCAAGTTTGATTGGCGGCTTGAGTCTACCCTCGGACACAATTGCCGCCCGAAGGACGTCTTCGCTAATAGCAAGCAAAGACTGTTAGGATGCGAAAAATACGGAGAGATCACCACCGTTGGCTTTGTTGCATTTGACTACGTCCCAAGCGAACGCGACTATTTCCGCTTCTTCTCTTCAACGAATGATCGAAAAGCACATCCTCAAAATCACCAAGGAACTAAACCTGCAAGCCCGTCAGGTTGCTGCAACCGCCATACTCCTTGAGGAGGGCGGGACCGTTCCCTTCATCGCGCGGTACCGGAAAGAAAAAACGGGCGAACTGGATGAGGTGCAAATCACCGCCATTCGCGACCGGATTGAGCAACTTGGAGAACTGGACAAGCGCAGGGAGTCGATCTTGTCCTCCCTGAAGGAGCGCAGCCTCCTCACCGACGTACTTCAGGCTAAAATCGATCAAGCCGAGACGATGAGCACACTGGAGGATATCTATCTGCCATTCCGTCCAAAGAAGAGAACCCGCGCGACCATCGCCAAGGAAAAGGGGCTTGAACCATTATCCGAAATCTTGTGGGCGCAGGACATGTCCACCGACCCGAAGGCGGCGGCGGCAGCATTCATCGACAGCGCCAAGGAGGTAGCCGACGTGGCCTCCGCTCTCGCCGGAGCGCGCGATATTATCGCGGAACGAATAAACGACGATGCCTCAGCCAGGGCGAAACTGAGAGAACTCTACATCAGCCAGGGAAGCATCAAATCAAAAGTCGTCTCAGGCAAAGAGGAGGAGGGCGCCAAATTTAAGGATTATTTTGACTGGACCGAACCCGCCTCGAATGCGCCGTCCCACCGAATTTTAGCGATGCGAAGAGGCGAGGAAGAGGGATTCCTGTTCACGCGCCTGACCCCGCCGGAGGATCAGGCGGTGGCGCTGCTCGAAGCCATGTTTGTGAAAAACTCCTCCCCGGCGGCGCAGGAAGTTCGAACAGCGGTTCAGGACTGCTACAAGCGTCTGCTTGGGTTTGCAATGGAGGGGGAGGCTCGCGTGCACTTCAAAAAGCGCGCCGATGAGGAGGCCGTCAAAGTATTTGCCGACAACCTTCGCGAGCTCCTGCTTTCAGCGCCGCTTGGGCAGAAGAACGTTCTGGCAATTGACCCGGGGTTCCGGACCGGCTGCAAAGTCGTTTTGCTGGATCGGCAGGGCAAGCTGCTGGGCAATGACGTGATTTACCCCGAGAAAAGCGCGAGAGAACAGGCTGAGGCCGCCACAATGGTTAAGACCGTGATCACCAAGTTCAACGTTGAGGCCATCGCCATCGGCAACGGCACCGCGTCACGCGAAACGGAAACTTTCATCCGCAAACTCGGTCTGCCCGCGTCGATCCCGATTGTGATGGTGAACGAAAGCGGCGCCTCGATTTATTCTGCGAGCGATGTGGCTCGCGAGGAATTCCCAAATCACGACATCACCGTTCGTGGAGCCGTCTCAATCGGACGTCGCTTGATGGATCCTCTGGCGGAGTTGGTAAAACTCGACCCGAAGTCAATCGGAGTCGGCCAATACCAGCACGACGTCGATCAGACTGCCCTCAAGCGTTCGCTCGATGACGTCGTTGTTTCATGCGTAAACAGCGTCGGAGTGGAGGTAAACACGGCGAGCAAAAATTTGCTCTCCTACGTCGCGGGTCTCAACTCCAGAACCGCCGCCAGCATTGTCGGATACCGCGACGAAAACGGCCCTTTCAAGTCGCGCAAAGAGCTCCAAAAAGTACCCGGGCTTGGTCCCAAATCGTTCGAGCAGGCTGCCGGGTTCCTCAGAATCCGCGGAGGGGA
>JBILUQ010000269.1:0-5406 GCA_044370935.1 Chthoniobacteraceae bacterium
GAACATCTCAGCAAAAACATCCTTCGCCTGGCGCGCATTGATCGTGCCGGCGTCGACCAATTTCAGCAGCTCCTCGAGCTCGGTTGCCGGCACCGGGCAATCGGCGATGCTGGTCTCCGCCGCACTGAGCGCATTGAGCAGATCGTTGAGAATCCAGTTCGCGAGAGCCTTCGGTTTTTTCGAAGTCCGCGCCGCGGATTCAAAGTAGTCGGCGAGCACCCTGTCGGAGGCCAGCACGCTGGCGTCGTATTCGGTGACCTCGTAGGATTTGACGAAGCGCTCTTTCTTTTCCGCGGGCAGCTCGGGCTTGAGGGTGCGGACTTCGTCCATGAAAGCGGAAGTGTCCACCGGGAGCAAATCTGGCTCCGGGAAATACCGGTAATCGTGCGCGTCCTCTTTGACTCGCATCAGGTTTGTCTGGCCGCTGATGTCATCCCAGCGGCGTGTCTCTTGAACGAGTTTGCCGCCCGCAGAGACGATGTCGATTTGCCTCTGAATCTCGTAGGCGACAGCGCGGCGCACGCCCGAGATGGAGTTCATGTTCTTGATCTCGATTTTCGTGCCCAGTTTATCCGTTCCCTCGGGCCGGACGGACACGTTGCAGTCGCAGCGCAATTGGCCCTTTTCCATGTCCGCGTCGCTGACATTTCCGTAAACAAGGATTTGCTGCAGCGCGGTGAGGAACGCGAAAGCCTCCTCCGGCGAGTCGATGTCCGGTTCGGAAACAATCTCCATGAGCGGTGTGCCGGCGCGGTTGAAGTCGATTCCCGTTGATGTCTCGAAGTGTGTGCTTTTTGCGACGTCTTCCTCGAGATGAATACGCACAAGGCGTACGGTTTTTCCCGGTGAAGCGATGTCCTTCTGGGCGTCTTTCGGATACGCTAGAGTATCCAGTGGAACGCCCCCTCCGAGGCAGATCGGCACGTCGTATTGCGAGATCTGGTAGTTCTTGGGCATGTCCGGGTAGAAGTAGTTTTTCCGGTCAAACTTGCAGATCTTCGGAATCTCGCAGTTGAGCATCAGGCCGGTGAGCGCGGTGAAGCGGAGCGCCTGTTCGTTCATGACTGGCATGGCGCCGGGATACCCGAGGCAAACGGGGCAAGTGTGCTCGTTCGGGCCCGCGCCGTACTCGACGGGGCAGCCGCAGAACATCTTGCTGCGGGTTTTGAGCTGAACGTGAACCTCAAGACCGATGGTGGGTATGTAGCGCGTTGCCATGGAAAATCGAAGCTCGAGCCTGTACCAAATCGGGCCCCTTGGCTAGAGGGTAAGCTCAGCGGGTGGGACGCGGTTTTTCAACGGGAGCCGTTGGGGGAGGGGTGACGGCAAGCGCCTGATCAAGCGCCTTGTCCACGTCCAGCGTGCCCATAGTGGTCAGAATCTGGGTGTCACTAGCCGCAGCCTGCAGCCTCGGGTTTTTGAGCGCTTCCATGATGTTACCAGACCGCACGGCGGCGATAAAATCCGGGTCGTCTTTGAGCGCGAGCAGCTTTGGGTTTTTCGATACCGACTGCAGCGTGGGAAGCGCCAAAAGCCGGTCCGTGGCCTGCTTGTCGCCGAGGATCTGACCGATCTTGGCGAGGCGCTGGTAAGCTTTGGCCGGGACCGGATCCAGCGTCTTGAGGGCGTCGGCCAAGGGCGAGGCGTCGAGTTGTTTTTTGAGAAGCAGCAGCAGGCCGGGCTCCTGTTCGGGCTGGGGGAGCGGAGCGGCGTTCTGGCTGCCCGTGGGCTTGGTTGCGCTCTTTGGGCGGGTTCCTGCTTGAATTCCTTCGGCGAGACTCCCTGAAAGGCGCAATCCCCAAGCTCCGAGCCCGATGACCGCGAGTCCGGAAACCAGTCCCAGTATCCCGCCGAGCAACCCGTATGCAAACCGGATGATGCCAAATTCCTGATCATCTGTGCGCCTGAGAACGATAGATGAAACCACCCCGACCATGATCCAAATTAGTGCGCCAATCAGAATGCCTCCCACGATCGGCCGCAAAAAAACGGGGAATCCAAACGCCGGAATCAGGGGGGCTACGAACGGGCCTGCGTGGTAACCGCACACAACTGCCCCCCCGAGGGCGGCCAGCGAAATAATTTGGCGCGCCACTCCATTACGCCATCCCACCCAGACGCTTGCGAGTAGCCAGAAAGCGAGGCATCCGTAGATCCAGGTTGGGATTTCAGCTGCGGCGATGGGCATTGGAGGGCGTCAAAGGGATGGCTGATCTGGTCCGTTTCAGTTTCGTGTTCTGTTCGGATGGGGAAGTAAATGGAGTGGGCTGCCCGCGCGACTATGGCGTCGGGTTGAAGCCGCCGTTCTGCGCGCGCTGGCGTAACACGTGGTCCGTGAGCACCAGAACGGTCATGGCTTCGACCATGGGCACCGCCCTTGGGAGAACGCATGCATCGTGCCGGCCACGTGCCTTGAGTTCGATCTCTTCACCCTGCCTGGAGACTGTGGGTTGCGGCTGAAAAATGGTCGCGGTGGGTTTGAATGCGACTCGGAAAAAGATGGTTTCGCCATTGGAGATCCCGCCCTGCACACCACCAGAGCGGTTGGTGCGGGTGCGCACTCTTTCGCCTTCCATGTAAAAATGGTCGTTGTGCTCGGAACCACGCATCAGCGACCCCGCGAAGCCCGATCCAATTTCGAAACCCTTTGTCGCGGGAAGGCTCAAAGCTGCCTTCGCGAGGTCCGCTTCAAGCCGGTCGAACACCGGTTCGCCAAGCCCGGGTGGAACGCCGCGCACTGCGCACTCGATGATTCCGCCGACGGAATCGCCGGCTGCACGCACCTCCTTGATATGCTCAATCATGCGTGCCGCCATTTCAGCGTCCGGGCAGCGCACGATGTTTGACTCGACGTCCGCAAACTGAACGGTCTCAGGATCGATCTTTGCATGCAGGTGGTGGATCGATGATACATAGGCGACCACCTCGAGTTTCGGACACAACGAGGCGAGCACCTTTTTGCCAATCGCCGCCGCGGCCACCCGCCCGATGGTTTCGCGTGCAGATGTCCGGCCGCCGCCCTGCCAATTCCGGATCCCAAACTTCGCGTCGTAAGTGTAGTCTGCATGCGAGGGGCGGTACGCGTTCTCCATCTCGCGATAGGCCTCTGGTCTTGCGTCTTTGTTGGTGATGTTGATTGCGATTGGGGTGCCGAGAGTGAGTCCTTCGAAGACTCCCGAGAGAATCTGGCACCGGTCCTCTTCGGCGCGTGGCGTCACAATTTCGCTTTGTCCCGGGCGCCTGCGATTAAGATCGATTTGGATGTCTTCCTCGCAAAGGGGAAGACGAGGCGGACACCCGTCGACCACCACGCCGACGCCGCCTCCGTGCGATTCACCCCAAGTGCTAATCCGAAAGAGATGGCCAAATTGATTCGACATGATCGAGGATTTTTGCGCGCCCTGCGGGCTTTATTTTGCGGCTGGAGCCGGGGCGTTTGGGGTTTCAGTTTTTTTTGCGGGATCTGTTTTCTTCGGAGGCGCGACGTCCGCAGGCCGCTCTGTGATTGCAGGCGTTTTCTCGGTTTTGCCAGTAAACACGTTGGCCGCGTTTTGAATGAATTCAGCGGAGAGCTCTTTACCTTCGGAAACCACAAGTTTGCCTTTGATTTCGAAAGCGCCGCCTTCGGGGATCACAGTTTTAAAGAAACCGCCGAAACGGCCGTAGTCGCGGTACGCGGAGAACTGCGTGTCCGTTGGATTTTCGGGGTGGTTGAGGAAAGCCACTGTGTAAGGTGTTCCCCCAAGCACGAACTTTTCAGCGACCCAGGCGTAGTCCCGGTCTTTTTTTGGATCCGCATCCGACTTTGGGAAAACGTAAACGGTGCTGGCTCGATCCACTTCGTTTGCGGGACGGAATTGGAACCCTGCGTGTTCGGGGTCACCGTCCAGTTTTGTTTCGCCGGTGAGCGCTTTGAGTTTAGAACGCATTTCGACCTGCACATACGCCGGCGCAGGGGCTTCGGTGACGACGTACGTGCGTTCTTCGGAAAGGATCGGCTCGGTTGTAGTGCCTTCCCAGTTGAGCGCTGCAGTGAACGTTGCCGAGTGATCGTCGGCTTTTTGGGCGAGAAACTTTTGATGGATGATGCTTCCGCCCTTCATGTGCCAGCGGTCCACGGTTCCCGAAGGAGTCGTGATTTTCATCCAACCGATAAACCAGCCTCTGTGATGCGTGAAGTCGCCGCCGGCGCCCTTAGTGATCGGCGCAGTGCCCTTCTGGTTCATTACATGGAAAATCGGCTTGTAAGTCTCCTGCAGTTTTTCCGGCGACGAATTGTTGTAAGCGTATTGGTAACGCACCAGGGGAATGCCGTTGCGGCAGACATCGAGATGTTCGCCCGGCGTGTCTTTGAAGGTGTATACGGGCTCGGCGTGTGCCGCCGCGCAAATGATCAGCAGGGCGGATGCGCCAATCAACCAGGATCGGAGTTTTGGGAGGAGAGTGATCGACATGCGGTTTGAGTTTGGGGGATTTCGGTGAAAGAGCCTTTAGCCTCTATTTTATTAACCGGTTATCCGAGCGTAAAAAAAGGGTGGACCCTATTTTTTGAGCGATTCGCGAAACTCCCGGGCAGCATCTCGGATGCGTTCCCCGACGTTCGCCGTCGGGGTCACGAATTTGGGCGTAAACCAGGGGAACCCGCCGACCAAGTCGCTTGTGACAAGCACCTGTCCATCGCAGTCTGGGCCCGAAGCGATGCCGATTGTCGGTACCTGTACGGCCTGCCGTATTTTTCCTGCGGCTTCCGGTACGACCAATTCTAGCACCATTCCAAATACGCCTGCGGACTCGATTGCCTTGGCGTCGTCCACAAGCCTCTGGGCATCGTCCGGGGTCTTCCCTTTCTTTTTGTAGCCACCTTCCAAGAGGACGCTTTGGGGTAGCATTCCAATGTGCCCCATGATCGGAATGCCCGCGTCCGCGATGGTGCTGATTTGCGGGACCATCTCGATGCCGCCCTCGAGTTTCACAGCATGGGCGCCTGCTTTGATTAGAGCTTTGGCGGAATCCAATGCTTGAGACGGCGACGTGTAAGACTGAAAGGGAAGATCGGCGATGATCGGTGTCTGCGTGGCGCCGCGCGCGGCTGCCGTAGTATGGTGGATCATTTCCGCGAGCGTTACGCGCGTAGTGTCCGGATAGCCGAGCACCACCAAGCCCAGCGAATCGCCAACCAAAAGCCAGTCGATTCCCGCCTCTTCCAGCAGCCTCGCCGTCGGGTAATCATAGGCAGTGAGCACCGAGATCTGTTCTCCGGATGCTTTACGCTTGCGGGTGGCATATTGGGAGAGGCTGTCGGATATCTGGCTCACGGGAATAAAATTGAGCAGTGAGAGGTGATGCTTGTGAAATGGAACTTAAGCGGAGCAACGCGGTCATAACTACACGATCCAAGCGTATTTT
>JBILUQ010000374.1:0-3382 GCA_044370935.1 Chthoniobacteraceae bacterium
ACGGCCGGATGCCGTGTATTCAAACTGACACGCCCGCGTTCAAGCGCCTGCGGGTGCTGGTTTTCGCTTATGCAAAACACATCCAGCAACCCTGAAAAGCCGCTCTCAGGCGTCACAAAATCCAACTGCCGCCAAGGCACGCCTGAAAATGCGTACCCCAATTCAGCCACCGAGCGAAACGGCCGGTTTAATACCAAGGGGCGAGGAAATGCCCCCTCTTTGTGTGGAACTGTACTGGAGAGAAAACCACTGGCTCTGCGGATAACCCCGTCGGGGTCGGCATACCAATCTTCCCTTTCGAGTGTGTTCCGATAAAACCGCTGATCCGCCGCACCGAACCTTTTATCTTCCATTTGGACCCCGCTGACCCCGTTCAAAAACGGCCCGAAACGCGCGCTTCTGGGATCGGACGCCAGAAAACGCGACAGCCCGCTTGGACATGCAACCGACCAATCGGGATCGAGGAACACATTAGCGTTCAACACCCAAACCGCAGCACCAAGGAGTACAGAGGATTTACGATCATAGGCCACCCAGGTTTCAACACCGTCCCGCTCGGACTGCAAGTACTCCAAGCTGTAATTTAAAACCACATCAGCCGCTGGTGGATTGTCCGGATGTGCAACATAGAACTCCGGCAAAGCAGCGATCTTCTCTGTGACTCCATCATGGGAGGCGGAGACCTCGCTGATACGGGGCACTATTGTAACGGCCACTCCGGCATGCCCGTTGCCGAATTCGTCGGGAACTCCGGTGAGTGGCGCCAAATTATCACGCCCTCGCTCAACCTGAACTCCGGGTGCAGGATTGGGAGACAACAAGAACACCGGCTGCGAAAACGCAATCAGCGGGTCCTCCTCAAGTTTGAAACGTAGTTGTTCGCCCGCGATTTTCACTCCGCTCACCTCCGGTTTATCTGCAGACGGAGGAACAGTGAACCCCGAATATGCCATGGGATACTGCCGTGCAGCCCATAGCGAGATTGGAGAGTCGCACCCTACAACCACTCTGAACTGCACAGGCGTCAAAGACCCCCCTGAAACTGCTGGAACGGCAAGTGCAGCCGCACCCGGAACCGCTTGCGCATGGGGATTCCAGACACTGACTTGCTGCCACACCCATGCGGAGCCCGGATCGACGATCGGTCTTTGACTGAACAAAGACGGCGGCACATTTGGATCCACTCCAACAAATGGCGAAGATGGATTTGACGGTGTGAGTGGGGTCAAAACAGTCCGCACTTCGTAAATGTACGGAAGACTTTCGATACCGCTCACCTCAAAGGACCGTGAACCATCCGACAATGGGAGCTGAATTCTTGTTGGAAATCCGTCTGCATCAAACTGGTCAATAATGTTGGCGGCGATCTGGATGATGGCCTCGTCGACCGAAGAATCCGACGCCCCCCCCGACAGACCGGGCCCAAAATTCGGCGCTAAAGCGCCGACACCAATCGCTGCCTTGAGAAGCTCAACAAAGTTGGGTTCGCGGGAGTTTGTTCCAACGAGCATCGAGACCTCTGATAGGGTAAGAATCCCAGTCCGACCAGTCTCCGTGTATACCCAAGGCTCGGACGTTACCCCTCGAGTTAAGCCAAAAAAACGGTGAATTAAACCGCCTCTGGCAGCGACTGACCCAGCAGACAAAAGGCCCAATCGGGAAAGGGGAAATCGCCTCTGAACCAACGCCTGACCTGCTCGCACCACTTGCAAAAATGGCGGATTCACATTCTGTACGGGGCTAGAGCAGGCTGGGTCCCAATCAACAAGGTCGTTGCCGCCTTTCGCCAAGCTTCGAATGTGAGGCCGCCGAAAATCGGGGCGCAAGCTCGGCTGATTAATCTCCCTGCTGAAAGTACCCGCCATTTGCAAAAAAGAATTCCGCCGGCTTTCATCAGAGTCCAAGGGAACCAGACGCTCAATGACATCAATCATCGAGCGCCGAGTTGCGAACCCTCGGCCACCTTCGGGAACACCGAAAAGAAATCCTAGTTTTTCGCCGAGCAAATAATCCTTGTACTTCAGCCCGTAGTTTCCAGACGAAGTACCCAGTTTGAACCCATCATGCCGCCACTGAAGTAAAGAGTTGCTCAACGCGTGGGAACGTTCTCCAGGAAACCCTGCACGTGCAAAGAGCACCGAAAGATCTGCGAAACCAATTCCCCCCTTCAACCCCTGTTCATAGCGCATGAGCGGATCACCCGAAGCTGAAATACTTGGAAATCCCGCAACGTTAAGATCGAGCAATCCTCCCTCATCGTAAATCACAAAGGCATAGCGCCCAATAATCGGATCCAACTTGTCCGCTGGCAGCTCCCGAGCGCGTGATCCCTTTGAGGTGACCAGAACCCAATCAGGGTTCAGCACTGTCCGATTGCTCGCGGCCGAACCCCCAGACAACAGGCGCGGCATTTCCCATAACGCAGGCGACACGGCTTTCTGATTCAGCGAAGGCTCGGCCGTCGAAACAGGTGCCGCGGGTGGCGCCGCCGGAAAGTAACTTGAAAGTGAATGCGAGCCCGTTTCGGGTTCAGAAAAAAAAGCCAAATCGCGACTGCTCCATTTTAATATATTGGGATGTTCTATCCAATTGCCGCCTGCACTCTTGATGCGCATCCGTGTCGGAACAGCAGAGTGCGGCGTTCTCGGATACAAAATCAACTTCGAGCCTTTCTCCGTTGCGACCTTTGGCAGGGATGCAGAATCGGGATTTTTGGGATCAAAAGAACCGGCTTTCATCTCATTTCTAAGGTCAGAAATCAGGAGGCTTTTACAGACGTTGGTTAAAACTTCAGTTCTTTGAGTCACTACCGGTTCGTTCGCCTCGGAAATGACTTCATTACTTCTGATCACAAATGCGATCAGAACCGCAGAGATCACCCCGCTTACGATGAGTACAAAAACCATCGCAAAGCCGCTTCGCCGGTTGGCAGACGAGCAGGAACCGAAGCGCGGCAGAGCAGTGGCTTCGCGCGCAGTATATGAGGGATGGAGGTTCACCGAGAGCCGAACTATACGAGGGAGCGCTAAAGAGCGACAGCCTAACAAAACAAAGCCCCTTGCGCACTCTCGCGCAAGGGGCCCATTAACAGCCGGTCGAAAACGCTCTAAATTGCGTGCTTCACATTCTGCCACTGCCCGTTTTTCGCGGAATCCAGAACGGCGTCGCACACGTACTGGGTTTCAAGCGCATCGCGGAAGGTGGGCGCAGCCGACTTTCCGTTGACCGCCGCCTCGATGAAGTCAGCGACCTGATGCACGAAAGTGTGCTCGTAACCAATCTGCAGACCCGGTACCCACCACTTGTCCATGTAGGGATGATCACCATCGGTGATGTGGATGGAGCGCCATCCGCGCAGGCTGCCCTGATCCTTGTAATCAAA
>JBILUQ010000048.1:0-18880 GCA_044370935.1 Chthoniobacteraceae bacterium
GTTCGCTCCACGCTTGTACTCCAGCGACAACTCAAAGTCTGTGTAGTCGCGAACGGTGGCGAGAAACTCGTTACGCGGCTGCTTTGCCTCTGGGGTTCCTGCGATGATTTGGCCGCTCTCGATTCGCCACACTTTTGCCGTGTCGCCCTCCCATCCTGCAAAGGTTTTGCCGTCAAAGAGGGGGATGCGCTCTCCCGCGCTGATGTGCGGGTAGCAGGAGACGACGATGGCAAGGAATGCCGCGACTCGGTTGCGTAAGAAGTTAGGGTGTTGCATGGGGCGGATTCAGTGGTAGCTCCTTGAAATTGCCCGGTTATCCCGCGATGAACTTGGGATAGAAAAGGGCTTGGGTTTCTGAAAGAGGGTTCCGAAATCTATATGGGCGGCCAGGTGTTTTGTTAGGCTATTTGTTGGCAAGGGGAGGCTTCGTTTGGGGTGACAGGAGGTTTTGGTAAGAGTCGCAGGCAAAGTTGCAGTAGCAAAGTTCAATAAATCAGAACTTTAAGAGGTTTTGGAGGTCTGCTTCCCTTGTTTCGGCGTGGCTGGCCTCACTTAATAGCTATGCTGTCTGAACGGTACGCGTTTGCGTTGGTTGATCGGCTTTTTTTATTCGCTAATATCCCCCCATGCGCCTCCCTGTACTTCTGACTGCCGTTCTGTGCGCCGTTTCAACGGCGGACGGAGCTGATTTCACGAAAGAAGTGCAGCCTATTTTCCAGAAACACTGTCTCAAGTGTCATGGTCCGGATAAGCAGAAGAGCGGCTACCGCCTAGACATCGCCGAGGTGGCGTTGAAGGGCGGGGATCTCCATGCTCCGAACGTGCTGCCAGGAGCGCCCGAAAAAAGTCCACTGATGCGTTTTGTTGGCTCGGAAGACTCGGACATGAGGATGCCGCCAAAGGGGGATATGCTCAGCGCAACGGAGGTCGCAGTGCTCCGCGCATGGATTGCGGAAGGAGCAGTTTGGCCTGAGGATGCATCAACCGAGACCCCGAACCCTAATGAATGGTGGTCCCTCAAGCCGCTTGCGAGGTCTCCAGTACCGGATGGTGCAAGGCATCCAATTGATGCGTTTGTGCGGGCGCGGCTCGCGGCCGAGAATTTGTCCAGCTCCCCAGCGGCAAGCCGGCCGGCTCTTTGCAGACGTCTTTATTTTGATCTTACCGGGTTGCCTCCGACGCCCGAGGAGATGGATGCCTTCACCGCCGACCCCGCTCCCGGGGCGTACGAGAGGCTGGTTGATCGGTTGCTCGAGAGCCCGCGCTATGGCGAGCGCTGGGCAAGGCATTGGCTGGATGTGGTCCACTACGGCGACACCCACGGATACGACAAGGACAAGCCCCGAGCCAACGCGTGGCCCTACAGGGATTACGTCATCCGCTCCTTGAACAGCGACAAGCCCTACGCGCGCTTTGTATGCGAGCAGATCGCCGGCGATGTTCTTTACCCAGGCATGGCCGATTCAATCGAGGCTCTGGGATTCTTAGCGGCGGGTCCCTGGGATTTTATCGGGCACGCCGAGGTCCCTGAAACCAAGACGGACGGGAAAATCGCAAGACATCTCGATAGGGACGACATGGTTTCAAATGCGATCGGCACTTTCTGCGCGACGACTGTTCATTGCGCCCAATGTCACAATCACAAGTTCGATCCGATATCGCAGGAGGATTACTACTCACTGCAGGCCGTTTTCGCTGCAATCGATCGGACGGATAAAAAGTATTTCGATGATCCGTCGCTTACCGTCCGGCATGAGGCGCTAGTGCGCGAGATCGCAACCCTCAGTGACCGCGTCGACGCACTCGATAAGCGTTCGCTAAAAGAGGCGGGTCCGGAGGCGGAGAAACTTTCCAGTAAAGTTGTTGAAGCTCGTAAAAAGCCTTCCGGTCAGCAGGCAGTACAAGCGCCTTCCAAGCACGGATATCACAGTGCTCTGTCCCAGTCGCAGGAGGCCCCCAAATGGGTACAGGTTGATCTGGGTGCGGAGATGCCACTGAAATCCGTTGTGATCATTGGCGCATATGATGACTTTAATAAAATCGGCGCCGGATTTGGATTCCCTGCAAGATACCGGCTTGAGGTATCCAATAATCCCGACTTCAAATCCGAAGTACGTTTGATTGTAGATCACACTCAGGCGGATGTTGCCAACCCAGGTGTCGAGCCCCAGCGATTTGATACGGGCGAGATTCCCGTGCGTTACATTCGGTTTACTGCGACAAGGCTTGCACTGCGAAGCAACGATTACATTTTAGCGCTCGCCGAGTTGAAGGCACTGAAGGCTGACGGGACTAACGCTGCGTTTGCGGCAAGGGTCACGTCTCATGACTCGATAGAGTCTGGTGAAAGGTGGGCTAGAGCGAATCTAGTGGACGGTGTTTACCCGGAGTACAACGGGAAAGAGGGCGCACCCTCTGCCTCGGCCGCGGATCTTGAAAAGCAACTTGCGAATCTGCTCGACTCCGCGGCGAAGGCCGAGACGATGCAAGAGCTTTCGCAGGTACGCAAAGAGCTTGCGCGTGCGAAGGCGGAGCTTGGCAAGTTGCCGGAGGCCAAGACGGTCTATGCCGGCGCCGTTCATTTTGGAAAGGGCAATTTCAAGGGGACTGGGGCTGAGGACGGGCGGCCACGGCCGATCTTTCTGCTCGCCCGTGGTCAAGTCACCCAACCCACTCGGGAGGTCTTTGCGGGCGCACTGTCCGCGCTTAATTTCAGGCCGGGTCGATTTGAAGTCGCACCATCCGCTGCTGAGGGCGAAAGAAGAGCTGCGCTCGCGCAATGGATCGCGGATCCGGCGAATCCTTTCACCTGGCGGACGATCGTCAATCGGGTGTGGCAATATCACTTTGGAACGGGTTTGGTTGAAACTCCGGGGGATTTCGGGCGCAACGGTGGTCTGCCCAGCCACCCCGAGTTGCTGGATTGGCTCGCAGTCCAGTTTCTGGACGGGGGCGGTTCGCTAAAGGCCCTGCATAGACTCATTCTTACGAGCGAAACCTATAAGCAAAGCTCCGAGGATCGCGCTGATTACTCTCGATTGGACTCTGGAAACCGCCTGCTTTGGAGACAGAATCGCAGGAAGCTGGAGGCTGAAGCCGTCCGAGATGCAGTTCTTTCGGCTTCGGGCAGTCTGGATTTAACCATGGGCGGCCCGGGCTGGCAGGACTTTTTGATCGAGCACCCTGAACACTCGCCGCACTACCTGTACGAGCGTCATGATCCATCGGATCCAAAGACGTTCAGACGGTCGGTTTATCGTTTCATCGTGCGCTCGCAAACTCAGCCATGGATGACTTCTCTTGATTGCGCAGACCCATCAATGCGCGTGGATCGACGCACCGAGAGCTTGTCGCCTGTTCAGGCTCTTGCCTTGCTAAACAACGGCTTCTTGTTGACCCAGGCAGAATCCCTTGCGAGACGGGTCGCATCCGAGCGTGACGGACTCGGCGAGCAAGTGAGGCGCGCGTTCAGGCTCTCGCTTTCGCGTAAGCCGGAATCGGAGGAATCCAATACGCTCACTGAATATGCGAGAGATCATGGACTCGCCCAAACCTGTCGACTCATTCTCAACCTGAACGAGTTCACTTTCGTGGATTGAGCCCACTTGTAGTTTCATGAAACCGATCTACCAAACTCAGCCAAGCGCCAGTGAGGGCCTCAGCCGCCGTGATTTTTTGTGGCAATCGGGCGGCGGATTAGGCGGCATCGCCATGGCTTCTTTGTTTGCGTCCGAGAACCATGTGCACGGAGACCAGTCAGCGGTTCTTGTCGCCCCACCCAAGGCGAAACGCGTGGTGCAGTTTTTTATGTCGGGTGCGGCGAGCCATCTCGATCTGTTTGATTTCAAACCTGAGCTCGTGAAGCATCACGGAAAGCCGAGTGACTTTGGAGAGCCTGTGGAAGCATTCCAAAACGGACTTGGTCCGTGGTTGAAGCCAATCTGGGACTTCAAACCATACGGGGCGTCTGGCAAGCTGCTCGGAGAACCGGTGGCCGCACTTGGAAGCGTTGTCGATGAACTCGCGTTCATTCACAACATGGTCAGCAAATCCGGCGTGCACTCGGCCGCGACTTTGTTGCAGTCTACTGGCTTCCAGTTGCCGGGGTTTCCTGGTGCTGGATGCTGGGTTTCATATGGGCTTGGTTCAATGAACGAGAACCTCCCAGCCTACGTGGTCATGCCAGATCACAGGGGCTATGCATCCAACGGTGTCAAAAACTGGGACAGCGCATTTCTTCCAGCCCAGCACAGCGGTACGGTGATTTATCCCGGCACAGAGACACCAATATCCGATCTTTTCCCGCACAAATCCGGCAAGTTTGTGAGTAGTGAAGGCGAAGTGGCCGGGCGGCGTGTCTTGGACACGTTGAACCGAAGGCACGCGCAGGGGAGGGAAGGGGATCAGCGGTTGGATGCAAGGATACGCAGCTACGAGCTCGCGGCACGGATGCAGCTTGCCGCTCCGGAGGCGCTCGACTTGAAAGACGAGCCGGCGCATGTGCTGCGGTTGTACGGACTCGAGAGCGGGCCCCAGACCTGGGCCAAGGAGATCAACGATCTTGAGGAGACCTTTTACTTTTCGCAGCGCTGCCTGGCAGCGCGCCGCTTGCTTGAGCGCGGCGTACGTTTCATTCAGATATGGAGTGGTAACGACAACGGTTTTCCGCGGCGCAACTGGGACTCCCACGAGAATGTGCATCGCGATCACGGTCCTCTGGCGACTGGAATGGCGCGCGGATGCGCGGCATTTATTCAGGATCTCAAGCAGCGCGGGCTGCTTGAGGATACGCTCATTTTATGGACAACTGAGTTTGGTCGGATGCCATCTTCGCAGGGGGAGGGAAAGGGGCGTGATCACAATCCGTTTGTCTTCACCAACTGGCTATGTGGTGGCGGGATTCGCGGAGGTGTTACTCATGGTGAAAGCGATCAATGGGGCTACAAGCCGCTCGACCGGAAAAGTCCGACGCAGGTGTACGATGTCCACGCAACGTTGCTGCATCTATTGGGTATAGACCACACCAAGCTTACACTGCGTCACAACGGGATCGATCGGCGTCTCACCGACGTTCACGGGCGGGTGCTCCATGAGCTGCTGGCGTAAGCTCACAGGCGCACACGACCCAGTGCTTGCGCTTGTGAGTTTGCTACCTCTGCGGAAAATCCCAGACCCAGTCTCCCTGATAACCCTCTTTCTTGGGCTCTGCAGGTTCAGATGTGTCGCGATTCAGTCCGCGCTTGCCATCGTTATCCTCGCAGTCGAATCCAATGCTCCAGACTGCGTATCTTCCTCCTGGAATTTTTCGGTAAAGCATTTGCTTGCCGCTCATCACATCCAATGGAGGCGCGCTAACATCAAGCATTTTAATAGACTCTAGTGATTTGGGGTACCCGCCAGTTTCTATGCGATGCCGCTCTAGCGCGCAGGCGATGCGCGCTTGATCGACAATGGCCTTTGTCCAAACTGCACTACATAGTACGCTCCTGAACGACGGTGTAATCATTCGCGCTAGTATGTAGATCGGGCTCGTCCAACCGTTCCCGCCTGTCTGTAGGCTCGCGTCGACTCGCTCCCACGTTTGCAGCGCGGCTTTCATTCCATCATCACGCAGGGGGCGGATGATATGTGTCAACTCCAGCTCCGCTGCAACAGCTGCATTTGCGTCAAAGATCCCGATTGGAAGTGATTGAATGAGGAGCAGTTGCCACCAATGAAAACGTTCGCCAAAAATGAGCCGCACAAAATCGGCTGACATTGTTTTCGCGAACTGTACATCGTTCAATGATACGGGTACCTCGGTTCGTACGCCGGTAAGTATGACGCGATTGGGATCAAGGTCAGCAAGGCTGGCTTCAAGCGCGGAGAAATCCTCAGCTGTTCCAGTTTGCGCGTCACATAACTCCCACACGACTCCGCACAATTGTTGCGTGAGAGAGAGGGTAACGAGAGCTGAAATCAAAAATGGGTCATGCGAGGATGCAAGTGCGAGTCGCGACATAATGAGAGCGCTTTGCTTGGCACGGACATGGTCCGATGTCTGTGCTGCAGCGGCAGCGCGGAGGGCGAGCACCGAGTTGAGTGATAGAACTGCACTCAAGTGACGCGGGACAAGTGTCGTCAGTAACTTTGGCAGCTCGCGCGTTGTCCACTCGGGAGTCCAGTTTGCCTTTTCACGTTCGAGACCGCGCGACAGTTCCTCGAATAACGCATCCTGCTCGCCAAGCGCTTTAAGGAGATCGGCTGCAGGATTTCCCTGATTTTCCGGTGCGAGCGGCCATCGATTTATTCTAGTCCATTCGTTGAACGCCGCCAAATCGGTACGTTGACCCGAGTATGGATTGGGTAGGGCAGGCCGGCGTTTGCCACCATTTGACTGAGGCAGTTTCAGTGCCTCTAGTCTTTTGCGTCTTTCCTGAGGAAGTCCTTCTTTTTTCGCGTCCATGGCCAAATCCCTTAGCGGCTCAATCGCACAAAAGTTTTCCGCCTCATTCACGGGGCTAGGAAGCAGTGCACGAACATCGACGGTCTCGCCCTGCGCTTTAATCAACGCCAGCGACGCCTTCAGGCGGGTGGCACCGTACCAATTGATCACGGTACATAGCAGGAAATATGCGGTGATAAGGGTGAACACGGTCCACATTACGCGCCGGGCCGCCACGCGAACCGAAGAGTGCTGCAGGCAGTATTTGAAAAGATTGATCATTGGAGTTCCACGCCAAGGGTTAAGTGTCGCTCAAATGCGGATAAATTCGCAGTAAGCGATTCAGCTGGTCTTGAGAGTGGTTTGCGCGAAGGACTAGTTGGGGGAATCGCCCTCGCGATTTGTTGCGAAGTGGAGTGGGCGCTCCAGCCGAGCAGTAATATGCCGGTCCACGCCGCCGCCCAACCTACCGCAAGCCACCGCGGCGGAAGAAAGGTTCGGAGCTGAACAAAACTGGCTTCGCGGCGGGCTTTGGCAAGAATCTCCGACTTCCAATCCGGCGTTGGATCATCTCTCGAGATGGTCCTCGCAAGTGTTTTAACGCGCGATTCAAATTCGTCGTTCATATGATTTCTTCGTAAAGCGGGCGAAGGATGGAGCGGAGCCTTTCGATGGCGTAACGCCATCTGCTGGCAGCGGTGTTTAACGGCACTTCTTGGACCGCGGCAATTTCTTCGAAGGTCAGGCCGTCAAATAGCCTGAGTTGTACGACGGCCAGTTGTTCCTCGGGAAGTGTCTGCATCGCGCTGGCAAAGCTCGTTGCGAAGAGATCAGAATCGGGGTCGTGTGAGCACCGTGGATTCGAATCAAGCTCGCCAAGGAGCCGCTGCTTCGCGTCACCTCTGGCTGTCTGCCTGCGCAGCCAGTCGATGGCAAGGTTGTGCGCGATCCGGTACACGAGCGCCTTTTGATTGAGAGCCGGGTATTTGACTCCCCGAGCCAGCTTGATGAAAAGGTCCTGAAGAAGATCCCGGGCATCCGCCTCGCACTTTGTAAAGCCGAGCAGATATCGGAAAAGACCAGACGCGTGTGCATCGTAGGCTTTTTCGAGTTCGGCGTCGTCCATAGCGAGGGGTGGAGAGTGGTTCTGCCCACTATGACGCACCCCGTGCCGGTTTTTACTTAAAGTTTTGGTAAAGAAACTTGCGCAGTGGCCTTGAAAGCGTTTTGGAAGAATTTAAAGTATTGGCGTTGTTGATACAACGAGACCCTCGAAGCCGGAATCTTGTGCGGCTTCATTGCTCCAAAGGCCCACGCTGCTACTGGGATTTCCAATCGTCCGTGCGGAAGGGGGACGCAGGAAGACCCGCGCCATTGTAAAGGTTGCAGTGGGGGAAGTTCTCCCATGCATAGCGGGCGGCGACTGGTGATGTCACTTCCTGCGAGGAGACGACTACCGTGTTTCCCTCAAGGCGCGCGACGGCAGGCTTCCACTGGCGATCCTCGCCGGCGATGATGAACCCATCGAGCGCGCCATTTTTTGTAACCAGCCCGCCATCTGCGTGTGAAAACCTGAGCACGATTTCGGATCCCTTGATCTCATGTCCGGATGGCAGCGGGCCGCTTGTTGAATTCACCTTCCGCCCGTACACGTCGCCAAGCGCCCAAAGAGAAAGGCGGCGGCCCACTTCCTGTTTATTTTTTGGATGAATTTCCTTTTCTTCGCCAATGTCGATATTGATGCCCATCCCGGTTCTGGGTAGCGCGAGCGTCTTCAGCATCGCCTCCCGCACCAATGGCCAGTCGCGCCCGGGCCCCGCAAAATTCGGGAGTTGTGCCCACGCGAATGGGAATTCGTGGCCCCAGCGCGCACGCCAGTCGGAAACCAGCGCCCGCAGTTGGGCCCCGTAGAAGGGCGCCTTTTCGGGGGAACTGTTTGCCTCCCCCTGATACCAGATTACGCCCTTGATGGCATACGGAATAAGAGGAGCAATCTTGCCATTGAACAAACCCCCAATATTGCCTTTGCGGGCGGATAATTCCGAGGGATTGCGCGGGGCTGCTGGTGGCTTTTGTTTGTTCGCCTTCGCTTTGGCGGCCTCCTTCTTCCATTGCTCGAGTTGGTTTTCGTATCGCTTCATGGCTGCCTCGGAGGCGAGTTCTCCGGCTTGTCTCGTGCTAGCGGCCAAAGCGTCTGCCAGTTCCTTGCTTTGTTTCTGCGCTTCAGGCGCGATCCACGATTCGATCGGTGTTCCTCCAACCGATGAGTTGATCAGACCGACAGGCAGACCGAGATGACGATGAATTTCGCGCCCGAAAAAGTAGAGTGTTGCTGAAAACGTGCCCACCGTATCGGGTGAGCAAACCAACCACTTTCCCGAGCCCGGCCTCTGCTCGGAGGTCGCAGCCGGGGATTCCTCTTTGAACATCCTTAGTTTGGGAAGATCCGCTGTTTTCTTTTCTTCCTCGAAATCCTTCGCGCGGCTGACATTCATCGCCATATTTGACTGGCCCGACCCGAGCCAGACTTCGCCCACGAGAACATCTTTGATCGTGATCGAATTGTTGCCCTGAATTTCGATTTCAAGCGGCTCACCGACCGAAAGTTTTCCAAGGCTAATTTTCCATTTTCCTTCTGAGTCCGCCTTCGCGTTATGAATCTGTTCGGGTGCGTTGGCGCCGTTACCTGACTCGGTTCGCACCGAAATGCGCACCTCTTCTCCAGCGTCTGCCCAACCCCAAATTGGTACGGAAACGCCCTGCTGCAACACCATATGATCGGAAATGACGGCAGGCAGTTGAATGTTCGCGAGTACTGAGATCTGAGGCAGGAGTAGCGCGGCGCAGCCGAGGGGATAAGCGAACTTCATTAATGTAAAAGATGAATTTTTGGCAGGGCACCTCGCGTTTTGATCCGCCCCTTTGGGGCGGGTGCGAAGCCCCTTACCTAAACCCCGGCCACAACTAATAGTTGCTACTGCTGTTGGATTTCAGGTTGTCGCCGCGTTTGCCGGCCAGACTCATGCCGAGCGCGAGCATCCTCGCTAGGTCTGCTTGGAGTGGGAGCGAGGATCGAATCTTATTCGGCAGCCTTTTGCCTGCCTTTTGCCGCCCGTTTGTTTTCCGCCGGTGCTGAATCGTTTGTTTTCTTTGCAAGTTCTGTGAAAGCGTCCGTCTGACTCTGCCATGCGGACTCAAGCTCCTTCACTTTCTCCGGCATTTGAGCTGCCAAATTGTGCTGCTCTGCGCGGTCCGTTTTTAAGTCGTAAAGCTGCCATGGCTCATTTTTTGCCGCTACGAGCTTCCAGTCGCCCACACGGACGGCCCGGTTGCCTTCGTGCAACCACCACAGGCTGTGTCGGCTGAAGGTTTGTTCCCTTGCGAACGTATTCACCAGACTCTTGCCGGGAGCTGGGGGAATCGTCTCTCCCGCCCACTCTCTGGGTTTTTGGACTCCGGCAACCTCGAGAGCGGTTGGGACGAAGTCGATCATGTGTCCCGGGGTCTGGCGCAGTTCACCTTTGGACGCAATGCCGGCAGGCCAGTGGGCGATCAGCGGCGTGCTGATTCCACCTTCGTGCACCCATGTCTTGTGTCGGCGATGGGGAGTGTTGCATGCGCTCGAAAACCCGGGTCCAAGGCACAGGTAAGTTTTCTCACTGCCCGCCGGTGCTTGGGGATCATGACCTCCGTTACGAACCATGATTTCTGCGCTAGCTCCGTTGTCAGAGGCGAACATGATCAGAGTGTTCTCAAAGGCTTTCATCGTTTTGAGTTGGTCGATGATTCGTCCGATTTCCTGGTCCATACGGTCCACCATCGCCGCGTGGATCGCCATTTTTGTCGCCTGAAAACGCCTCTGCTCCTCAGTGAGCTCTGTCCATGGCAAGGGGCGGTTTACTTCGCCGGGGCCGAGTTTTTCGATAGCCTCGGGAAACGCGTACGGAGGCCCAACTTCCCGCTCTAGTTCGGAGAGAGTAGTGTTTGTGATGCCTAGCTTCTTTTGCTTCGCGAATCGCTCCGCTCGCAGCGCCTCCCAGCCCTGCAAATAACGGTCGCGGTATTTTGCGATGTCCTCGGGAAGCGCGTGCAATGGAAAGTGCGGTGCAATGAATGCAACATAGTGAAAGAACGGCTTGGTGCCGTGTTTAGCTGCGTGGTCTTTGAGGCATTCGATAGCATGGTCCGCAATTGCGGTGGATGCGTAATATCCTGTTTCATTTTCTGGCGGAGTGACCGGAACGTCATCGATCGAATTTCCTTTCGCAGTGAAATAGTTTCCCTGGTTCTTCATGTCCAAGGAGCGGTCAAAGCCGCCTGCGAGCACCTTACCATCGATATGCCATTTTCCACTGTGATAGCTCCGGTATCCTGCCGGCTTAAGATAGTCTGGAAGCAGACGTGCCCATGTTTGCCTCGTGCCTTGACCACCCCCTCCGAGGGTCGGCAAGGCGTCACGGTGGATTTGTTGCGCGTAGTATCCGCTCAAAAGAGAGCTGCGACTCGGCCAGCATCTGGCAGTGTTGTAAAACTGTGTAAAGCGCAGGCCTCCCTCGGCCAGTGAATCCAAGTTGGGCGTGGCGATTTCGCTACCGTAACAGCCTAGATCCGAATAGCCGAGGTCATCGGCCATGATGAAGATGATGTTTGGTTTTTGCGCGGCACAGGCTGAAGAGACCAGCAGCAGGGAGAACAATCCAAGGGCGAGGCGATTCATGCGATTCAGGTTCATGGAGGGGAAAAGCAAGACTATCAGGCGATTTCCCCGCCGCAGGCAAGTTATCATCGGCTAAAACATCTGATCTAAGGGTTGCTGGCCGGCAGAGTCGTCGTAGTAGGCTCCAGCTACCAGTCGACAAGTTCCCTTCGGCTTTAATCACACCCTCTGATGCGCTCTCCCGTGTCTCATTCACATCCTACGACATTTCAGTTTGGCTTCGCGCAGGCTTTTGCCATGCCGCTTTGTCGGAGGGCGTTGCTAACAGCGCTCGGTCTGGCGGTTTTTGTCTGCGGGGCCAGAGCCGTAGAGTCAAAACCCAATGCCAGCGCTCCGACACTCGTTGTTGGCGAGCCCTTGCCGAATGCCTCTGTTCCAGCCAAGACGCGGCGTGGGGGCAAATCCGTCGAGCAGATCGCTGAGCAGATCAAGCCTTCCGTTGTGAGTGTGACCCAAGTTGGGAGGGACGGCCCATTTGGAGTGGGTAGCGGTTTTGTAATCGGGGAGGATCTCATCGCGACCAATCGTCATGTCATTGGCGAAGCTCGCCGCATTTTGGTGGAGACTAGCGATGGTCGTTCCCTTGATGTTACCGAAGTACTGGCGAACGATGCGCGGCTCGACCTCGCGATCCTGCGGGTGGCGCAAAAAGGTCTCAAGCCACTCGCGTTTGGTGATTCGGACGCGATGCGTCAGGGGCAGCCGATCGTGGCGATGGGCAATCCGGCTGGGCTCGCTTTCAGTGTTGTTGAAGGTGTGATATCCGAGCCAAGCCGTGATGTGGAAGGCACGCCGATGATTCAGATCGCGGTTCCGATCGAACGCGGCAATAGCGGCGGCCCTCTTGTGGACCGGCAGGGCAGGGTGCTTGGAGTACTCACCCTCAAGTCCGCTCGCACAAAGAATCTCGGGTTTGCGATGCCCGTGAACGCTCTCAAGAAGCTTGTAGAGCGGCCCAACCCGATCCCGATGGAGCGCTGGCTTACAATTGGGGTTTTGAATCCACGTCTCTGGACCACTCTGATGGGCGCACAATGGACGCAGCGCGCCGGCATCATCCAGGTGACGCAGTCCGGGCAGGGGTTTGGCGGCCGTTCGTTGTGTTTGTGGAATGAGAAGCCGCAAAGCGACGTTTTCGAAGCGGCAGTCACCGTTCGGCTCGATGATGAAACGGGCGCCGCAGGCCTTGCTTTCTGTGCGGACGGAGAAGATCGGCACTACGGATTTTATCCAAGCGCGGGAAAATTGCGCCTCACGTGCTTTGATGGCCCCGACGTCTATTCTTGGAAAATTCTCGATGAGTTCGCCTCGGACGCCTATCTACCTGAGGATTGGAACACTCTGAGGGTGCGAGTAGATGGGATGCGGATCCGTTGTTTCGTAAACGGTCGTCAGGTGGTAGATCGTGAAGATCCTGGACTCCGAGGCGGCTCCGCAGGTCTTTGCAAATTTCGTGCAACTTCGGCGAGCTATAAAAATTTCAGGATTGGTAATGACCTTTCGGAAAAGCCGTTTTCGATGGAACTGGAGACAAGGTTTAAGGGTCTTTTCGACGACTTGGTTGAAAAGCGAATTCAACCTGCGCAGGTGATCGATGAATTGAGAAAGGATCCTGAATCGGGCCGACGGTTGATGATTCGGCAGCAGCTGGAATTGGAAAGGTCATCCAAGATGTTGAAGGAAATGACGGTTGAATTGCATCAGCGCTCGGTTCGTGAAGCTCTCGTCGCAGAATTAGGAAAGCCCGAGAATGAGGCCGACTTGTTACAGTGCGCGCTGCTCCTCTCCAAGCACGACAATCCGGATTTGGACTTGGCGATTTATCAACGAGAGTTTGAGCAGATGACACAGGAGCTTTCGGGTGATTCAGATTTATTGAAGAATACTGAATCCGCTGTGCTGCGGCTTAACCGATATTTGTTCGAGGAAAATGGCTTTCACGGCAGCAGGAGCGATTATTCAAGCCGCTCCAACAGTTATGTGAACGAGGTGCTCGATGATCGCGAGGGATTGCCAATTACTCTTTCGGTGGTCTACATCGAGCTTTCGCGGCGTTTGGGCATTGCGGGAGTGGTGGGGATTCCCTTGCCTGGCCGCTTCATGGTTGGATACCGGCTTGGTGGACAGGACGAATTTTCTTTGGTGGACGTTTATGATGGGGGAAAGCGCCTTAGTATGGCACAGGCGATCGACGTTGTGAGCGACGGCGCGATCGTACCTGAAAAAGCAAAGAAGCCCGCTAGTAAGCGAGACATCATTGTGCGGATGATCCGTAATCTGGCGGGACCGCAATTAGAGACTCGCAACGGGGCGATGGAGGCGCTGCCTTACATTGACTTGCTCATTGCGTTGGATCCTGATGCGGGGCGCGAGCGCCTCAGTCGCGCAATGATTCGTGAGCTCCAGGGAAATCGTATCGGCGCAGCCGAAGATGTGGGATGGATGCTTGAACATCTTCCTGACGGGGTGCAAGCAAGGCAGAGAGAGATGCTCGAAGAGTGGCTCCAAAAGTTGAGCCGCTGAGCATTGCCTCAGTAGGCCGCATGGTGTAAATGGCATTCTTACTCATGAAATTAAAACTGGTTCCCCCGATGTTTTTTGCGTTTTGGATTGGCGCGGTGACTTCGATCCTGACGTGCTCGAGCGGCTTTGCTGCTGAGAAAAGACCAAACGTACTCTTCATCCTATGCGACGATATCCGATGGAACGCCATAAGCTGCGCGGGCCATCCGGCATTAAAGACACCCCAAATCGACCGAATATCGAAAGAAGGCGTGCGGTTTGAAAACATGTTTTGCACCACCTCGCTTTGCTCACCAAGTCGCGCTTCTATTCTGACCGGAATGTATGCGCACCGACATGGCGTGCGTGATAATTTCACAGAATTGCCATCAAATCTCACGCACTGGCCAAGCCGTCTGACTTCCGAGGGATACGACACCGCCTACATGGGCAAATGGCACATGGGCGAGAATAACGATAATCCGCGCGCCGGCTTTTCCTTCTTCGCGACGCACAAGGGGCAGGGCAAGTACTTCGATACCGAGTGGAACATCAACGGGGAGGCTGGCAAGGTCATGCCAGGTTACTACACGACGGTTGTCACGGACATGGCGCTCGACTGGCTCAAACGCGATCACTCGGGCAAGCCCTGGGCGCTCTGTGTCGGGCACAAGGCCCCGCACAGTTTCTACACCCCTGAGGAGAAGTATGCGCACACGTTCGATTCCGTTCGCGTTCCATACCCTTCTTCCGCGTTCAAGCTCGAGCAGAAGCCGGCATGGATTAAGGACCGCTTGTACACATGGCACGGGATTTACGGCCCGTTGTTTGACTGGCGGAAGCAGTTTCCCGATGACAAGCCTGAGGCTGTGAAGGATTTTGAGAACATGGTGCACGGGTACTGGGGGACAATCTTGAGCGTCGACGACAGCGTCGGTCGCCTGCTCAAGCATCTTGAAGACACTCGGCAGCTGGAGAACACGGTAGTTGTGTTCATGGGTGACAATGGCTTGCTGGAGGGCGAACACGGCATGGTGGACAAGCGTACTGCACACGAGGCCAGCCTGCGCGTGCCTTTGCTTGTGCGTTATCCCGCTTTGGGGAAGGGGAAGCTAGTTCCGCAGCAGGCGCTCACCATTGACATTGCGCCGAGTATCCTCGAGTTGTGCGGTGCTAAGCCTCTGGAAAATGTACAGGGCAAGTCATGGGTGAAGCTGCTCAAGGGGGGGGACTCCAGCTGGCGGACGTCCTGGTTCTACGAGTACAACTACGAAAAGCAGTTCCCCTACACGCCCAACGTTCGCGCGCTGCGCACGGATCAGTGGAAATACATCCGATATCCTCACGGGGACGGGTCTCCAGACCGGCACGAGGGCGAGTTGTACGATCTCAAAGCTGACCCAGAAGAGCTCGTGAATCTTGCAAAAGCCCCGAATCAGGCAAGCCGTGTGTCGTCGCTCAAGAAGGAGTTGGATGGGTTGCTCGCGGCAGCTGGCCTGGCGGGAAGTGCAGACAAAATGCCGATTGATGAGGGCATCAAGAAGGAGCTTCCGGATCAGAAGATCCGGTGATCAGGCCGGCTGCCCTTCGCTGCCCCAAGTAGGATGAGTTGTGAACGGCATATTCCGTTGCTTCGGGGGCGTGCGGGGTCGTCGAGTTCCAGTAGGCAGAAGCGGCCGCAAATGTTCCTCCTTCCGGACGGGTAAGCACATGAAAAAAGGAGTTTTTAGGTTGGGCAAAGAAAATGGCGTAACTTTTAACTTTGGACCGTGTTTGGCAAGTGGGTCGCAAGCGAGGCCACGGTCCCGTGATCAACACGTGATGGTGAATGTCTCAGGGTCGGCCGACTATCCACAAATCAAAACCCCATGAAAATACTACCACTAGTTCTGATCACCTCAGTTGTCTCTTCAACCGTACTTTTCGGTGCCGATGAACCGAAGAAAGGCGCGCATGCCACGCCAGAGGAAATGTTCAAAAAATGGGATGAGAATTCAGACGGAAAGCTTTCTCAGGCTGAGTATGTAGGAAAGAAAACCGCTGCAGAGGACGAGGCAGAGTTCAAAAAATTGGACAAGGATGGCGATGGTTTACTGACTCTCGAGGAATTCCTCGCAGGCGTCGGCAAGGGCAAAAAGAAGAAGTAGCCTGAGAAACAGCCCTACTTATCGTCGTAAAAAGCCACTTCCTGACGGAGTTCAGGGAAGTGGCTTTTTCGCTTTGGTCGATCCGAATTTTATTTTTCCCTCTAGTTTTCCCTTTGTGGAAGTAGCGGGCTGCGACGACAGTCGCCAGCGTATGTTTAGGTGCAGAGCCAGCTGACTTGGGGCTAATTGAAAGTGGGCACAAGCACCTCGATGCTCAAGTTACTCCCACTCAATTGTTGCGGGTGGCTTGGATGAAATATCATACACCACCCGGTTCACGCCTTTCACTTCGTTGATGATGCGACCCGAAATCTTTGCGAGAATCGAGTAGGGGAGTTTCACCCAATCCGCAGTCATCCCGTCCTGACTCTCCACAATGCGCAGGGCGATGGTGTTTTCGTAAGTTCTTTCGTCTCCCATCACGCCGACCGAACGCACGGGCAGGAGCACTGCGAAGCTTTGCCAAACGCGGTAGTACCACTTGTTCGACTTCATCTCCGCAACGACAATGGCGTCCGCTTCACGCAGGATCCGAAGCCGTTCGCGTGTGATGTCTCCAAGAATTCTCACAGCTAATCCCGGCCCCGGAAATGGCTGCCGCTGCACGACTTCTTTGGGCAGCCCTAGCTTTGCTCCAACTTCCCGGACTTCGTCCTTGAAGAGTTCCCGCAACGGCTCCACGAGCTCGAACTTCATATTTTTTGGAAGTCCTCCCACGTTATGGTGGCTCTTGATAAGCGCCGCAGGATTTCCCGCGATGGCGACACTTTCAATCACATCTGGATAGAGAGTACCTTGCGCAAGAAACCGGTACTTCGGACCGTTTTTGGCCTTCGCTCCGGATTTTGTGAGGTCTTTGACAGCGTTTTCAAATACACGGATGAATTCACGTCCGATGATGTGCCGTTTGCGTTCGGGATCGGTGACGCCCTTGAGCTTGGTAAGGAACTGTCCGGTCGCATTGACGGTTTTGAGCCGCATATGAAAATTGTCTCCAAACAGCTTCTGGACAGCTTCCGCTTCATTACTGCGCAGAAGCCCGTTGTTCACAAAGACGCATGTGAGTTGTTCCCCAATTGCTCGGTGAATAAGGGCGGCTGCCACGCTTGAATCCACTCCGCCACTCAATCCAAGAATGACCCGGTCTTTACCGACTTGCTCCCGGATCTTCTCGCAGATCTCCTCGATGAAGCTCCCCATGGTCCAATCGCGCTTGAACTTGCAGATGGTGAAAAGGAAGTTCTGGAGAATATCTTTCCCCTTGGGTGTGTGGGCAACTTCGGGATGGAACTGGAGTCCGAAAAATTGCTTTTCAGGATGTTCAATCGCGGCGTAGGGACTGTTCTCGGTGGTTGCTGCTGTCCGGAATCCGACGGGCAATTTCGTGATTTTGTCGCCGTGTGAGTTCCAAATTTCCAGCGATTTGCCGAGACCCTTGAAGAGTGGGCAGTTTGTCTTTACCTCAAGTTTTCCAAGCCCGTATTCGCGCCTTTCGGAATGTTCCACCTTGCCTTTCAGGTGGTGTCCCATGAGTTGCATTCCGTAGCAGATCCCGAGCACGGGAACTCCGAGTTTGAAGACGTCCAGCGTTGGGTGCGGGGAATTTTTCCCGTAAACGCTAGATGGCCCGCCGGAAAGAATAATACCCTGCGGGGCGAGCCTCTTCAGTTCGCTTGACGAGATGTCGTACGGAACGATTTGTGAGTAAACTTGGCACTCGCGAACGCGGCGGGCAATGACTTGGGTGTACTGTGATCCGAAATCGAGGATGAGCAGGCGCCCGTGGGTGGAAAGAGTCGGCATGAGAGATACTGTCCGTTAATGCTGAATGGGAGCGGCTGCCGGCGAGGTTGGACGCGCCGGGTCCTGGGGGATGTACAGGTTTCCTTCGCCCCGGAATCCCCGCTTGAGTCGCGTGCCCATGTCAGGGGAGCGGTCCGGTAATTCGGATTCGCAACCGCTGAAAATTATTGAGGCTGAGAGGATGGCGAAAAGCTGCAGTGCTTTCATCCCGCGATCTTAGGGATGCATTCGGTGGAAGTCCATGCTGCTGATCAGTTCACTGATTCGGAACCGGCATGCGTGCTGGCAAAGTTGAGCGCCTGCGAGCGCTTGAGAGGCGCGCTTTAATGCTGTAAATTTGTGATCGATAGTGCGTTAGTTTATCTGGTTGGCAGTCTGTTGTACGCCGAAATCTGCTCAGGGGATGTCACGAGGTCAGTTGCGATCCGAGAACGAGACCTAGCCTGGCTCGAAAACAATTGACGGGGGGTGCTGCGATCTTCTGGATAGCGGCCTGATGACTATGAAAACATTTCTTCTTGCCTGCCTGCTGTCCGCCTCTGTGCAATGCTTGGCCGCCGATTCTGCCGATGGATTTGTGCCGTTGTTCAACGGGCAAAATCTGGATGGATGGAAGGTGAATGAAAATCAAGCGACTTTCACCGTGAAAGACGGACTGCTGGTTGCGAATGGTGATCGGGCACACTTGTTTTACGATGGGCCGCTGTCCGGGCATGATTTTAAAAACTTTCATCTCCGCGTGGAGGTGATGACCAACCCCGAATCAAATTCTGGAGTCTACTTTCATACGGACTTTCAGGACTCGGGTTGGCCAGCGAAAGGTTACGAGGTGCAGGTGAATAACACCCACAAGGATCCGAAGAAGACCGCGGGTTTGTACGGAATCTTGGATAACTTCACTGCCCCTGCACAAGACTGGAAATGGTTTGTGATGGAGGTAATTGTGGAGGGGAAACACATCGTGACTAAGGTGGATGGAAAAGTCGTTTCTGATTTTGTGGAACCCGACCCAGCGAATCCTCCGAAAGGTTTTGCAGGACGCATGATTGGACACGGAACTTTTGCCATCCAGGGGCATGACCCAATCAGCAAGGTCTCCTACAAGCGGATCGAAGTTAAGGTTCTGCCTTGATTCCCCTGACTTTCAGATGATGATTTCGAAAAATTAACTTATCGAAACGATAAGTCTTGTCAGCAGTGTGGCGCGGATCTATAACCCGCTTCTCGTTTGGTCCACTGGATCAAATTGGGTTGGTAGCTCAATGGTAGAGCAGCGCCCTTTTAAGG
>JBILUQ010000049.1:0-18831 GCA_044370935.1 Chthoniobacteraceae bacterium
CTCTCTGCGTTCTGCCCGGCACTCATAGCAAATGGGCGTGGGTCGAAGCCGATGGATCCATCGGCCGCTTCCGCACCTACATGACCGGCGAACTCTACGGACTGCTCACCAAACACAGCATCCTCGGAAAGCTCATGCGTTTTGGAGCGCACAGCCCGTCTCATTTTCAGACGGGCGTCCGCATCGGCTTGGAATCGCCCGACCAAACCTCCCACGTGATCTTCTCCGTGCGCACCGCGGGACTGATGGGGGTTATTCCCCCGGAGGGCCTGCCCGACTACCTTTCTGGAATCCTAACTGGCCTTGAAATCGCAGCTGCCATGGCGGCTCACGGAAGCCCGCTGCCCGGAGTCACGCTGATCGGCGATGAGGAACTGTGCTCCCGTTATGAAAGCGCTTTTGAACTGATTGGAGTCACCGCCAAACGCGCACCCGCAAACGCCACGACCCGCGGCCAATGGATGATTGCCAAGCACGCCGGCCTCGTCTGAGTCCAATTCTCAGAAGCTTGCGAAAAAAGAAGCGCAAAAAAGAAGCACAGAGAAAAACCGGGCCAGGTAATCGCTCAAGCTCCAGAGGGCTCGATCGTTGTTCCAGAAAAAGAAAGCCCTCGGCGCCAGATGTCCAGGCTACGCCAGCGGACCGCAAGCCCACAAGACAGTCCGGCGAGCTTTAAAGGAGCGCTTGAACCGGACACGCACAAATCACGACATCCCCCTGGGACCGCGCAGCCCCAGCTGCGCTTACACGTCTCTACCTCAGGATGGGTTGCACTACTTCCCTGCTGCGCCGACTCTTTGGTCCAATCCGCGTCCAGGCGCAGCTGGGGCTACGCGCTCCCAGGGCTTGTCGATGGACCGCGTTCCGGTAAACGGATACACCCTGCGCCCCAAACCTCAGCTCCAACCAAGAATGCCACACGTCCGTGCGTCTGGCGTTTTAGAGCCAGCAACTCAATTTGCCAAAGATTAGATCCGCCGTTCTCGTCTTTACTGGGTGCTAATATTCGAGGCCACCCCGGACTTATATCCCGTGACATGAATAGCATCACTCCCAATTCGGCTTCCCTACTGCTGGCGCGTTCAGTGCCCGCGCTCTCACTTCTTCTAAGTGCTCCTCTTCTGGCGGCAGAAACGCCTAAGAACCCTCAACCGGCTCCCGCGGCGAAAGCCCCCCAAGTCGAGCCCGAGTACAACCCGGCGCCCACTCAGGCCAACGTTGCATACGGCCCCCACCCCAAACAGGTGATCCATTTTTGGAAGGCCGCGACCGACAAGCCCGCGCCGCTTTTGTTTTTTGTGCACGGCGGCGGCTGGCAGGGCGGCAACCGGAGCAGCGGGCTGTATCCCGCGCTTTTAACCGAGATGCTCGCCAAGGGCATTTCCGTAGTGTCGGTTGAATACCGTTTCATCGCTGAGGCCACGGCCGATGGAGTCACTCCTCCCGTAAAAGGTCCGCTGCACGATGCAGCGCGCGCCCTGCAGTTTGTGCGGAGCAAAGCCGCCGAATGGAATATCGACAAAAAACGTATTGCCGCAAGCGGCGGCTCGGCGGGCGCCTGCACATCCCTCTGGCTCGCCTTCCACGATGATCTCGCTGACGCCGGCAGCGCGGATCCAGTGGCGCGTGAATCCACACGCCTGCTGTGCGCGGCGGTCAACGGAGCCCAGACAACCCTCGATCCCGCGCAGATGAAAGAATGGACGCCCAACAGCCGGTACGGCGCGCATGCGTTCGGGATCGCCGCTGATGCTGCGAAAAAAACTTCTTCGTTCGATGAATTTCTCACGAAGCGCGAAAGCATCCTGCCATGGATCGCCGAGTATTCGCCATACGCCTTAGTGTCCAAGGATGATCCGGCCATTTATCTGTTCTACACAAATCCACCTGCGCTGGGACAGGACGAGAAGGATCCTACGCATAGCGCGAATTTTGGCGTCGGATTGCAGGCGCATTGCAAGGCGACCGGTGTTACATGCGAGCTGGTTTATCCCGGGGCACAGGATGTGAAGCATGACAAGATCAGCGATTATCTCATCGCGAAACTCACGGCAAATTCCGGCAAATGAAAGGGACACTGGGCGCCGGACTGCTGTTTGTCGGACTGCTGTTTGTCGGACTGCCTCTTTGAATCAACCACGGCGCGTGCATCGCGGGTTCGCAAGTGAACGGCATGCGCGCTCTCAGTGGATTGCATTCCACACCGTCGGCAGCTTTTCGCGCACGAGCGCGCGACTCGTCTCAGGAAGATGATGGCGAGTCATCGGCGTCACGATAGTGTCCTCGATTTCGAAAGCTCCGGCGTTCCAGCCGTACTTGTATTCGTTATCAAGCACGCCGTGAGCGGAGAGGCGCACGCCGGGACATTCGTCGTTTGCGGTGGAGATAAAAATTCCGCAGATGGGAACACCGTGGAGACGGACTCAAGATTAACCGAGTTTAACGGGTAACCCGGCGTGGATCAGGGGACGGAAATCACCGCCTCCGTGCTCGGGAAGTCCTTTGGAAGGGAAATGGTGACCTTGCCGGTGGCTGCCCATTCGGTGCCGCGGAGCATGACGGACTGAAAGCCAGCGCACTTCATTGAGTAATCAGCGTGTCCCATCGGGGTGTGGAATACGCGGCCCTTGCCATACGAGAGAGTCATGATCATCGGTTCGTTCTTTTTGCTCTTGTCGCTGAAGGCGTAAGCAAGGACCTCGACATTTTCGGCTGGGCCGCGAAGGGAGTCGTAGAGTTCATCCTTCGCGTGGAGCCAGCGGGCGGGCATTCCGGCGGTAATGGGGTGGGTCGTGTTTAGCATTTCCACAACGAACTCGTGCTGCGCGCCGTGGGAACCGCCCCCGCCTGGAGCGGTGTCCCGCACAACTTTCCCTTCACTGACGTAAAGGTACGGGCCGCTCTTCTCATTTCGACCGCCCCAGCCGCCGATGCCGATGATGCGGTTGTACTCGAGCCATTCGGGAAAGGAGTTGTTGGCTGCGTGCACGCACACAAAACCGCCGCCGCCGGACACGTATTTTTCAAAGGCGGTGCGGACACTGTCCGGCCAAGGCTGGCCGTTGTAATTGCTCACAACCACATCGTAGGAAGCGAAGGCAGGATTCCACTGGCTCCATACTTCCTCGGTCGCGCCTTTTTCGGGGGAGGTGGAGACGTCGACCGAGAAGTGGCCGGAAGCTTCCAGAGCCTGCCGAAGAATAGGCGAAGTAGCCTTCCAATTGTGATTGTTCTGACCGTCCAAGAGAAGGACACGAACGGGCTTGGAATCCGCAGCCTGCGCAGTGAGGGGCGCAAGCGCAACGGTTACGAACGCCACGAATGGCAGAAGAGTGAAACGGCGAAGGAGGCTCATGGGTTGGGATTGGGAGGTTGGAAGGTCAGAGTCTAAGTGATCGACGGCATGAGGTTGCCGAGCGGCGCGGGATACGGCGAATTTAAAAAGCATTTTTTTTCGTAGTCACTCAGACAGCCCGCAACTCGGACTTCGGCAGCCAGATAAGCTTTGCCGCATTCTTCTGGATTCACCGAGCAACGCTCAGGATTGATCTTCGCCATCCTGAATCAGATTGAGTTGCGCCTCTGGGACGTAAAAATTCTCGCGTGTACCGGCGCAGAATCTGCCGGTCACTTCCCGTTCCGTTCCCGCTTCTCCTGCTCGAGCGAGGCTTTGATGGAATCATTGAACGCTTTTGTGCGTTCCGCTTCCGAGAGTGGCGACGGCGCTTTCTGGTTCGTGCTGTAGACGCCGCCCTCCCAACGCAGGTTACGGATCCTTGGCTCTAACCCCCGCAACCATCCCTTGGACGATATCATTTCGTCTGTCTTTATCTCGGCGGGCAGGTTTGGCGTGATCGAGATCTCGGTCAGCGTGTCCCAGTCTGCGAGCTTGCCGCTCGCGGTGCCCAGCGGACGCAAGTCGGCGAGATCGACTTCCACCTCCGCCCAGCCCTCCCTCACCTTCAGCGCTTTTGCCACCGCGTATTCAATCTTCGGTCCTGAGTTGAAAGCTCCCCATTCGTTGCTCACACATTTAACGGCAATCCAACTGTCCTCGCGTGCCGCTATTTCAAGGCGCAGCCTCGCACCCGCCGGTCCGCGCCACTTAGGATCCTTTACCTTGCGGGTGTGGACGCTCCAGAGATTGGCGTGACCCCAGCTCAGCGCATACCAGTCGCCCCAGTCGCCGCTTTCCGAGGCGATATCGCGCTCGGGGGCATCGGTCGCCTCAGCGCCAGCCGCCTTGAGCTGCGCAGGCGTTGCCCAGGTTTCGCGCGAGCTGAAGAAGTAGATACTTGAATCCGCGCCACCCGGGGCCTGCGCGATTTTTTGATACTCCTGAGGCGTGGCGTAAACAACGTTTGCAAAAGCAAAAAGCGGCTGTGTCGCATCAAGCAGGGGCGCCTCCGCCACCCAGCGTTCGTTTTCATGGTGTACTTCCGCGCGTCTCCAAAAGCGCGTCAGTTCATGGACGTCCTGAGTGAAATATATGCGCACGGTTTCACATGCCATCGCCGGATCGGGAGTGACAACGACTTTCGGGATGCGCCCGAGTTCGAGCGCGATCGTGGGCGTCGCCGGGATGAGCCCTTGCCTGCCCTTGAGGTGCGTCTCAAACCAAAAATGTTGGGTCAGAGAGCTCGCTTTGTCATGCCGGTGGTTGAAGTGCGGAGACATGCTCAAGCGCAACAGCGAGTCGGGCACGTCGCGCCAATTCCACGCCATGTTGTCCATGTGCGCATGGAAATCATTCGTGGGCGAAAACCAGAGCGTCGGAACAGAGATCCTGCGGATGTAGGGGTTCTCCGAGACACACGCGAGCTCGCTCTGTCCAGCCTTGGAGCGCTGACCGCCCGGCATTTCGTTTGGGCCAGCGGTAAGGTCGCCCGAACCGCCGCAAGATGGCACGGCGGCCTTCACGCGCTTGTCGATGCCGGCAAGCTGCGTCGTGAGACGCCCGCCCATCGAATGTCCGTAGATGCCGATCCGCCCTGGATCCACCCCGGCTTGTGTTTCCAAGAGCGTTAACCCACGGCGCGCCGCAAGCGTGACGAGAAACCAGTTGCCGTTGCGAGGCGAATCCACAGCATCAAGTGTGAACTCATCCGGCGCGGTGCCTCCGGCGAAGTGGTTCACCTTGTTTCTTTGCGGCGGATGCGTGGCGTCGAGCGCGCCCCAATCGGTGTTGGGTCCCTCGTAGACCTTGCCGTCCGCGAAGGTCATCTTGTTGCCGCCCCAGTTAAGCGAGAGGCTCGCATAACCTCGCTTCGCATCGGTAACAACCGTTGCGAGGCTTGCAGACTGGCCGCCACCGTGGATGTGCATCAGGGCCGGCAGCGCTTTTGCATCTGTTGGAATCGCGTAGAACGCGGCGACTATTGCAGGTTGTTCTTTGAAGGTGCCCACTTTGTAACGGAGAATCCGGCAGGTAACGCCCTCCTGCTCCCATTCGTTCGTGGTCTCGATTTCAAGCGGTTCCTTGCGTGGATCAAAGTCACCCCAGAGCTCGTCCAGATCCTGCGGAATTTTTCCATCGATCAACGGAGGCAACGTCTCAGCGTCAAGGCGCGTCCACGTAGCGATCAAGGCCGCAAGGCAATTCAAATAAAAAAGCTGAGTTCTCACGGGGGTGTATCCTCTTACGAGATTGCCGAACACTGAGGGCTGTAGCCAGCTCAAAGCCGACGGCTACCCCAAGCCCGCCGAATGCATCTGGTTGTTATTTGCCAGCATGCACAAACCATCGAGTAAATGGCGCAGGATAATGGCACAGGGAACCAGTGGCGCAGGGAACGAGCACTTTGTTTTATTCGGGGCGGGTTAACCTTTTTTCGGGTCTGCGGATCAGTCGCTCTTTTTGTCAGCCGCGGGAGCTGCCCTTGTTTTTGCGACAACGATCGCTGCAAAACTTTACCTCCTCCCACACTTTTTCCCACTTCTTGCGCCATGCAAAGGGTCGGCCGCAGACGGTGCACGGCTTCGACGGAAGGTCCTGTTTTTTCACGCCTCTCATGGCTGCGCCGACTCCTTGTTTTCCGGCGGATCACTCCGGTTCATATCGTGCAGCATTTTCAGATACTCATTCTTTGGCGCAGGTTTTGCGGGATGCTCCGGGGTTTCAAGCATTCCACTGACGCGGCCGGCACTTTCCGCGATCAGGCCCGCGATCAGTGGGGCTTCCGGCAGATTCTTCCAATACTTCTTCGGCATCTCGGACTGCATCGCACTGATTTTGACCCGGGCCGGATTGAAGATGTTCTGATAATACGTGCGCCAAAGATCATCCAGCGCGTCTTGATTTGGAGCGCTGCCACGCTGGACTCCAGCGGTGAAGTGCAGCCGCCTGCCATCCCAATGCGCACACTCGTAGTTAGTCAGTATGGACCAGTCCATGCCGGTAAATCGCTTTTGAAAAAACGGCGCCGAAAGCCGGACGATGCGGTAATCCGGCTCGAACCAAGCCACAAACTGCTCGCGGCCTGTGTCGGCGTTTACTCCAACCAACCGGAAGCGCACAAAGGCATGCATCTTATGGATGTCACGCCCCACGGCCTTGCACCAATTCTGAATCTGACGCACATCGCCGTCCGTTGCCATCGAGAGCAAGTGCCGCTCACCGCCGAGCGTAAGCCGCCAAAGCACGCGATAAAGCATCCCCCAACGCCTGGCGTCGGTATGCGCCGCAGCGCTACGCGCCATGTCCAGAAAAGCGGGCGGCACCTTGATCGGATTTTCCGGGGCAGGCTCCGCATGCGGATCCTCGCTGGCAAAAAGCGAAGCCTCCTGAGCGTCCTCGCTCCACAGCACTTCGTCGGGTGCCACGCCCTGCGCCAACAAACGGCGCGCGGAGTTTCGCCACGACTCGTACTCAGGCTCGATGACGATAGTGCGCATGCTTCTTAGAGCTCGCCCGATCTTACCGAGCTAAAGTCGCTCGCCTCAGGTTTTGGCGGCGCATCAAAATTAAGTTCGATCTGCTCAGGCGGCGGCAAAAATCTCGCCCGAAGCGAGTCGCTATCGAGCCCCATTCTGGCGGGATGATGATCCGCAGTGATGATGAAGGGCATCAGCTTCTTCAGCTGGAGCCGCAATCGGATCAGGTCCGCGAGCCGCAGTCTTGTGAAGCGGCGCGCACTCACAATCCGCTCAACATTGCGCACCCCAAGCCCCGGAATGCGCAGGAGCATTTCACGGGGCGCCCTGTTCACATCCACCGGAAACCGTTCCCGGTTGCGAAGCGCCCAAGAAAGCTTCGGATCCAGCGCGAGATCCAGATTCGGATCCGCAGCCGACGCTATTTCTTCAACCTTGAAATCATAAAACCGCAGCAGCCAGTCCGCCTGGTAAAGCCGGTGCTCGCGTATGAGCGGAGGTGCCTTGAGGGGCAGAATTGCGGATGGTTCAGGGATCGGACTGAATGCGGAATAGTAAACCCTTCGCAGTCGGTGAACCGTGTAAAGCTTGTCCGCGCACCCAAGAATCACCGCGTCAGTCGAGGCGTCCGCGCCCACCAGCATTTGGGTGCTTTGGCCCGTCGCAAAAGGAGCAGGCTTGGGCGTGTCAGGTCCGCGCTTTTCCGCATGACGCTCGTCGATCTTTTCGCGGATATGGCCAATGGCTTCCTCGGTGCGCGCGAGGTTTTTTTCCGGGGCAAGCGTGTTGAGGCTTTGCTGGCTGGGCAGTTCAACGTTGATGCTGATTCGGTCCGCGTAACGCCCAGCCAGAGCAATCAGCGCCTGGGAGGCCTCCGGGATGGTCTTTAGGTGGATGTAGCCGCGGAACTGATGTTCCTCCCTCAACTTCCGCGCCACCTCGATCACCAGCTCCATTGTGTAATCTGCGCTCCGGATGATGCCGCTGCTTAGAAACAAGCCCTCGATGTAATTTCGTTTGTAGAAATCCAGCGTCAGTTTCACCACCTCCTCCGGGGTGAAGCGCGCCCGGGTGACGTTGCTTGAGCGCCGGTTGATGCAGTAGTGGCAGTCGTACAAACAGGCGTTTGTCATGAGCACCTTCAAAAGCGAGACGCAACGCCCATCCGGCGTGTAAGAATGGCAGATCCCCGAGCCCCCCGTTGAACCAACGCCTTTGCTCCCCGTTGAATCCTTCCGAGCCGCGCCACTGCTCGCACACGATGCATCGTACTTCGCGGCATCCGCAAGAATCTCGAGTTTGCGCTTGGTGTCCATTGGTATCGGAAAAGGGAAAAAGGGTGCTTTGGAGGATGCTTTTGAAAATACCTTCGGGCGCCCACGCTTCGCAGCTGCGGCCTCGCGGATATCTAAGCACAAAGGACGCACCGGGACGGAGCGCTATATTCGACTTTTACGGTTAATTACCAAACCGCTCACTTCCCTGTTGACCCGACCGCTTACCCAAACGATTCGCCGGGAAGAAACTTGGGCATAAGGCGGACCTTGGAGTTCCTTGGGATCTCGCGCCGGGCGACCTGCAGCACCAGCCTGGCAAGTCGTTGGGCCTGGAGCTGTGAGTCGACGTGATACCGGGCGATGCCGGGCGAGAAAAAATCCAGGAAATGATCATTGTCCCGGCCTATGACCGCCGCGTCGTGCGGGAGCCGGTACCCTCTCCTGATGAGTTCGCTAGCCACCGTCAGCGTCGGCATCGCGCGGGCGACCAAAAACCCCGTGGGCTTCTGGATCCGACGCAGCAGAGCTTTGAGCTGGCTTCGAATGCCCGAAGGCGAACCATCGTGCTCGGCGACGATCGGCGCAGCGCCCGGATTCGCACGGAACGCCTCCAGAAAGCCTAGCTCGCTTTCAATGTCACCGGCGCTGGCCGGGCCCTGACGCAGAAAGGCGATGCACCTGTGGCCCCGCCCCAGAAATTGCGCCGCTGCATGGCGGCAAGTGGCCCGGTGATCCAGGTCAACCGACGGCAGTTCGACCCCCGAATAAGGAGTGCCAGAAGTTACGCAAAGCAGCCCGCTTTGCATAAACCAGCGCTGCATGCGCTCGGTTCCAAGAAAGAGCACCCAGACCACGGCTGGCACCCGCCGGGTGAATGCGGCCAGTTCCCTTTCCGGACTCTGCGAGTAACAGCTGCGGCTGCTGTGAATTTGAATCTCATAGCCTTTGTCGCGCAGATGGCTTTGAAGTGCGTTCAACCAAAGATGCGCGGACGGAACGATTTCCTGAATGGGGCCCGGCGCAAGGAAACCAATTACCCGCGCAGACTTTCGCGCCGGCAATCGGGCGAGTTTCACAATGCCCCTGCGCCGGCCGGGCTCGCGCACAAGGAGCCCCTCGCGCTCCAACAGAGCAAGGGCCGCCCGAAGCGTTGGCCGGCTCACATGGAGCTGCTGGCTTAATTCACGCTCTCCGGGCATCTGGTCAATCCATTCACGAGCCGACAAAGCCTCACGCATGATTTGAGCAGTGTACTCGATGAGCGACGGGCGATGGTTGGGCTGCTTTACAATCGGCATTGCTGGTAAACAAAACTTACCAGTATTCCGGTGTCGAATTCAACAATGCTCCCCCTATGTTCGCGAGATGAGTTCTCATTGCCCCCCGCAAAAAGTTCAGTCGCTACTCGCCGGCGCACTCCTGCTGTTGCTCTCTCCTTGGACGGAGGCCGCTGGCGCTTCGCCTCAAAAAACCGACCTCTTCCATTCGGGAGAGAACGGAGTCACGCTTTTTCGGATCCCGGGAATCGTGGTGACCTCCAAGGGTACCGTGCTGGCGTATTGCGAGGCGCGAAAAAACGCCCGCAGTGACTGGGGCGAGATTGAAGTACACCTGCGCCGCAGCGTTGACGCGGGACAAACATGGTCCCCTGCCCGCCAAGTTGCGCACTTCGGGGAGCGCTTGCCTGGGAATCCGACGAAACCCGTGGGGGGCGAGAATGAACAGACTGTAAACAACCCGGTGGCGATCGTGGACCGTGAAGCCGGTGTCATCCACTTCCTCTACTGCGTCAATTACGCGCGCTGCTTCTACATGCAAAGCGCGGATGATGGCCTGACATTTTCAGCGCCTCTCGAGATCACGAAGACCTTTGAAGCGTTTCGATCTGCATGCGACTGGAAAGTACTCGCGACCGGCCCGGGGCATGGAATCCAACTCAAAAACGGGCGGCTTTTGGTTCCCGTCTGGCTGGCTTACGGAAAGGAGGGAGCGCATGCACCGTCTATGAGCGGCACCATTTTCAGCGACGACCACGGCAAAACATGGCGCGCGGGTGCCGTCGCCCTCCCAAACACTGAGGAATGGAAAAACCCCAACGAAACCGCAGCCGTGGAGCTCTCAGACGGGCGCGTGATGTTGAATGCGCGCACCATGGCGTTAAGCAACCGGCGTTTGATCACGATCAGCCCTGATGGTGCAGGGCATTGGTCGACGCCGAGTTTTGATTCCGCGCTTTTGGACCCCAAGTGCATGGGAAGCTTGATTCACATTCCCGGCACCCATCCGAAGGGCCGGCTCCTTTTCTGCAACCCGCACAATTTAAAGCGCGATGCGAATGGCCAGGAGCTGCCCGGCGCGCACGGTGAGAGGAAAAATCTCACCGTAAAAATTAGCGTGGACGACGGGCGGAGCTGGCAATCAGCCAAGACAGTCGAGGAGGGAACTGGCGCCTACTCTGATTTGGCGCTGCTGCCCGACGGAACAACGCTTTGCTTTTACGAGCGCAAGGACGCGCTGACGGTCGCAAGACTCACCCCGGAATGGCTGGACCAGTCTGATGCAGTCATTGCTCCCGCCAGCGATCCGGCGACCAACGGAGGGTCATCCCGGTGAATGCAAGCCGCTTTAGCACAGCACCGGGGCTCGAGGTTAGAAGGGTGACTCGATGACGCCGCTTCCCGCAAGAGCATGGCTGGTGGTGGGCCTCCTATGGCTGGTCGCGTTGTTGAACTATCTCGACCGGCTCATGATCACCACGATGCGCGAGCCCATCAAAGAGGCTATCGCGATGACGGACGCGCAGTTTGGGCTTCTGAGCGCCGTATTTCTATGGATCTACGGGGCGTTGAGCCCGTTCGGAGGGTATCTCGCGGACCGGTTCAGTCGGCGGTGGGTGATTTTGGGCAGCCTGGGCGTTTGGTCTGTGGTGACATGGCTCACTGGGAAGGTTCACAGCTTTGAGGGACTGCTCGCGGCGAGGGCGCTGATGGGTGTCAGCGAGGCCTGCTACATTCCTGCGGCTCTCGCACTGATTGCGGACTATCACGCCGGCTCCACCCGCTCCCTCGCCACGGGTCTTCACATGAGCGGCATCTACGCCGGCGCAGCCCTTGGCGGGTTGGGTGGGTTTGTGGCTGAACACTGGGGATGGCGTTCGGGATTCGCGATTTTCGGAGCGGTGGGCGTGGGATACGCCTTCCTGCTGCTTTGGTTTTTAAAGGATGCACCCGTGTCGGAAGCGGTTCAGTTTTCTGATTCGGATGAGCAGACAAAGCGCCCCTCGTTGAAAGAGGGATTGCTTTCACTTTTCGGCGTGAGGTCTTTCTGCGTGCTGCTGGTTTTGAATGTGTTCTTCGGTGTGTCCAACTGGGGCATTAGCGCGTGGCTTCCGACGTATTTGAGGGAGCATTTTCACCTTGGTCTCGGGGCGGCGGGGATGTCGGCGACGGGATACATTCAAGTGGCCTCGTTTATCGGAGTGCTGCTCGGTGGCGTGTGGGCTGACCGCTGGACTCGGCGCAATCCAAATGCCCGCGCACTCGTGCCCGCGATCGGCTTCTGGGTCGCTTGCCCGTTTCTATTTATCGCGGCGATCACGGATACTCTCCCGGTGGCCATTGGTGGGTTGATTGTGTACGGGCTGGGGCGGGGCTTTTTCGATGCCAACCATATGCCGATCCTCCGGCAGGCGATTGACGAACGCTACAGCGCCACGGGTTATGGCTTCTTGAACTTCACAAGCTGCGCAGCAGGTGGCGGCATGATCTATGTCGGCGGCAGGCTGAAAGACGCGCAGGTGGACCTGGGGCACGTATTCCAGTTCGCTGCGATCGCGCTTGGTGTGGTGAGTTTCTTGCTGCTGGCGGTGAAGCCCCGCCGAAACACGGCTTCCTCAAACGTACCCATTCAACAAACGGCTGAAGTATGAAATATCCAAAACTCGATGGTCTGATTGCAGCCCCTTTCGTCGCTTTCCGCCCCGACGGTCAGTTGAACCTCGACCTGATCGAAGTGCAGGCGCATTCGCTGGTCGCGAGCGGGGTCAAAGGCGTCTTTGTCTGCGGCACTACGGGAGAAGGCGTTTCGTTGAGCGTGGCAGAGCGTATGGCAGTTGCAGCCCGTTGGTGCGAAGTGAGCGGACCCGAGCTCCGGGTGCTCGTGCACGTGGGGGCCACAGCGCTTCCTGATTGCCAGGCGCTCGCAGAGCATGCGCAGAAGATTGGTGCGGCAGGGGTGGGGTGTTTTTCACCGTTCTTTTTCAAGCCGGCCAACGCTGAAGACCTCGTGACGTTCTGCGCCGAAGTCGCGGCAGCCGCGCCGGCGCTGCCTTTTTACTACTATCAAATACCGTCGATGACCGGAGTTCAGATTCCTGCCATCGATTTTCTTCGAATCGGAAGGGACAAGATCCAGAATCTCGCAGGGGTGAAGTTCACATTTGAGAATCTCATGGATTTTGCCGATTGCCTTCGACTGGACGACGGACGTTTTGATCTCGTGTTCGGGCGGGATGAAATGCTGCTGGCTGGTCTTGCGGTCGGCGCGAGGGGGGCGATCGGGAGCACCTATAATTTTGCAGCGCCGGTGTATCACAGGATCATCAAGGCGTTCGATGCGGGGGACCTTGCGTCAGCCCAGCAAGAACAGGCGCGCGCCAATGCCATGATTGCGCTGCTCATCCGCTTTGGAGGATTGCCCGCGGGCAAGGCGATGCTGCGAATGATCGGTTTGGATTGTGGCCCGGTCCGCTCGCCGTTAAGGAGTCTTTCTCCGGAAAAGGAAGCAGCGCTCCGTCTCGAGCTGGAGCGGGTCGGGTTCTTCGACTTTTGTTCAGTGCTCTAAATTCACAAAGCCCTATTGGAGACTGAAAACGTGAATCCCCCGGAAGCACCCGGAAGTTTTTACGGTTTAAGCGTTCTCAACTAGGCAAACGAACTCCGGCATCAGCAGGTCCAAAAGGAGTGATACGGACCGCGCATGCACCGGCCTAATTAAGCGTTTCGTCCGTTTTTTCGTACTGTTGGCTCTTCAATTTGCAGGCCTGCTCTCGCGATTTATTTCTTAATTGAAGAAAGTTTGATCGAACGCACGCTGACATCGCGGAACAAATCCGTGTCGGCGATCTTCTGCGTGCGCGTATCCTTCCCTCCGCTCCAGACCGGCGTCGTGGTGCCGTCTTGATGATGCAGCCTGAGATTGTCGAGATAGACTTTGTAGGTGCCGGGCTTTCCGCCTCTGAAGACCAGCCCGTGGCGCGGCAAATTTCCGGGCGCGCTGCTAGCGAGGCCGACGACGCGGTGCTCCCACTCGCCGGGGCCGCCCTGCGTTTCGGGCGACTGCGACTGATCGCGGCCGAACTGGTCAATCCCCTCTCCCCGCTTGAAGTTGAGAACCATGGATTTGCTGTCGTTGCCCTTGAACGGCGAGTAGTAGACTCCACGTCGCGGGCTGTCAGGCGCGGCTGCAATATCGTACTCCGCGTAGTCCGTGGCGAACTGCTTCCCGTCAAAACTCGCGAAGGGCACGATCAGCTGGTCTTTCGGCTTAGCCTCCGCGGTCACCGTGACGGTCACCTCAAGAATCTCGTCTTCGGGAGAGGCCGGAACATTGAGTTTCGCGGGAGGTGCCTGATGCGTGAGCGCGGCGCCAAGTGACTCAGCCCACTCATTCATTTTTGCAGTCAGCTGCTTCACCACCTCGGGATTGTCGGCGGCGCGGTTGGTGGTTTCACCGATGTCGGCACGCATGTCGTAGAGCTCGTTGTGATCAAAGAAACGGTGCATACGCCAGTCTGCGGTACGGATGACGTCTTCGTTATGCCAGGCCCAGTAGTAGCTTTCAACCGGACTAGCTTTGCCGTCACGCAGCGCGGGCCAGATGTTCTTTCCATCAAGCGGGCGCGTTTCTGGCATCTTCAAACCGGCCATCGCCATGAGAGTCGGAAACAAATCCTGTGCGCCGCACAACCCCTCCCACTTGCGTCCGGCGACGCCAGCCTTCGGCCAGTGGACGACCGTTGGCAGATGCGTTCCGCCCTCATAGACGGTGTGCTTGCCGCCGCGCAGGGGCAGGTTGCTACCCTCATGGGTTGCACCGTTGTCGCTCGTGAACACCACGATGGTGTTTTCACGCAGCCCGAGTTTGTCGACTTCACCCAGAATTGCGGCGACGTTATGATCAAGAGCCTGCACCATCGCGGCGTAAATTCGCTTTGTCTCGTCCGTGACTTTCGGATCGACGCCCGCAAGATCGCTGTCCTTCGCCTGCATCGGCGCATGCACCAGATGGAAAGGCAAGTAGCACAGGAACGGGCGCTCCTTATTGTCGCGAATAAATTCGATGGCACGTTGCGTGATGAGATCCTCGGTGTAACCGGCGTCCTGAGCTCGGAACTCACGGTTGTGCCACCAGCTCACCGGACCGCGCCCCTGCACCGTGCGGCGCGTGAAATAATCCGCGCCACCCCCGTAGTAGACCCACGCCTCGTCGAAGCCGTGAGCATTCGCCCCAAGACCGCCTTGAAGCTTCTTCCCAGGCTTGTCCTTCCACGCGTCCGCAAAGGCATCGCGGTACTCGGCCGTATCCGGATCATCTCCATTGTGCCACTTTCCAAACACGCCAGTCCTATACCCGTGTGCCTTGAAACCCTCGGCCATCGTCACCTCCGAATCCTCCAATTCACCGCCCGTCTCCGGCCCGGTGCCAACGCGAAACGGATGCCGTCCGGTGAGCAACATCGCCCTCGTAGGCGAACACACACACCAGCCCATGTAGTTTTTCAACTCGACGCCCTGCTCAAACAGCCTGTCGATGTTAGGCGTCTTGGTCGCGCCACCTGGATGCACGCTCACATCACTCCATCCGAGATCATCGGCCAGCATAACGATGACGTTTGGACAGCCCGCAGGGCCGACCGCGTTCACCCCCTTCAGGGTTACCGCGGAACACAGAATGAACGCCGACAGAACAAGTGAGAAGAACCGTTTTGTTTTCATGGGATAAAGTCTTGGGTGATGATGCGAATCTGGACGTCGTCGAGATAGTGTGTGGCCTTGGTTAGCTCGGAGTCCGCAACGGACGCCGCCAGAGAGACAAGCACCAACCGAGCACCAGCGGGTACATCCATTGTTGAACGTGCAGTCGTCCAGCCGCGATCCGCCGGCGCCTTGAATGTGACGCCGTGAGTAGCATCACGAATTCCTCGTGGCGGACCTGCGCTGCTTGCTCGGGGTTAGATACGTGCATCTGCATGTGTATGACCAGCCATCGATGAACCTCCCGAAAATTTTTTCAGAATAAGAGTGTTTCTGCAAAAAAGCAGGACGCCTGTATCTGAACCTTTCATCAATGATTCAGCCACCGGATTCTTTCACACTGCGACCTAGCGTATCGCCGTCGGCTTCGGAGCCGGGCCGCGTCTGCCAACGGTTTGTTAGTTCGACTTCTTTTTCGCTGGAGGCGCGGGGGAAGGAACTCCCGCGGACTTCATCACCAGAGTCTGGAAGGCGTCCTTGGGTTTGCCGCTGTCAGGCACCATAACATTCTGCACGAGGAACACGGTGACAAGCTGGTGCTCTGGATCAACCCACCCGTTGGTCGCGAACGCACCGCCGTGGCCGAAACTTCCAATCGGCATCGCGGAACAGGGACGCTGCTCCTCGGTGTTGCATTGCCAGCCTGCAGCATAACCTTGAAGCCGGCCGCCGGCTGTCACCGGAGCTGTCATGTCGGCGACCGCCGTTGCGGAAAGAATCCGCACGCCATCAAGCTCACCCTTATTCGCAATCATCGCGTAAAACCTGCCCATGTCGTGGGCGGTCGAAAAAAGTCCGCCGGCGGGCTCCACCATGTGAGTGACACTGACATCGCTTGTGACAAATGGATTGTACCCGGGCCTCAATTCATGGGTGTCCTCGTCCATCGTGTAAGTCCGCGCAATCCGCGCCCGATGCGCTTCGTCAGGATTAAACTGCGTGTCCTTCATCCCAAGCGGAGCAAACAGGCGCTTCTGTAAGAACTCGTCGTATTTCATGCCCGAAACGAGCTCGATAATACGGCCCGCTACCGTGGGGCCGAATCCATACTCATATCCGCTGCCAGGCTCGAACGCGAGGGGTGCGCGCAGCAGCGACGCGACGTAGGATTTGAGCGAAATGGCGCCGTCCGTGGCCTTGCGCGGAGGAAACGCGATGCCGGCCGTGTGGCTTAAAAGCCTGCGGAGGGTGATGGGCGTCTTGGGCATGCTGCCGTCGGCGAGCTTCATTTTTCCAAGCTCTGGAAGCCACTTCGAAGCGGGCTCGTCCAAGGACAACTTGCCTTCATCCACCAAGGTCATCACCGCGGCGGCGTTTACGGACTTTGTCATCGACGCAATCCAGAAGAGCGCGTCCTTCTCCATTTTTTTGCCGGCCTTGATGTCCGCCATTCCAACGGCTTCGTGGTGGACAATCTTTCCCCTCTCCATCACCAGCGTCACGATGCCGGCGGCCTGTTTCGAGGAAATACTCTGCTCCATAGCCGGCTTGATCGCTGCGAGCTTCGTGGCATCAATGCCGAGAACGGTGGTACAGGTGCCAACCAGCGTGAGGCATGCGGCGTGAAGGATTGTCAGGGGGGGTCTGGGGATAATCATAGGGGGTGAAAATGCGCCGCCACCCTCCGTGATTGACGAACAAATGACAACTCCAACCAGCCGCCACAGCCCTACTCCTACACGTGCCGACTATTTCGCGCCGGACTCAGCCTTGGATTCCCTATCGAAAATCCGGCGAACCGTGCCCAGTGGCACCCGCGCCCATGCGCGCTCATGCAGATAGTACAACAAGATCTTGGTGAGCACGTCCGTGCCGCCAATCTTAAGGGCCTTGCTCGTGTCTCCGGTCCACAGATAGGACACCAAAATCGTGTCGATCGTGCCCACCACCCGCCAGCTGATCGCCTTCAGTATGCTGCGCACCTTTGAATCCCGCAGCTGTACCGGCTCCCCGGTTCCATTCTTCGAAAACGGACTAAAGCGCCGCAGCGTTCCGAGGGGAATCCGCGCCCATACCCGCTCATGCGCGTAATACAACCCAACCTTTGTCAGCACCTCGGACCCACCGATGGCGAGGGCCCGTCCCGTGTTCCCAGTCCAGAAGTAGGAGATCACCATCGTATCAATGGTCCCGATGATCCGCCAGCTGATCGCCTTGATGACGCTGCGCAGGTGTGAGTCACGGAGCTGCTGCACCAACGCCGCCTCTCGGGCTGCTGTTGCTTGAGCTGAATTGGGTTCAGGAAGAGGCTTACTCACTAAAAATTAATTGATCACGGTCAACGTACTCGTACCGGATTCGCACAGGGAAGGATTTTCGGACCTTCGAAGGAGATCTATGTGTCATATTCGAGACCCGAGCGATGGGTGAACGCGTTGAAAGGTTCGTGCGGAGTTCGTTTCGCTTATTTCTCACACATGGCCAATCAAAACTGCCTGCTCGCCTTATCAGACGGGAAGGCTTCATTTGCTGGGCGTTAAGCCCGCCGCGCTCAGATCACGTTTATCCTGTTGCACCCTTGAGGTGAACGGGTATTGGATCTCCACCCCCCCCAATGAAGACGTTCCCCCTGCACGAGTCTCTGCTTGAAACATTCTCAGCGCTTGCGGCATTTACCGCATTCGCCGCGTTCTCAGGGTCCCAAGCCCTTGCGCGCGACATCCGAGTCGGACTGGATTGCGCCACCATCGCGGATGCAATCAAGGCAGCCCTGCCCGGAGACACCATTCATCTGGAGCCAAAGGTCTACCGCGAATACGCAGGCTTTTACGCGAAGAAAGGATTACCCGGCCAGCCAATCACCCTGGATGGACACGGTGCGATCCTCGAGGGCGCGGATCCGCTCGATCCGCGGCAGTGGCGCGAGGTCTCGCCAGGCTTATTTGCCGCCGACAATCTGCTGCCGCGTTTGGATGACGCGATTCTGGGGCGCTTGTTTTTCCGGTTTGCCGGACGAATGAACCACATGGGGCGCACCTCAAAGGGTAAAAGCGCTCCCTTCAAAGACCCGGAGGATCTGTCGCCCGGAGAGTGGACGTTTAAAAAAGATCCGTCCCGCGAAGTCTCGAACAGCAAACAGGTGTTTGGATCCTTTTTCATCCGCCTTGAAACGGACCAGTCGTTGGAGAATGCGCACATCGAGGCGCCTGTACGTTCAGGCGGAGTGCAAATGGGCGGTGATAACGCGCACCTCGTAATTCGAAACATCACTGCGACGCATCCCTACAATGATGGCTTCAACATTCACGGGGATTGCCGCGATGTGTTGTTTGAAAATATCCGCGCAATCGAATGCGGAGACGACGGTATCAGTGCGCATGAATCCGCGCAGTACCGCGTGCTTGGGTTCGTCTCGATCGGAAACAGCACAGGGATCTGCGACACCGGAACAAGTGAAACCAGCTATGACGGCGTTCTTATTCAAGATTGCATCGGGCACGACCTTTTCTTTCCTGCCACCGGACGGTACGTTGTGAGAAACGCGCTGATTATTTCATCCGCACAGCAGGCACTGAGCGTTGCAAAAAGCGGTCCAGGCAATTCCTGCAGCGCGCTTCTTGAAAATGTCTGGATGCGCCGCCAAGGGGATTTGAAGGATGCGACGATCGGCGCTGATGCGATGCTGGAGGCGCGGGACTGCACTTTTG
>JBILUQ010000213.1:0-6938 GCA_044370935.1 Chthoniobacteraceae bacterium
TAGATGCGAAGCCAGCACCCAAGCACAAAAACTAGGCACGAATCCAAAGGATCTACTCAACACTTTTTTGGTCCGCATCAGGTCTGGGCTGATTGGAGCAAAGTCAGGCTTCAGCCGCATACTGTGATGTAAAAAAGCAGCGTCCCCGATACAGTGTCCCGTTTAATTCGGGCCTCTGTTTGTATTGTGATCGAATCATAGCACCCCAGACCTATGGCTGTTCCACTTCGGACTGCGGTATTGACGGCCTTGGCGGCTTTTGTCGCTCATCAGATTCAAGCGCAGGATGCCCCACTCGACTTTGCGCACAAAGTTGCGCCGATCTTGAAGGAACACTGCGGTGACTGCCACACCGGCGAGAAGAAGAAAGGTGGTTTCTCAATGAACACCCACCCCGACTGGCTTCATGGAAGCGAGAACGGCCCAGTGTTCGACGCACAAAACCCGAGTCACAGCAAGGCTCTGGAGGTAATCGCGAGCTCGGATCCAGACACGGTGATGCCCCCCTTGGCGAAGGACAAGAAACGTCCCACCGCTGAGCAAATCGCTGTTCTTAAAAATTGGATTCTAAGCGGAGCGCCATGGGAACCGGGATACGCATTCCAAAAGCCAGCGTACCAAGCGCCCATCGCGCATCGCCTCCCAGCGATGCCTGCTTCCACTGAAAAAAACGCGCATCCGCTGGACTTACTGCTTGATGCCTATTTTCAAAAAATCGGTTCAAAAGTCCCTGCTCAATGCGACGACGCAACTTTTGCCCGCCGCGTGCACCTCGATCTAATCGGGTTGCTCCCCGAACCTGACGCGCTTGCTCGGTTCGTGGAATCCAATGCTGTGGATAAACGAGCCAAGCTCATTGACGCATTGCTCGATCGTAAAACTGAGTACACCGAGCATTGGATGACATTTTGGAATGACCTGCTTCGAAACGACTATGGAGGCACCGGTTTTATCACCGGAGGGCGCAAACAAATTTCGGCATGGTTATACACAGCCTTGCACACCAACATCCCATACGACGAGATGGTGCGTCAGTTGGTGAATCCAACCGTAGATACTGAAGGCTTCGCGCAGGGTATCACTTGGCGGGGGACGGTGAGTGCCAGCCAAACCCGCGAAATCCAGTACGCGCAATCGATTTCTCAGGCGTTTCTAGGCCTTAATCTCAAGTGCGCTTCATGCCATGATAGCTTTATCGACAAATGGAAGCTCACCGACGCTTACGGATTGGCTGCGGTGTTTGCAGAAAAACCAATCGAGATCGCTCGCTGCGAAAAGCTCACAGGAAAGACCGCGATAGCATCGTTTCCATTTCCCGATGTCGGCCAAATCGATGCGAGCAAGCCGCGCGCAGAGCAGCTGCGCCAGCTCGCGGACCTGATGACCCACCCAGAAAACGGATGGCTCGCACGGACCATTGCAAACCGCTTCTGGGCATCAATGCTTGGTCGCGGGCTGGTTCATCCGGTTGACGCGATGGGAACCGAACCATGGAGCGAGGAGATTCTGGACTATCTGGGCTGGCATCTCGCTCAAAACCGCTACGACCTCAAATCCACACTGAGGCTCATCGCAACTTCCCGCGCCTACCAGGTTCAATCGGTGATTCGAGAAAAGGGTGACGACACTGCGAAATACGTTTTCAGCGGTCCCCGCGCGAGGCGTTTGAGTGCGGAAACTTTTCTAGATCTGCTTTGGCAGATTACAGGAACGGCCCCAGCTAATCAGGATGCACCGGTGCGCCGGGGTGAAGTTTCAAAAGAGCTGCTTTCTGCGACACAACTCACGGCTGTCCCTATCAGGCTCGCCCCGGAGCCTGAGTCCGACCAGCCAAAACAGGAGAAAGCAAACAACTCAGAAAAAGCCGATCGAAAGTTGAGGAGACCTGCGAAACCTGGGACAACGTTGGTGGGATTCGCAAAAACCCTCACGCTTCCCGCCAAGGCTCAGAAGATTTCGGGAATCCTTTTTGATCAAGGCAAAGGCCGAGTGCTAGTCAACGGCGCACTCCAGAAGGCACCGTCGGCAAACCGATTCAATTCGGTGACCGAACTACACCTCACTCAGGCATTCAAACCTCGAGACAACACGATAATCGTGCTCCAGCCATCGCCTCCGGATGGAGCCCAGCCCGACGCTTTCCTGCTTGAGTTGGAATGCACGCTTGAAGACGGCTCAAAGCTCAGGGTCGCTTCGGATGAAACATGGAAAGCATCCGGCAGCTTTTCTGAGGACCAGATCAAGCCCGGCAAACTCAGTGCAACAAACCCGGAGTTCGACAAAGCCGAGTGGCTGCCGGTGAAAGCAGATACGAGTGCTTTTGAGTTGTTACAGACGCCAGAAAAACCGCTGGAGGCCTTTGTGCGCTCCATACAACCTTCGCCCCCTGCGAGGGCGGCACTGCTGAAATCCGATTTGCTCATGCGCACACTTGGGCGTCCAAACAGGGATCAGATCGTGACATCACGCCCACAGGATTTAAGCACACTAGAGGCCCTCGATCTTTCAGCTGGCAAGCGGCTTTCCGAATTACTAGCACAGGGCGCAAAGACGCTGGCGAAACGCTCTTGGGGCGCCCCTCTTGCTCTTACCAACTGGTTGTTCCAATACGCGCTATGCAGGGCACCATCCGAGGCCGAACTGGCGGCGTCCTCGGAACTGATGGGGACAGGTGCACCTTCACAAGAGTCCATTGAAGATCTTTTGTGGGCGGTCCTAGCGCTGCCCGAATTTCAACTTGTGCGCTAAAACCCGTTGAGTAAAAACCGGCAACTCAAACACCACCTGCAAAGCGCTGGACAAGACAACGCAGCCCCCACGAGCTTTCGCATCTTCCTATGAACTCGCTTCCCCTTGATCCACAAAGTACGCGGCGCGATTTTCTTAAGAAACTCTCAGCCGCATCCGTTGCCGCATTACTCGCACCGGAACCCCGCGTTTTCGGGGCGATCGAGCACGTCATTCAACCGAAAGCAACGGCCGATGCCTGCATCCTCCTCTGGATGGCGGGAGGCATGGCTGCGCCCGACAACTTCGACCCAAAACGCTATTTGCCTTATGAAAAGGGCAGGCAGATCAAAGAAATCCTATCCACCTTTCCAGCCATCGACACCGCGGTGGACAATATCAAAATCTGCGAGGGGCTTCACAATATTGCAGGCATCATGGATCGGGGGACGCTTATCCGCTCACATGTCCAGCCCGACCTAGGAAGCATCCTCCACTCTCGACACCAATACCACTGGCATACCGGCTACGTCCCACCGCAAACCGTGGCATGCCCGCACATCGGCTCATGGATGGCCAAAGTACTCGGTCCGAGAAATCCGGTGATGCCTGCCTTCATCAACATCGGTCAGCGCATTGAGGGCATTGGCGAATCGGAGGAAATCAAGGCATTCACGACTGCAGGCTTTTTTGGCGCGGAATTTGGCCCCATGAACCTTCCCTTCCCGGAGGAAGCAGCCCAGTCAGTTCGCCCGCCGGAGGGTATGGAACCGGGGCGGTTTGAGAACCGCTACAAGTTCTACAAAAAGCTCCTGGACCGCAGTCCGAACAGGAACGTATTGAGCGACTACCAGAGGGAATCCATGTTGCGCTCCTTTGAAAACGCACAACGTCTTTTGAGTTCAAAAGAGAAAGACGCTTTCGACCTTACCCTTGAGCCGAAAGAAACCTACCAAAAATACGATACTGGGCGCTTTGGGCGGGGCTGCCTTCTTGCGCGGCGGTTGATTGAAAGCGGTGCCCGTTTTGTCGAAGTAACCACCGAGTATGTCCCCTTTCTACACTGGGACACTCATGGAAGCGGGCATGAAACTGTGGAGCGGATGCACAAGGAAATTGACCTCCCGATTGCTACCCTGATCCGCGACCTCGAAAGCCGGGGACTTCTGGATCGCACGCTAGTGATCATCGCCTCGGAATTTAGTAGAGACGCCATGGTCGAGGGCACGGCTGGATCGGTTGCAGGAGACCAAGCGGCGCACAAGGGCGACACGATGGAAGAGCCCAAACATTACGGACTGCATCGCCACTTCACTGGGGGCTCCTCCGTGGCGATATTCGGAGGCGGAGTTAAAAGAGGGTTTCTCTACGGCAAAACCGCCTCGGAGCGCCCGTGTGTTGCCGTTGAGAACCCAGTATCCGTTTCCGACCTGCATGCGAGCATCTTCACGGCGATGGGCATCAGCCCGAAAACGGCCTTTGAGATTGAAAGCAGGCCCTTCTACGCCACCCAGGACGCGAAGGGCGTTGCGGTGAAGGAACTGTTTACCTGAAAATCCGTCCACTCAGCGTCTTACCAAAATTTGAAGATTTTTTTGGATGAAAGCATCCAAAAACGTACCGGTTTGCGTTGTCATCGGGACGGTTGTCTTTACACTAAACCGAGTGTCTGCGTCGCCGTAGTCACAGTTCCCGCCTGCTTATGATGCTATTCCTTCTTTGCGTATTAACTGCAATCACTTGGTGCGTTGTCTGTTCCTTCTTTGAATGGGCTGTTCATCGGTATGTGATGCACCGGCCTGTTGGTCCCTTTGTTTATCCATTCAGGGCGCATGCTGTGGTGCACCATCAAACCTTCAGTTCCGATCAGAGTTATCATTTGATAAACTCCAAAGACAAGGAGACCATCCCAATGGCTTGGTGGAACGGCCCAGTGTTAATTGTTCTCGGATCGTTGCCTTCCCTTCCGCTTTCGTACTTGCTGGACTGCTGGCAAATCACCGCTACCGCGGCGAGCGTCACCGGTATTTACTACTGCGTGTACGAATACATCCACTGGTGCATGCATCTTCCGAAATCGCGTCGCTTGGAGAGGTCTTGGCTCTTCAGGCGCTTGAACGGTCATCATCTTCTTCACCACAGGTACATGCACAAAAACTTCAACGTCGTGCTTCCCCTCGCTGATTTGTGCACTGGAACATTCATTCCGAGAGCCAAACATTACTTCGCCCAGCCTCAGAATCCTGCAGTTCCAAACGTACAACCAAAGGAGACTGATCCAATGCCAGTCGGCGCGGCTGCCTAGTTTTCCTGCCAATTACACGCTGGTTCTTGGTGCGGCTTCTTGAAAAGCCCAAAGAACAGTCACCGCTTAACTAACTCACTAACGCCCGCCAGCAAATGTTGGCGGGCGTTTTTATTTTAAGGTGGCAAAGTGCTGCCCACAGGCGTCCTAAAAATTCTCAAGGCTGGATAAGTGTGCCATATTTCCGCTTATCTTTACCCAAATGCGCATTGTACTTAAATTTGGCTCCGGAATTCTCGCTACACCACGCGGGAACAATCTGGACACAAAGCAGTTCCTACGCCTTGCACGGGAGGTAGCCTCGTTGGTGAATGCCGGTCATGAGTGTATCCTGGTTTCCAGCGGAGCAGTGGCTGCGGGCCTCGGGGCACTCGGGTTTCGGGAGCGTCCGGAAGACTTGCCATCCCGACAGGCATGCGCTGCGATAGGTCAGTCGAAGCTGATGCAGGCGTATTCCGAGAACTTTGACCCCCATGGCCTTCAGGTCGCCCAGGTCCTTTTGACCCATGGAGATATCGACAGCAGGACGCGCTGCGAAAACGTGCGGGCAACCCTTGGCTGCATCCTACAAAGACGCCGGGTGGTGCCAATCATTAACGAAAACGACACAGTGGCGACAGAGGAACTCCGCTTCGGGGACAACGACCGGCTTTCCGCTGAGGTCGCGATGCTTCTGAACGCCGACATGCTGGTTCTGCTTACCAGCGTTGAAGGACTTCTAGACATCAAAGGCAACCGAATCCCTGAAGTTCACAATGTTGATTCCGTGACTCGGTTGGCGCGCAATGAAAAGGGACGGCTCTCTGTGGGTGGCATGGTTTCAAAGCTTCAAGCCGTCAAACTCGCCGTAGACTCGGGGATTACCACCTACATCGCTAGTGGACGGAAAGCCGGCCAGATCGCAGCCATCACCGCAGGAAAGAACATCGGGACGCGGTTTGTGCCGCAGCCTAGGGATGCCACCCTTGTTTAAAGATATTCCCCGCCATGAGTGATTTAAAGGAAACTATACTTTCATACGGAAACCGCGCCCGGATCGCAGCGCGTAAGCTCGCTCGATTAAGCGCGCAGCAAAAGAATGCAGGGCTTTTAGCCATGGCAGACTCAATCTTGAGACACGAGTCCCAGATTCTGGAAGCAAATGCTGAGGACGTCAAAAAAGCGGTAGAGCGCGGTCTCTCCGCGGCAATGGTTGATCGGCTCACGCTTGATCCAAAGCGCATCAGAGCGATGAGCGAAGGCATCCGTGAAGTGGCCGCCCTAGAGGACCCAGTAGGCCAGGTTATCCGCGAATGGACCCGACCGAATGCCCTCAATATCAGGAAGATGCGAGTGCCAATTGGGGTGGTTGGAATAATCTACGAATCCCGCCCAAACGTCACCAGTGACGCCGCGGTACTCTGCACTAAGACGGGTAATGCAACTATTCTCAGAGGCGGCTCCGAGTCTATCCGCTCAAACCTCGCGATCGCAAAGGCGCTCTCGGAGGGAGCGTCCTCGGCGGGATTGCCGGAAGACGCCATCCTGCTTGTGCCGATGACAGACCGTGCGGCCATTGAGCATTTATGCGAAATGGATCAATACCTGGACGTCATCGTTCCCCGTGGAGGTAAAGGCCTGATTGAAACCGTCGTCTCTCACGCGAGGATGCCGGTCATCAAACATTACGATGGCATTTGCATCTTATACGTTGACTCAAAGGCGGACCTTAAAATGGCCGAGGAAATAGTCATAAACGCCAAGTGCCAGCGTCCCGGAGTGTGTAACGCTGCCGAGACAGTCCTGGTGCACCGTTCGGTTCTCAGCGAGTTCATGGAAACGACCGGCAGGGCTCTGGCATCCAGAGGGGTGCAACTTCGTTGCGACCAACCATCACTCGCCGAAGCCAACCGCATTCCGGAGCTGA
>JBILUQ010000112.1:0-11823 GCA_044370935.1 Chthoniobacteraceae bacterium
GATCGCAAAGTCGGCGACGCCTGATGACTTTCGCACCGAGTTTCTCGACCTGATACTCGCACTGAAGGTCGTTGACAGTGTCGGCGAGGCGATCGAGCACATCGAGACCCACGGCTCCCACCACAGCGATGCGATCATCACGTCTGACACCATTACAGCAGAGCGCTTTTTGTCGGAGGTGGATTCCGCGACTGTCTACTGGAACGCCTCAACACGCTTTACTGACGGGGGCGAGTTTGGATTCGGCGCGGAGATTGGAATCTCCACCGATAAACTCCACGCCCGGGGACCGATGGCTTTAGAGGAATTGACTACTTATAAGTATCAGTTAAGAGGTACTGGTCAGGTAAGAAACTAACCATCCATGCAAATACATCAGAACGAGCAGTCCGAGAGGAACACCCCCCGAGCCTCCTTGTTTTACACCGCTTTGATTTGCATTTCGTTGTCCGCCTGCGCAACTACAGGCAAGGTAGACAGAGAGAGTTTCGAATCAGCAAACCTCCGGATGATGGAAGCCTCCATTACTCGGGACCAAGAGGTGATCCAGCCGATGCTGGCCCCTGATTTTAATTGGCGCGAAGACGATGCACCTTTGACGGAAACACCTTTTGAGTTTTGGAACCGCCAGAATCTCTGGAGTACGCTAAACAAGCTTCTCAACCAAAAATCTTTTGACTCCGCGGGTTTGAAAATCGCGCCGCGCGATGCCAAGAACGCCTCTTACACCGGGCCACGGCTGGCATGGAGGAAAGTCGGTGATGAATGGCGTTTGGCTTACTTCTACGCGGGCTCAAACCCTCAGTAAGCCAAGAGAGGAAAGATTCAGGGTCCCAGAAAGTTCACGGCCGCAGAGCGGAACTCACCGTCCGCCGGCGCTCGGCCTTCCCGCTTGACCCAGTCGGCGAAGAACGATTTACCCCACTCAAAGAAGGTTTGGTGCGTGCGATAAACGGGCTGCTTCTCCCCTTTGTCATCAATCATCCAAAATCCAATCTGAGAACCGTCCGGAGACACCTCGTTGTTGTAGAGTTCCCAATACAACACGAACGGGCAGCCCCACTCTAGACCTGCGCGCATGATGACGCGCGACATCATGTCCTGCTCAATGGGCGTGCGCGTCTTGCCAGCACCCTTAATCAGAGGAAATCCATACTCACCGATAAACACGCGCCTACCGCTAATGCCCGGTTTCTTTTGGAGCTTTGACTCAATATAATCCAAAGCAGACTTCAAGTTTTGAGGATCCGCCTTATTCGCCCCATCGTATGCGGAATACGACACAAAATCCACAGCCACGCTTGGCAGAACCAGGTTGACCAACGCCGGTCGGTTTTCGTCGCGGGCCAGCACCACATGATTCACCTCAGTGTAATGCCACGCGTTTACTCCGGAATGGGGAGTATCCCGTTTGGCATCATCAACCGCTTGCTGACGGGTGTTTAGCCAGTCAATCATTCCTTGAACGGCCGCCGGAGTAACCCGTGAGTCATCCTCACGGCTGACAGTATGGCGCAGCATTCCATCTCCCTCCCAGTGTCCTAGATAGAAGGTCTTTTCCGAGCCCGAGTACGTCTTCAAAAGGTGGCTGACGAGGTCGTAAACCTCGCGATATTCGGCGTCACGCGCTGCGGACGAAAAACCCTTGTGCCAGTCGCGATGAGCGAAGGCGTCTAACCAAAGGACGTAGAAGGCGAAGTCCTTGTCGAGCACTGCGCGGTGAGGCGGGTGATCCTTTGCCAGGGTGACCAGTGAGTTGATCTCAGGGGGCAACGGAGGATCTTTCTTGGAGACTGGCCCCAGGGCAAACTTCACAACAGAAGCGCCCATCTCCTCGATCACATTGGCAGTTTCGAGGAGAGGATGCTGATCGGTAAACTGGTACTTCGGTCCAAAGGTCTGAGTTCCGAGAACCCAGTTGAAGCGATTGGCTCTCATTTCAGCTTCAGCCACAGCATGCGCCCGGAAGACAGAACCGAAAGAAACGAAAAGCGCTCCTAAGATCACTGCTGAGCAACGAATCAGCCCAACGAATCTTCCCTGCAACCTGCCACGCGATCGTAGGTACCGGCTTATTCTTATCATCCAATTCAATTGACCAGAAAATGCAAAACTCGGATTGCACTGCCCTTGCTAGCTGAGTTGCTGGCATCAGCCACGCGCAGTTCCAGGGTGTGAGTGCCCTCTCTTAAGCCCGCCGATAAAACAACCGCCCAAGGCAAATGCAAATTACCGCTCCATTGCGTAAAAAGATCCCTGCGCTGCCAATCTTCTCCGTCGATGCGGAACTCGAGCTGCCCTGCATCCGGTCCCGCCGCAACGAACACACCGACCGCATTTCCGAGGAACGCAAAGGAAGCAGACTCCCCGGGAACACTTCCGACCAGCGCCGGGATGCCGACAAACCCTGGGCGTGTCCCCTCGCCCGGCGCTGGATCCCATCTCTCCAACTTGCGCCATCCGCCGGAAACTGCATCGCCCGTGGGACTCACCAATTTTCCTGAGCCGTAGTTCGCCTTGTCCAGCGGCGCAGGCAGCAGATGGGGCCCAGCCAACCCGCTCGGATGGGGATTTTTCTTGAGTTCAGTCGCGACATCGATCAGGCGACCAATCGCCTTCCGGTACACCTCGTGCCCGAACGGAGAAGGATGCAGACTTTTAAAATCCTTCTCCCACGAAAATTCGCCAGCCGCAATACGCTCGGTTACTTCCTCAGCGAGATCAAGCGATGGCAGCCCGTAATGCGCGGCGACGCGCTCGTGGTTACGAATGACCGCTGGGCGCTCGCCCTTTCGAATGTCGTCCATCTTCGAAGGGTCGACAAAGTATAAAAGCAACACATCAGCCTCGGGATTTGCACTAAGAGTATGACGCACGATTCCTTCAACAGCTCTGATCTGCTCAATGTCCGTGTGCCCGTTGGTGGAATCATTCACGGCAGACTCAGCGATCAATAAGTCGATCCGCCCCTTCGAGAGCACATCCCGCTCCAGACGGAAAGCCCCCGGAGTGGATCCAAGGGACCCAATGCCAGCATGCACAAAATCAAACTGCGTTTTCGGAAACCGCTTCTGCAAATCCTCAGCCACGGAGTCGCGCCATCCCTTCATCTGGGTGATCGATCCGCCAAGAAAAGCGACTCTCGCTGTTCCCCCCGCCGCAAACGTCTTTAGCGCGTTTGGAAGCCCATTTCGAATCGCATGATAATTGTAACCGAACGGCGTCTGCCCTGCCTCGGGTCCGATCGGTTTGGTCGGTGTTTTTACACCAAAAGCGTGCGCCGCGATGAAGTCCGCGATAGGCATCGGATCCCGCAAGCTGTGGGGATGATGCTTGGTGAATGGACGCTGGATTACCAAGATCTCACCGCCCAATTCGGAATAGCGCGATTGTACGAGACCTATGTTTTCGGCAAACGGCACGACGTCGTCAGCCTTCCCGCTAAAACCCACGATCGGAACAGAGGCACGGGCAAGACTCAAGAGCGTGTCCACCGGATTACCTCCATACTTCAGCGCCTCAGCTTCGTTCGCGAACTGATACACGCCCAACAGTCGCTCCCAATCTTTTTTTCCACCAACACCGCTCCCCTTTCCCGCCGGCCAGCTCTTAAAATCACAAACGGCGTTGTCTGCATAAATTGCCGCGACTTTATCCGGATTCGCAGCCGCCCAGTTGAATGCAAACAATCCCCCACGACTGAACCCAGCCAAACTAACTTTCGAGCTGAGCCTAAAAACAGAACGCACGTAATCGTAAAATTCGCTCATAGGAGCCATCGACGCAGGAGCTCCGTAAAGGTTCTGCACATTGATGTAGCCCACGTGAAACCCGCGCCGCAAAAGCTCAAGATCCACCTGAGGCTCATGCCCAAAAAACTCTGTCCTCCAGTACCAGGGATTTCCAGGCAGCGGCTTGGAGGGAAACACGACCAAGGCGTCTCGGTCGCCCAGTTTGAAATCCACGCGTTTGTACCCGAAAAATGCCCCCTGTTTAACGGCATCCGCCTCGGGCAATCGCTTCACGCGAAAATTCCTAAACGCAACGGGATCCGTGTGGCCTGCGAATCCTATGAAACCGCGTCGCGTATCGAGTCCCTTAGGTACTTTCGAAAGTTTGCTGCGATCGATTTGGTCGATGTCAGCATCAAGGATCTTTGTCCCATTCAATGTCACCTTGACCGTCTGTCCCCGAACTTCAATCTCTTCAAAATTCCACTCCCCCACAGGCCGCAAATAGCCAACCTTCGCACCCACACAATGGTAGAGAGATCCATGCACTTGATACGGTAGAAGAGGAGACGTCGGATGCGCCGCATTGTACCCATCGTTGTCGATGACCTGTAACTCTATCCCGTCTGAGGAGGGCGACCCACCAAGCGGGGTGCGGATCGCAATCCCATTGTTGCCTGCGGGCGGCAGTTTAAATTCAAACCGCAGGATCATGTCAGCGTATTCCTCGCGACTCAGCAAAGTGCCGCCTTTGCCCTGCTTGCAGACGATGGCTCCATCCACAACCTCGTAATGATCCACGGCCCCCTGCCAGTTCTGCAAATCGATCCCGTTGTCGAGGCGGGTAAACCCATCTGCCTCGCGTTGCGCAAGAATCCGATTACTTTCTTCTGCCGGAATTTCTCGGATAAACAAATTCCTCCAACGGATCTCGCTGCCATGCGTCTGGAGCTGGATCGGACCGCGCACGTGAACCGGATCAAGCATCAATTCGTTCACTCGCGCTAGAGCCGTGCCCTGCGAGTCTTTCCCGTAAGCGAGATAACCGGACTTTTTGTTCGCGAAGAAATTCTCAAGAACCGCATGATCCACCACGGTCTCGCCATTAAAAATCACGGTAACCCGCTCCCCGAGCATGCGAATCTTAAAGCTGTTCCATTCCCCGAACGCCCTGTCCATTTTTCGCGAAGGATCCTTCCCAGGCGAGCCTTTCCCATTGTTCCAGAGCCCGCCTGAACCAAGACTTTTCCCAAGTCCGTTCGGGTCGGCGCTACCCGCGTCCCAAATCTGCACCTGTGGAATCCCTCGAAGATAAACCCCGCTGTCCCCCTCGGGTAACGCTTTGTATTCGAGCATTAGCTCAAAGTCCGCGTAATCGGTGTCGGTCGTGAGGTACAACCCTTTGCCGTCGTTCACCAGTTCTCCATTTTCGACACGCCAGTGATTTTCGATGTGATCTTGCGTTGGGGTTCCTTTGGCGTCCGTCAGTCCGCCTCTGATTGACTTGCCCTTGTACTCGAGAAGCTCCTCAGCAGACATCGCCCTCAATGCTGAAGGATCTGATGTTCCCCACCCGAACCAACCGCTCAAATCTTTACCGTTGAAAAGCGGTTTGAATCCCTCAGGGATACTGGTCTGCGCGGATGCCTGACCGAGCAGAGATGCACCGATCAGCGAAAGTAATGTTAGTCTCATGGTCAAAGGGGGAGTTAGATTCAAAACACCGTCGTCAAACTTGATGAAATTCGAAGCGAGATGGTTTCAACCTGAAGTAAATCTGCGATAAGGCGGGCTGTAAAAACCTAAAAGCAGCCCGATTTACATCCGCATCCCAACGGCCCTCCCCGAATGACTCGTTTGAAGAAACAACTAATTGAGCAGATAAAGCGTGAGGGACCGCTTTCTCTGGCTCAATTCATGTCGAGCGCCCTCTACGACCCAAGTTTTGGATACTACGCTTCCGGCCGTGCGAGGATTGGCAAAAGCGGCGACTTCTATACAAGCGTCAGCGTCGGGCCACTCTTTGGAAAACTCCTCGCCAGACAATTCTCCCAGATGTGGCATATTCTTGGGAAACCCTCTGAGTGGACACTTCTAGAACAAGGAGCATTCGACGGAAGCCTCGCCAATGATGTGCTCAGCGCCATGGAGAAACAGGCGCCAGATTGCTACGAAGCGACAAAACTCACTCTCGTCGAGCCTTTCGCGTTTTTTCAGGAAGCTCAATGTTCGACCCTCAAAAAGCACGCGGGCAAGACGAGTTGGAAACAATCTCTCGCTTCTTGCGCGCCGTTCACGGGCGTTCACTACTCGAACGAGCTCGTGGACGCGTTTCCCGCTCATCAGGTCCGTTACACACGGGGACAATGGGTTGAGCGCTGCATCGAATTTGACGGGGATGGATTGATCTGGACAGAAGCCGAAATAACCAATCCGGAGGTTTCGAATGCAGTAAAACGGCTGACCGTCCCTGAGGAGGGAGCTGTCAGGGAGGTATGTCCCCTACAACAATCTTGGCTGCAAGAGCTGGCACTCAAGTTGACGGACGGCTGGATACTGGTTTGCGACTACGGAATGACCGAGCAGGAACTTTCGCTTCCCCATCGCTCCAACGGCACCCTCACGGGGTACATCAAGCACATCCGCTGCGCTAGCGCTGTTGAGCAACCAGGCGAGCAGGACGTTACCTACCAAGTGAACTTCAGCAATCTCATGCACTTAGCAAAGGAAAGCGGCCTCGAGACGGTGGCCTTCACTGAACAAGCTTGCTTCCTGACTGGAATAGCTCCTTTGCACTTCCAAGATTCCACGGAACTGCCAACGAAAGAGCAACAAAAAGAGATGTCCGAATTCCGAACACTTACTCACCCGGACCTTCTTGGCTCCCGATTCAAAACACTGCTTCTTTCAACGAAGCGCCTCGCAATTGAATCAGTTGCCGGAAAAAGATTTGCATCTCATAGAAACGAGCGCAGCTCGCCGCCTCGGGGCGCATGCGAGCTCGCGCCCCCTTAGATCCATTGCCAGCGTTTTTCCTTAGGGAAAATCAGCGCTTTCCTAATTGCCAGAAAGTCCGCATCGATTACAGTTTTGCGGAATGTTCACCAGAAGTTCATCGAGTCCGATCTCAGTCGTAACGGGAGGAGCCGGATTCCTGGGCTCCCACCTAACGGATAGACTTCTTTCCGAGGGACATCGGGTTGTGGGACTCGACAATCTGATCACGGGGAACTTGGAAAACATCGGTCACTTGGCGGGGAATCAAAACTACCGCTTCATCAAGCACGACGTTTCGAACTTCATCTTTCTACCTGACGACGTAGACTTTATATATCATCTAGCATCACCCGCAAGCCCGATAGACTACCTGGAGCACCCGATCCCAACGATGAAGGTCGGTGCCCTCGGAACCCACAACGCGCTTGGACTCGCGAAGGCGAAAAAAGCGGGTCTGCTGCTTGCGTCTACGAGCGAATGTTACGGGGACCCGTTGGTTCACCCACAGAAGGAAGATTACTGGGGGAATGTGAATCCAATCGGACCACGTGGCGTCTACGACGAGGCAAAGAGGTTCGCCGAAGCCATCACGATGGCCTACCACCGCTACCATGGAGTCGACACAAAGATTGTACGCATTTTCAACACCTACGGTCCCAGAATGCGACTGCGCGACGGCAGGGTCGTTCCGGCCTTTATTGGACAGGCGCTCGCAGGAGAACCGCTGACCATTTTCGGCGATGGTTCTCAAACGAGGTCATTCTGCTTTGTGAGCGACCTCATTGACGGGATCTTCCGGCTGTCAAAGAGCGACTTCCATGAACCGGTCAACATCGGTAACCCGGTGGAAATGACAATAAAACAGTTTGCTGAGCATATCCTCCGAATCACCGGCTCCCAGCATGGCATCGACTATCGGCCTCTTCCCGTCGATGACCCGAAGGTTCGCCAACCTGATATCTCACGCGCCAACAAAGTTTTAAATTGGCAACCCAAAGTTGATTTTCAGATTGGTATAAGAGAAACTTTAGAGTACTTCCGCTCCCGTCTCGACGCGGGCTCTAAATAAGCCAAAGAAATTCCCCTTCCTCCCCGGATTATGAAATACCCACCCCTTGTCGCAGCAATTTTCATTGCTTCAGTTAACTCGCTTCACGCCACGCCTGAAGAGCACGACAGAATGCTCGACGTGGCAAAGGGCGGCGGAGGCATTTACGCCAACGAACTGAAAATCGAAATTGTTGGTACGCCGATTTTTACCGCTCAGTCAATCCCTCCAACGGCCCCGAAGGCTCCACGCCCAGTGACGCCTGACGATCCACAGCCAAGGTGGGTCCAGATCGAAACCACTTTCGATTGCAGTATCCCTTTCAGTGAGCTGACCCTCAAGTATCACGCTTTACTCCTTGTCAATGAGGACCCAGACCGAGAGCGGAAGATGCGGGGCGAACAGGTGGCTGGGCAAAAGCCGCCGATTAAAAAGTACAAACTCATCGAGGGGGAGACCTCCCTTGTAGACGTAATGAGGGGAAAATCCCGCCATACAGCGATTTACATCTCCCCGCGCACGTGTCAAAAACTTTCAGATCACGCGCTGACGATGGAAAACTTTAAATCAGTGTGGGTGGAGATTAATGATCAAAGTGGCAAGCTGGTGGCTCAGCAGATGTACAAGGCAACACCGGCTACAAAAATGGCCGAAATTACCCAGACCGCTACAATCGTCGGAGAACTGGTCAACGCGGGAGTCGCGAAAGATGGCGCCAAGGTGGAACGGGTCACTGAGACAATGGTCAACAGAAACTTCACTCCCTTCTCCCTTCTGAATTGGGACTATTACGAAATGATTAACCCGAAGAAGTAGGCAAGGACTAGGCCCCTCACTTCCCCTCCGAAAAACTGATCGACAGTCATCCAATCCAAACATCTGATGGCAGGCCCGAAACGAATCATCACGCTAAGCATAGGCTCCCAGACCATTTCGATGGCTGAGTTTTCCCGGGAGAAACGCGGCATGCTGAAACTAAAGCATGTCGAAACGCGTGATTTGATACCCGACCCGGCGGCAGATGCCAGCCGGTCCTCGCAAGGAGCTTTGCACATCTCGGAGATGACCGCTGCGCTCAAAGCCAAGTCTCAGACGGTCAAATGCACCCTTCCCGCACAGGCCACTTTCAGCCGGCTGGTTAAAATTCCATCTTTTTCGCAAGATGAGTTTTCGAAAACCGTAGCTTTTGAAGCGCAACAAAACATCCCCTATCCCCTGGCGGAGGTCACTTGGGATTACAAAACGGTCGCAGATGCCTCGAGTCAGGAGCCGGAGGTATTGATCGTCGCAGCCAAGAACGACCTTCTGGATGAATGGACTGCAGGTATCGCGGAGAGCAAGCTCAAGCTTTCCACAATCGACCTGTCGCCTTTAGCGATCTACAATGCATTCCGATACAACTACGGGGAACCTGAGGGCTGCTCACTGCTGATCGATCTTGGGGCGCGCACCACAAACCTCTTGTTCATTGAGACAGGCAAGTTCTTTGTACGGACAATCTCGTCGGGAGGGAACGCGCTGACAGCGGCCGTAGCCAAGGAATTTGGCGAGCCGATGATGGCTGCAGAGGAACGAAAATGCAGCAGCGGATCGATCGGGCGCGGTTCCAACTTTGCGGAAGACGAGGATCCGGACGTCGCGAAACTCGCAAAAGTACTGCGTAACGCGGTCACACGCCTCCATGCCGAAATCGCGCGATCAATCTCCTTCTACCGCTCGCAACAGGGGGGATCTGCTCCTTCAAAAATCTATTTGTCTGGTGGCGGCGCAAACATGCCGCTGATGAAAGAATTCTGGGAGGAAAAATTGAATCTCGAAGTTGAACGGTTCAACCCATTTCGATGCGTCCTCGCTAACAATGACAAAATTCCAACGCTCGCCAAGTTAGCGCCTGTCCTAGGAGAGCATGTTGGGTTGGCCCTGGAATACGTTTCGCAGTGCCCAGTGTCGGTCAACCTACTTCCTCAGTCGATCCGATCGAAGGCGCGGCTGGCACAGATCTGCGTCGCTATCGGCCTTGCGGCAGCGAGTGTTTGCGCACCGATCCTAGTGTGGGGAATTTCCCTCAGAAGAAGCGCCGAAGTTGCGTCCAATCTGAAGGAGGAGCTGACGCCGCGTCTGGAGAAACTCGAGAGGACTGACCGCCAAATCAAGGCGACTCAGGCAGACATCAAATCGAGTCTAGATTCTGTCATTCCCCTCCAAACCGCGATTGCCGAACGCGACTACTGGGTGCGCCTGATTGACCATATTCACTCGTGCCTGCCTAAAAAGTACGTTTGGGTAACAAATCTTCAAATTCCCCAGAAAGACCCAATCAAGGCGGCGCCCACCAACAATCCTTTCGGATTCACCGCCGAAGATCCAAATACCGTCGCTCAGGCAGACAAAGACAAAAAGAACGCTGGGAAGACCGACCCAAGCAAACCTTCGCAGCAGGCCTCCCCTCCCCCGACTAGACTAGTCATCAAAGGACTGTATCTCGAAAACCCGGAATCGGTGGCAGTCGTTGACGCTTTTGGGAAAAGTCTGAGTGCTGAGAATCCATTTTTCACCACTACGGCGCCTGACCAGTGGGTAAGAACAAACAAACCCAATCCGGTTGACTGGGCGCAAGATTTCTCAATCCCGGTTGAACTCAAGACGCCTCCGCAAAAGACGCTGAAGGTCGCGCCCTAACCCGCCATGAAATCAATCCCAAAAGAATACAATGGTGTGGTGGCGTGCGGCTTCGCTGCACTCATCATGGTTGGCGGATCTGGGTATTTCGCATTTGACTCCTTAACAATTGAGACCGAGAGCGTGGAAGCGGTTAGCGCGCTCAGTGAAAAAATAGAGAAGTTTAACAAGTCGCCCAACCCGCCAACCGAGACGTATCTCAAAGCGCTGATCGATCAAAAAACTGAGTTAAACCTCAAAATCGAGGGCTTGCAAACACGTGCCAGGGCAGTTGACATTCCAACAGAGGATCTATCACCCGAGGACTTCCAAAAAAACCTAAATCAAAAGGCCCAGGGCGTTGCAGAGAAGGCATCGAAAGAGTCGATCCAGATTCCCGCTGATTTCTACCTAGACTTCAATCAATACCTTCAAAAGCTCCCCAGCAAGGAACTGACCCCGTTCATGGGCCGCCAACTTGCCGCAGTCGGACTTCTGATGGATATCCTGCTGGATTCTTCACCATTGGAACTCAAATCATTTGAGCGCAAAACTCCGGATAAAATCCCAGATTACACGCTTCCAGAGGTCGCTACAGACAGCCAGTCCAACCCTTCACCGCAGGCCTCAACTGCGGCGCAATCAAAGATCAAAGCCGGCAAAAGCGAGCCCCCACCTCCACCCAAGGCCAGTTTATCAGCCCAAACTTTTGATTTGGTGTTCACAACCCGGCCAGAGAGACTCAGAAGTTTCCTCAACGCAGTTAGCTCTGAAGAGAAGGCGTTCTACATCGTTAGAAATCTAAGGGTCTCAAACAGCAAACAGAAGGGACCATCGAAAAACCTAGAACCGCAGGCGGGCGATACAACCGGGAGTGCCATTGAAACAACCGCACTCGATCCCTTGAACTCGACATCGACTGAGCCAGCAAGTCCCTACATTGTTGGAGAAGAGCACATCGAAGTTCGTGCAAGCATTGATTTGGTGGCCTTGGCCCCTCTACCGGTTCAAGCATCTATCTCGGCGAATGAACGGGAACCTTCCCAACCCAAACAGCCATGAGCTCTTTAAAGTCAAAGATAGGTGACAACAGTCACTGGCTGTCAGCAACATTTGTCGGCATTTTGTCAGTCACAATCACTTGGTTCATCTACCAACAAACTGATGAACTCAGCGAAGTCATCCATGGCAAGAAACCCATGGAGGCAAAATCTGCAAAGCTCACCCCACTGGATCTATCATCGATTGAGCGGGCGGAAGCCGCTCTAAAGACTCCAACCAAATGGAGCGCGGATCACCCAAGCAGCCTGTTTGTTTCAGAGCGGTTCCTTCTTGAGGATGGCGTCCTGAGGAACCCCGAGACCGCCAGTTTTTACCGCCATTCAGATG
>JBILUQ010000051.1:0-18748 GCA_044370935.1 Chthoniobacteraceae bacterium
TGGTCGCAAATCCACAGCAGACCGCTTACAGACTCGGCAGCCTGCTGCCACTCATTCGGTTGGCAGCCAATCGAGGGCTTGTCCTCCGAGTTTGTTGGTTTGTCTGTGAAGCCCATGGTCCCCGCCTTCAATTACTCCTACGGAAACGGGAGGCTGGGTGGGGTTGAATTTGTTTGATGTAAATTTTCAGTGCCCTTTGTCAGCGCGTTTCAAGGGCCGGGGTTAGAGCGCCCGCAAGCTGACTGCACCCATCCCACCGTCGCACTTCTGAGCTACCCGGCGCCGCCGCGCCCCTTTCTCCTTTCGGTTAAGCTAGGCTGCAAGGACCCTCACCCGCGGAACCAGTGGGCGTCATTTTACTCACACAATTGCCGTTTTGAGTCCGCTTCCGATCACGCGGTTGGATCAAGTGATCGTATCCGCCTGAGACCGTCCGCCCTTGCGAAGTACGCCGATTTTTCACCAAAACTCATGTTCCGAACTTCTCTCCTTCCCCAAGCTCGGTTCTTTCCTACGATGCCGGACTTCGGTACTCATGCCGAAGTCCGCGCTTGTGACATGCTTCACCAACTCAGACCAGCCACCAATCAAGACGCCGCAGCTGTTCAGTCGCTGGTTTTCGGCGCGCTGGAGGAGTACGGGCTCAGGGCGGATCCGGACAACACAGACGCGGATCTCTGCGATATCGAGGCCACCTACTGGCGAGCCGGCGGTCGTTTTGACGTTTTGACCGATTCTGAGGGGGCGGTACTCGGAACGGTGGCGCTTTTTCGAGTTAACCCGACGACATGCGAGCTTAGGAAGATGTATCTAGTCCGGGCGGAGCGCGGTAAGGGGCTGGGGCGCATTCTGCTGGAGCATGCGATTGAACGGGCCGCGGAATTGGGCTTTGACCGGATGGTGCTCGAGACGGCTTCCGCGCTGCGGGAGGCGGTCTCGTTGTATGAGAAAAGAGGATTCCACCGCTATAATCCGTGCCACATGGCAGCTCGATGTGACGCTGCGTATTATCTCGAGTTGAGTGTCTCTAAGCGGAGATAGCATTGCGGTGTGGCAGATTCAAATGCCGGGGGATGACCCCGACGGGTTGGGCGGCGATGTCGACTATTCGAACCTACAGCCTGCTACGCGGAGCTGCCTGCTGTTAATAACATTGTGTTGTGCATGCATTCTCAGGGGTGATTAAGTGAGCTCACCTAATCGGTCGGCCAAATGAAGTCTTTCACCCCTCAAATTCTTGGATCGTTTTTGCTGCTGACCTCCTGCGTGCAGTTCAAGCCGCGTCCTATCTCTGCTGAGCATTCCAGCGCCGAGTTTGGCAAGAGATCTTTAAACGACAGTGGACTCAATGATTTTTTGGCGGAGCAGGGCGCTTTGAACCTGCCATGGAATGTCGACAAGCTCTCGCTTGTGTCGGTTTACTTTCATCCTGATGTCGCCCTTGCGCGGGCGGAGGCGGACGAAGCGGCGGCACGTCTGGATACCGCCCAGATGCGACCGAATCCGGTGTTGACCTTTTCACCGCAGTTTGCGAGTTCGCGGCCGCCGGTCTTCACTCCGTGGTTCCTGGGGGCCAATCTGCAAGTGCCGATTGAAACGGTGGGAAAGCGGGCCAAGCGCATGGATCAGGCGATTGCGGCGGCGGAAGCAGCGATCTGGAGGGTTTCAGCACGGGCGTGGTTGGCGCGCTCGCGGGTGCGGGCCGCGATGCTGGATTCACATGCGGCGCTGCAAAATGCACGACTACTCGAGGTCGAACAGCATTTGCATCAAGAGGCGATTAAAAAATTAGCGGCGCAGCTGGAAGCGGGGGAGGTGTCTCTATTCGAACTTACTCAGGCACGGTTGATGTTGAATCGAGCACGACTCGCTTTAGAAGACGCACAGCGGCTCGTTGCGACTGCGCATAATCGTCTCGCCGCTTCTTTGGGTGTTCCCGTAAGTTCGATCCAAGGAGTCCAGTTTGATTTTTCGAGTTTCGAGAAATTGCCCGAGCCAAAGCAGGGCAAACAGCGTGCCCTTACACAGCGCGCTGATCTGCTCGCGCTTTTGTCTGAATACGCCGCCGCGGAATGCTCGTTGAGGTTGGAGGTTGCAAAGCAATATCCCGACGTCAACATCGGCCCGGGGTACGATTACAACTCCGGGCAAAACCGTTGGCAGCTGGCGTTTAATTTGCCGGTCTTATTTAATCGAAACAGTGGTCCGATCGGCGAAGCGGAGGCGAGGCGGTGTACGGCGGAAAAACGTTTTCTGGCCCAGCAGGCTGCCATCGAGGGCGAGCTGAATGTGGCTCTTGCAGCCTACCAAGCGTCCCGCGCGAAGGCGGCCACGGCAGAGCAGTTGGCAAAGGAGGCGGCTGCAGCATCTCAGGCAACCAAGAGTATGGTGCTCGCGGGCGCGGTTTCGGCGCTGGATTTCACCCGCCGGGAGATCGAGGCAAGCGCTGCTAACATAGCGCTCCAATCCGCGCGCATCGAAGCCCAAACCGCCGCAGGCGCACTCGAAGACGCAATGCAATCACCGCTCAGGTAATTTCCCAAATGAAAATTCTTTTTTTACCTCTGATTTTCACGGCTGCTCTCCAAGCGGCGGAATCGGCTACTGGTTCACCCGCTTCAATCACGCGGGAGTTGGATTTGGTGGTTCTCACGCTCAAGCCTGAGGCGGAAAAGAGTCTTCGATTGAAGACGGTTGTTGCAGAGAAAAAAGTGGTTCCGGGGGTGCGCTTATTCTCGGGTGAAGTGGTAATCCCCCTCGCAGCGGAGGGCAAAGTGGTGGCGCCATTTCTTGGTGGAACCGTGGATGAAGTCCTAAGGTTGGCTGACCTTCAGGCGGCTGCCGATGGTCGTTTGCAGCAGGCCCAGTTGCAGATCGATGCGGCGGCCATTGCATTGGAGCGCGCGCAAAAAATGTTAAGCGCCGAGGCCGGCAGTGTTCGAGGCGTGGATGAAGCGAAGACGGCGCTTGCGCTTGCCGAGTCTGCAAAAACAACTGCGCGCATGCAGCGGGAGTTGCTCGGCACCGCTGTGGGACAGGGTGGGCCACGACGGGCATGGGTGCGTGTGGCTATCTACAGCGGCGAGGCCGCGCTGCTTGATCCCAAAGCAGAGGTCAGTATTCAGCCATTCGGGTCTGCGTTATCTCAGTCCGCCAAGCCAGTGGCCGGGCCTCCAACTGCCAACGGGTTCATGCATACGATCGACTTGTACTATGAGTTGCCGGTCAAAACGCCACTTAGGGCAGGCCAACGTGTCGCTGTTGAGATTCCCACACTCGAAGGAAAGCTCCATTGTGTGACGATCCCCTTTAAGGCGGTTCTGCATGATATTCACGGTGGACAGTGGGTCTACGTCCAGACGAAGGAGCACACCTTCACGCGTCGTAGGATTCAGGTTCTGCGGGTTGCGGGTGGGGACGCGATTCTCGAAGGGGATTTTCCAGAGGGCACTCTGGTCGTAACTGATGGCAGTACGGAGCTCTTCGGCACCGAGTTCATGACCGGTAAATAACCCAACGCGCGCATGCTGAACTCCATTGTTTCCTGGGCGCTGAACATGCGCGTGCTTGTGGTTTCGTTGGCGTTTGCGATCCTTGTGATAGGGATCAATTCCGCGCGTCACGCGCCGCTTGATGTATTCCCCGAGTTTGCTCCGCCCCTAGTTGAGGTGCAGACGGAGGTCCCCGGACTGTCAACCGAAGAGGTCGATCTGTTAGTCACCGTGCCGTTGGAAAACTCACTCAACGGTCTGCCGTTTTTGCAGACGCTCAGATCTAAGTCGGTACTAGGTTTGTCCTCGGTAGTGATGATTTTTGAGACGGGGACAGACATTTTGAAAGCCAGGCAGCTTGTTCAGGAGCGACTTAATCTTGCGCAGAACCGACTGCCGGCGGTGGTAAAGCCCCCGGTGCTGATGGCACCGTACTCTTCGCTAAGCCGAGTTTTGAAGGTCGGGCTGACTTCAAAAAGTCTCTCCCAGACGGAAATCAGCGAGCTGGCCAGATGGACCATGCGGCCGCGCTTGATGGCGGTCAAAGGTGTCGCCAACGTGGCGATCTGGGGGCAGCGAGACAAACAGTATCAGGTGCTCGTGGACCCGCAGAGGCTAAGGGCTGCGGGGATCACTCTGGATGCTGTAGTTAGAGCGGCGGGTGATGCAACGGTGATCAGTGCCGGAGGCTTTATCGACACGCCGAACCAGCGCCTAAGTGTTGCGCAGCTATCTCTCATCAACACTGCAGCTGATCTGGCGAGAACGGTCGTGGAGTTTCGAGAGGGCGCGCCGATTCGGCTTGGTGACATCGCAGAGGTGAAGGAGGGAAATCCGGCGCCCATTGGAGACGCTGTCATCAATGACGGTGACGGGCTCCTTTTGATTGTCGAAAAGCAGCCGTGGGGCAATACGCTTGATGTGACCAAGGGAGTGGAGAAGGCGCTCGAGGAGCTGCGGCCCGCGGTGCCTGGCATCGAGATCGACAGCACGATCTTTAGACCGGCAACGTTTATACAGCTCTCAATTGATAATCTCGCTGAGGCAATGTGGCTGGGCTGTGCCCTCGTGTGCGCAGTGTTGGCGATCTTTCTTGGAAATTGGCGAACCACTTTGATCAGTGTGACCGCAATTCCTCTTTCGCTCGGGGCTGCTCTTTTGGCTTTGTCTTGGCGTGGTGAGACCATCAACACCATGGTGCTTGCGGGCTTGGTCATTGCACTCGGGGAGGTAGTCGATGACGCGATCATCGACGTGGAAAACATTCTCCGGCGGCTCCGTCAGAACCCTGACAAGCCGAGGTTTAATGTGGTGTTGGAGGCGTCTCTTGAAGTGCGGAGCGCGGTTGTGTACGCCAGCTTGATTATCGTGTTGGTTTTCGTGCCAGTCTTCTATCTGCCAGGGCTGGCGGGAGCTTTTTTTAAGCCGCTAGCCTTGAGTTATATCATTGCGATCGGTGCGTCTCTCGTAGTTGCTCTCACAGTCACTCCAGCTCTAAGCTTGATACTGCTCGACCCGGCGCATGTGTCCGCGAGGGATCCAATAATTGCGCGAAGCTTCAAGGCTGCCTACATGCGAGTGCTCCCATTTTTCGCGCGACGCCCATGGCTGGCAGTCTTTCTCGTTGCGTCTGCGTTGGCTTGCACGGCGCTCGTGTGGCGGACCCAGCTCAAAGAGGAATTTCTTCCAAACTTCAAGGAGCGCGATTTTCTAATGCACTGGCTCGAAAAGCCAAATACGAGCGTCGAGGCCAGCAAGCGTATCACGCTCGCCGCCGCGACTGATTTAATGAAAGTCTCCGGAGTGCGTAATCAGGGCGCGCACATTGGCCGCGCCGAAGTGGCCGATGAGGTAGTGGGGCCGGATTTTACGGAACTGTGGATCAGCGTTGATCCCAAGGCCGATTATGAGCCAACGATACGCAAGATCCAGACTGTCGTGGATGGGTACCCTGGATTGACTCGTGATTTGCTGACGTTCCTCAGAGAGCGCATCAAGGAGGTGCTTACGGGTGCGAGCGCGAGCGTCGTGGTGCGGATTTTTGGGCCTGACTTGGACGCACTGAGGGATCATTCCGCAGAGGTGAGTGCTGCGATCAGGGAGGTGTCCGGCGTGAGTGCTCTGAAGGTGGAGTCGCTGTCATTGGTGCCACAGATCACCGTGAAGGTGCGCCCTGATCGCGCCGCTGTTCATGGATTGACTGTGAGAAGGGTGCGTCAGGCTGTGGCGGCGATGGTAGGCGGAAAAAAAGTGGGCGAGGTGTACCGAGAGCAGCGCGTGCATGATGTGGTGGTATGGAGCCAGCCCGGAGTGCGTGATTCCTACAGTGCACTCTGTGATCTTTTGCTCGAGACACCAAACGGGGGGCACGCACGACTTTCCGATGTGGCCGAGTTGGCGATCGTGCCGACACCGAATGCGATAAAGCGCGAGGGGGCTTCGCGCAGGATCGATGTGACTTGTAATGTCACCGGACGAGCGCTGGGCGAAGCGGTGAAGGAAATTGAGCGGCGCGTTGCTGGGATCTCATTCAAGTCGGGCCATCACGCGGAGGTGCTGGGAGAATGGGCGGAACGTCAGGCTGCGCAGCGCCGGCTTGGTTGGTTGGCGTGCGGTTCCCTGTTCGGGGTCTTCCTAATCCTGCTCTCAGATTTTAAGAGTGTCAGGTTGAGCTTGCTCGTCGGTTTCACGCTCCCATTCGCGCTGGTCGGCGGTGTCTTTTCAGTCTGGTGTTTCGGGGCGGGGATGCTTTCGCTGGGCTCGCTTGTGGGTTTTGTGACAGTCCTTGGGATCGCGGCACGCAATGGAATCCTTCTGATGAGCCACTATGAGCACCTGCACAGGAGCGAAGGTGTGGATTTTGACTTTGGAGCTTTGTTGCGTGGCAGTGAAGAGCGGCTTGTGCCGATTTTGATGACCGCAGGCACGGCCGCGCTTGCCTTGGTGCCGCTGATTCTAAAAGGGGACGTGCCGGGAAATGAGATCGAGCGTCCGCTCGCGCTTGTAATCGTTGGAGGACTGGTGACCAGCACGGTCCTGAATCTTTTTTTACTGCCAGCGCTTTATTGGCGGTTCGGCGGCGCGCATTCGCGGACAGTTCGTTAGCATCAGCTGATCAGCTATTTGAAGTGTAGCGTAGGTTGAACAATTTAAGCTGATGGCTCTATGCTGTTTTGTATGAGGAATATCTTGAGGCTTTCGCAGAGACGTTTGAAAAGGACACTCGCAGGTAGCGCAGTGAAAGGGCTGCTTGTCCTGCTTTTTTTGCTTACGCGCTGTGACTCTGGCGCAGCTGAATTTCCAATGCCCGAGACTTACGGAGAGGACGAGTTGCCGCGTTACGTGAAGGCTGCTGCTGCATTTTTGAGTAACTCGCCTGAATCCATCTACGCGCCAAGGGTGGCCTTCGATGCACTGGTGCTCGCAAAGGACGACCCGGAGCTTCTCCAACTTCGGGGTGATCTTGAAGCGAGCTTGATCCTCGATTATCACCGCTCACTTCACGGTGGTTATTATCAACGTTCGTTGAGTGATGCAAAAACTGCTCGGGCTGCTCTCGAGCGGATTATCAGGCATTACGCGAAAAAGCCGCGGCAAGACTTTCCTCGAAAGTATGCTGAGGATTTAGGTCGATTGATAAAGCAATGCGGTTGGGACCTTGTGGAGGACCGTGGTTTTGCTCTTGAAAGCATCTTGGTGCTTGAGTTGGCAGATTCGACGGAATTGCGGGATCTTTTGCAGGAAAATGTTCGGGCTCGTTTAAAGTCAGATGACTCGGTGTTTGCTTTTGTGAATGAAGCAACAAATGCTGAAATACCATCCGTTGAGCGTGTTATGGTTTTACATAAATACGCATTGGAGCAGGATGTGATTGCGTCGGCTTTGCGGGACTTGCTTCTTGTGAGGTTGAATATTGAGGAGTTGAGGTCCACGAGAATTCGTTTTCTCCGCGCAGAGACTTTTTTGAACCAGAGGAATCCCCAGAAGGCATTGGAGGAGTACGCGGCCGTGAAGCTAGATGACTTTGGTGAGAAAGAATTGTGGCTCAGCGCTTGGTCTGCCGCACAAATTAGTGATTTTCTCCTAGCTCAAAGAACATTGAATGAGCTTAAGGCGCGGTTTCCAGAGGGCGAATACTTGAAGCTTGCTGCCAACGTTCTCGAATGGCTTTCCCGAGGTGAGTTGGTGGGTGATTACGCGAAGGCCTTTGGCGAGTTGATCGAGTGCGCCGCATACCATACCGATTCTTTTCACGTGATGGTGCGGTGTAAGCCCTCCAAAGATAAAATTGAGAGCGTCGTTTTTATAGATTACTCCAGTCCCCGGCAGGAGTTTTCCGTGGTCATGTGCGATGCCCACAAGAAGGTTTTGGCGGCGTTTCGTTCCGGACCGAAGGAAATGCGAAGTTATCTCGAAGGATGGAAATGGATTCGTCGCATGGAGGAACCTGGATTCATTCCTGTGCCAGTTCTGGGTTTGAAGCTCGATGAAGGAGGAAACAGTTTTGATTTCCGGTCCCGTTCGGTTGGCTTTGGTGTTCCTATACCCTGTCCCTTTTTGGACGTCCCGTGGTTTGCCGGGGTTGAGAAACAAGCTGAGATGCTTCGGTACTTTAAAAAATCTGGAATGTGTTTTGGCCCAATTACGGAAAACAGCTCCGGGCGTACGCTAAGGTGCATCTGGCCGACCGCGGCTGGTCCGGAAGCGGATGAATGGCGGGTGAATCTATCGCGTGAAGGGCGTTTGCTCAAAATCGAGGGGAAGGAACACATTTGGGAGGTGCGCTCCGGGATTGCAATCAATGAACCGTTTGCCGCTCCTGAGTGGCCGAAGCTGCCTGTACGAGTTGAGAGTGATTCCGGATCAACATTTCTCGAGGTTTTTATGAAAATTCTTCGGGCGATCATGTGATCCGAATCAGAGAAGCAGCCATCGCATGTCTTCCTCCTGGATGTTCGAGTGTCCCGGAAAGTGCGATGTAGATCTGCCCCCGAACGCAAGAGTCGGCTTTTTCGAGCGCTCCGGCAGCTGATCATGGTTGCTGTTACGCTTCGGTGAAAGGGCCCGATCCTTCGGCATGCAGCTGCTCTCTGACGATGGTTCCACTCAAGGAAGCAACGGGTATTTTGGTTTTGATGCTGATAGCCGCCGCCATTCCCGCGGCCTCGCCCATGGCCATGGCTGTTGCTGTGACGCGCGTGGATGCATGTGCGCCGCGTGTTGCGCTGTGACAACGGCCGGCGACCAAAATGTTGCTGAGCTTCTGCGGCACTAGTGATCGGTACGGAATATCGTAGGGCTCAGGCTGCATCTTTTTCGGGTCGAAATCGTTGGCGCTTCCGGAGACCGTTTTGTTCGGGTGCAGGTCGAGGTACCAGCAGCCTGTGGCGATTGCGTCGTCAAAGCGGCGTGATGTCATGAGGTCCTCCTCGGTCAGGATATGCTGGCCGATGATCCGGCGTGATTCACGCACTCCGATCCACGGGTAGGCTTCCATAAAGTACGCATCTTTGAATGCCGGGACGTCTTTCTTCCAAGCGCGAAACATAGCGTGAGCATCGGCCCGTCCCTGCATCTCAGCGCGAGATAGGTCGGCTGCGTTGGTTGGATCCGCTGGCACTCTGACGCCGTGTACATACACCTCGTTTTTGCCGAAAAGAAACATGACCCCGGGACCGTAGTAGAAGGGAAGCTCTCCGCGTTCTTGTGCAGCCTGAAGGGCGGACCGGCAGGCCAGGGTGAGGGAGGGTTCGTGCGTTACATTGTTGATGCGGAAATGAAGGGTGAGCGGTTGCACCTCGGTGTTCTGCTCGAAAGGCGCGCCAGCCCAAGCCGCGACGTCGGCGTCGCCGGAGCAGTCGATGACGATTCTCGGCTTCACCCTCACCAATCCGTCTTTGTTTGCGATCGTGACAGTTTCTACGCAGCCGTCGCGAGTGGTTGCATCGCAAGCGAAGCTATTGAACAGAACCTCGAGGCGAGGCTTTTGCTCGAGAATTAGCCTGTCTAGGAGGAGTTTGAACTCAAAGGTGTTTGGGATTGTAGGATTGTGTTTGGGGAGCGTCACTGCATCAGGGGAGCAGACTCCAGATTTGGCGAGCAATTCTAGAGCGATACCGCGCACGACAACCCGTTTAGTGGAGATGTGTGCAATCCCGTCGAAGTACGGAAGTCCGACGCTTGTGATGATACCGCCGGCAAAGGGCGCTTTTTCAACCAGAAGTGTTCTGGCGCCTGCCCTCGACGCGGCCAGAGCCGCGGCGGTTCCCGCGCATCCAGCGCCACAGACCAGAACATCGGTTTCTATGGTGCGTGAAGTCTTGGCCGTTTGCTTAGAATCCGCCGCTGTGAGCGGAGCTGACGCGGCAGTTGCCGCCCCGAGAGCGGCTGTTTGGATGAATTTCCGGCGGGAGTGGCTTTGCATCGGTTTGATATTGGGGGTGCTTGTCGCGTCGAAAAAGTAATCTAGTTCGCGAAATGCCTGTTCGGTGGCAATGTTGGGTTCCTCGAAAGGGTATCATCACGCGAGACGATTAAAGCACGACAAGCCTTGTGTGATTTGCGACTTTTCGCGTTTCCAAGGCTGTTTCCTGCTGAACAGAGAGTAGATGTTCCGGCTTATAGGGAAGAACTGCATGTCGCCGTCGCTAGCACGCTGGCCGGCATTTTGGCTGGAGTCGATATTGCCCCCCCCCTGCGTGCTGTGGTGTCGGATCGCCGGGAATTGGGCAGGTCGTGATCGAAGGATGGTCGTAAGGTCCCTATAATCCATCTGGAGAGCGAGGGCTCGGAATCTTGTGAAGCAGGCGGTTAAATTTGAGCCGGTGTTTGACTTAGGGATGGTTACTGGGGTTTTCTTTATTCTAGTAAATTTACTTATGAAACTCATTAGATTTGGTCAGTTCGGTCAGGAGAAACCCGGTCTTATTTTGGAGGATGGACGGCGTGTGGACGTTTCCGCGGCCGTACGGGATTATGACGAACAGTTTTTTGCGGGGGACGGGCTGGAGAAGGTTGCCGCATGGGCTTCAGTAAATGCGAAGGACGCGCCCACCGTGCCGCCTTCGGAAAGACTGGGGTCATGCGTGGCGCGGCCTAGTAAGATCGTGTGTATCGGGCTGAATTATGCGGACCACGCCCGTGAGACTGGCGCTGATATTCCAAAGGAGCCTATCCTGTTCTTCAAGTCGACCACCTCGCTCTGCGGTCCGAACGACGATCTGATCATTCCCCGGGAGTCGAAAAAAACAGACTGGGAAGTGGAGTTGGCTTTCGTGATTGGTAAGCGGGCAAGTTACGTGAGTGAGGCGGACGCGCCCAAGCACATTGCGGGATACGCGCTGCACAACGACTATAGCGAGCGTGAGTGGCAGATTGAGCGCGGAGGCCAGTGGGTGAAGGGAAAGAGCGCCGATACGTTCGCGCCGCTCGGGCCGTTTTTGGCGACCCCTGACGAAATTGCGGACCCCAATGCCCTTCCGATGTGGCTAAAGGTGAACGGCAAGATGTTGCAGAACAGTTCAACCGCTCAGATGGTGTTCAGACCTGCGCAGTTGGTGAGTTATATCAGCCAGTTCATGACACTGCTGCCCGGCGATGTGATCAGCACAGGGACGCCTCCCGGGGTCGGGTTGGGGCTCAAGCCTCCAGTTTTCCTCAAAGCCGGTGACGTGGTTGAGCTCGGGATTGAGGGACTCGGCGAATCCAGCCAGCGTGCGAGGGCATACGCGGGCTAGATTTGTGGCTAAACGGGCAGGCGGGCTTATACTGCAGATGCCAGAACGTCACTAAGCTTGGTAAAAACATTTGCTAAGCGAATGCCAAATCACTAGGACACCGCTGTGGCGTGCGAGATGGGCGGGGATTAAAAAGATTCCGCCTACGCGTCAGAGTGTTAATCCCAATGATGAATACCTATGGCGCGTGCATCGTATTCGTTGAGTTTTTTAAGTATTATTCGGGGGGGCTAAATTTTAGCAGTATTGATTAATGGTTATGCATAAACCTTCAGAATTCTCAGGTCGGATCGCTTCGCTGTTGTGCGCGGGATTGATGGCCGGTGTCCTTTCGTCTGTTCAAGCTTCCGAGGCCTCTATCAAGGATCCCGGTCCGGACCTTGCGAATTTTCCCAACAGCGCTTTCACGCTTCCGAAAGGGCGAGCGTATGCCGAGTTGGCCCCAGTAGATTATGGGAGTCGCACCCGAGGGGGTACTCCTTCCCAGTACAGCGCGGGTTATCTTTTGCGCTACGGTTTGACTGATGACATTGAGTTGAGGTGGCTTTCACAAGGGTACACTTGGACCCGTGGTGCCGAGGGGACCTCTGGAATGGGGCCTCAGATTGCCGATGTGAAATTCCACCTCTTCGACGAGAACAAAGAAGCTTGGACGCCGGCATTCGGGATCGAAGTGGCCTTGCAGACAAACTGGGCGAAGTCGGCTTTCCGCGGAGGAGTGCAACCCTCTCTGAGTCTAAACTTCGATCAAACTCTGCCGCAGGATATCGCCTTTGAATACAACATTGGGGTCAATACGCAGGACAGCGATACGGGCAAGAGACAATACCAGTTGGCCCTTTCCTGGGCCTTCCAGCGCGAGATTGTCGATGATGTGGCTGTTTTCGTGAACGGATTCACAAACACGGGTCAGGGTGCGAGTTCCTCTGCGGTTGGGGGCGGATTGCAGTGGATCCCGGCCAAGCGGCTCGCGGTGTTCACCAACATCAGTGCGGGGCTCACTGACATCACCCCTAAATTGTCGGTGTTGGCTGGATTTGCGGTTGCGTTTTGACGTTAGTTTTACGGATGACATTGAGCAGAACATGAATCGGACCGACAGACGTGATTCAGCCGCCCGCACTCCTCGGAGTCCGGTGTGGGTTCGTTCTGCGGCCCTGCTATGTTGTTTGGTGTGGGCGATCGGCACTTCAGGGATGCTTCCTGCAGTGGTCGCTTTCTTAGGAGCGTTTGACACCACGCATGAGGTTTTGGTCATGGGAAACCGCGCTAGCACGACGGTTGTTTTTCATCACCAAAACAAGGAGGCAGAGGCACTCGAAAGACATTCGCTTTTAATGCAAGTCTTCACAGTGGTGGCAGCCACCGCTGGGGAGTCGAATGATCATGTGATGGGGTTTTCGAATGCGGGGGATTGCAAGGCGGGTGCGCTTCGTGCAGCGGTTGAAGCTTCGGCTCCTGCGTGCGAAGAGGCTTCCCTCAATCTCAACGATATTGTCTTCGACAAGAATTGGGAGGGTGTACCAAACCTCCCGCATTCACGGATACCGCCGCTCAGGTCTGCTGCGGTTTCACGCGGCCTGCAGCTGCGTATCTGAGTTCCTGAGAACAGCGGGCCTTGTGCTTCACGCGCGTCGAGACGCGTAGCTGCACGCTCTTAGCTAGTGGCCCGTACCTTTGACGCCTTTCCTTTCGGACTGAGCGTTCCGCTCGCCTTCGGATCGCGAGCATCCGTGCCCGATGTTTCAGCCTTTTACTCTATTTTATGAAAATTCTATCCCGAGCTCTGATTCTGATTACTGCGCATTCGATGGTTCTGCCGTTTTTTGCGGCTGAATCTGTCCCTGCGCCAATTGAGGCGTTTGTGAAAGAAGCGCTGTCTGGTAATCCTGAGTTAAAATTTTACGAGGCCGAGATTGCGGTCGCCAAAGGGGAGCGCCGCGCCGCGGGCGCTTGGCAAAATCCGGAAATCTCGACAAAGACCGGCGCCAAAAATGTGCACAGTCTCTCCGGTCAGCCCACTGGCGACGGCTTGGCGTGGCAGGTGACCATGAGCCAGACATTCGAGTTCCCGGGACGTCTTTCGCTCCGGAAGGCAATTGCCAATCAGCAGATTCAACTTTCGGAACTCGGATTGGAGCAGTTTCGCGCCGCGCTTTCGATGCGTGTCCGGCTACTAGCGTTCAAGCGCCTTGCTGCGCAGGAGCGTGCTGAGGCGGCGCGAACTGTGGCGGACCGTTTTCAGGATGTCCTTTCTGTGCTTGTTCAACGCGACCCAGCAGGAGTGGCTCCTATGCTAGCCACACGCATCATCGAAGCGAGCGGCTTGACTGTGAATAGGCGAGCGGCAGAAGCGAGTCGCGAGCTCTTCAATGCAGGAATCGAGCTTAATCAACTGCGCGGACTGCCTGTGGTAGCCACCGTTTCGGTTCAACGCACTCCGATGGTGCTACAGCCTGCGGCAGCGCTTGAGAAACTGCTCTCTAGCGCGCGGATCAATAACTTTGAGATACGTGCGAGAGCCGCTGAATTGGAACAGCAAGGGTTTAGAGTCCGGTTGAGCGAAAACGAGAAATGGCCCGCGATTACACTGATGCCTTATGCTGCGGGGGAACGGACCGCGGACCGTCAGCGAGAATACGGAATCGGCTTGAGTATCCCACTGCCAATCATCAACAGGAACCAAGGTAATATTGCGGCGAACCAAGCTCGACTGGAGCAGGCGGAGGTTTCGCTAAAAGTTGCGATTCGGGACATGGAGCGCAAGGTGGCCTCGGCCGCCAACGCATACGAACTGCAGTTGAAGGCAATGGAGAGGTGGCCCGAGGGAGGCGTTGCCAAAATAGCCGAGGCTGCGAAGCTCGCGGATCAGCACTACCGGCTGGGGGCTGTGCCGATCAGTACCTATGTGGAGCTCCAGATTCAATATCTTGATGCGGTTGATGCCGTTCTAGCCACACAGTTGGAGGCGATGGAGGCGCGGCAGCAGGTTGAGATTCTTGCGGGCATTTCAATGGAGGGTACGGCTCTTTTGTACCGCGAGACGCTTCCAGTGATTCCAAGCGATCCCGCGGATCGGGCGGGGAAACTTTCAGTCCGTTGATCCGAAGCTAGCAAATCGCGCCAGCGCGGCCATCGATGGATGAGCACGCATCGAGCCTGCACGGCAAAAGAGTCAGCCAGCACTCCAAAAATGATTAACAACATTCTCGAATTCTCGATGCGTCAACGAGCTGTGGTCTTATTTTGCGCCATCGGCATGCTCGTTTTGGGACTCTTCTCCTTGCTGAAGCTTCCGATCGACGCCGTTCCGGATTTGACTGGAATTCAGGTTCAGATCAACACGGAGGTCCCTGCACTCGCCCCCGAGGAATCTGAGAAGTCGGTGACCTACCTGATCGAGATCGAAATGCAGGGGTTGCCCGGCGTGAAGGAAATCCGGTCGCTGACAAAATTCGGGCTCTCGCAAGTTACGATGAGTTTCGAGGACGGCACCGATATTTATCGGGCGCGTCAACTCGTGGGCGAGCGACTTACCGGGATCCTCAATGAACTGCCGCCGGGGTGCAGTCCCCGAATGGCGCCGATCAGCACTGGGTTGGGGGAGATTTTTTATTACGGCATCCACTGGCGCGCGGGTGCCCAAGGGCGGCCCCGCAACTTGGCCGAGTCGCAGATGGCCCTTTACGATGCGCAGGAGTATATCGCGAAGCCTTTGCTGCGTTCGGTGCAGGGCGTCGCCGAAATCAACACCAATGGCGGTTACCTGCGGCAGTTGATGGTGGAGCCGAGGATTGCTGATTTAACCGCAGCGGGACTCACCGTCGCGGAACTTGCGAATGTGATCCGTCAAAACGTTGAGAACGCAGGTGGCGGGATTGTAGGAAAAGACGGACAGCAACTGACGATTCGCGCGACAGGCCGAGTGCAATCCATGGATGAAATCTCTGAGCTGCCTGTAAAGTTCGGTGCAGCAGTGGCTCCGATCCGAGTGCGGGACGTGGCGAATGTAAACATCGGTGCTAAGTATCGGACCGGGGCGTCCACCATGGACGGCGAGGAAATCGTGCTTGGGACAGTGATGATGTTGTCCGGTCAAAACGCTAGGGTGGTCTGCGAGAGGGTGATTCCGCAGGTGGACGCAGTGCGTAAAAAACTTCCTGAAGGCATGGAGATCACAGTTGTTTACGACAGGAGGGAGTTGGTGAATCGAACGATCGGCACGGTAAAGCAGAATCTTGCCGAGGGCGCGCTGTTGGTTGTTATCGTGCTCATCTCGTTGCTCGGGAATTGGCGGGCGGCGCTGATTGTTTCACTGGCGATTCCGCTGTCGTTTCTTTTTGCGATTACGGGAATGTTTCACTACGAGATATCGGGAAATTTGATGAGCCTCGGCGCAGTAGATTTCGGCCTGATCATCGATGGCGCTGTGGTGATGGTGGAGAATATCGTCTGCCAGTTGGCGCACCAACAATCGAAGCTTGGACGAAGGCTTAGCGCTGAAGAGCGATCTCGAACGGTGCTCACCGCGAGCAAGCAGGTTGCAAATCCGATGTTTTTCGGGGTGCTGATCATCACCCTCGTTTATGTGCCGATCCTTGCGCTGACAGGAATTGAGGGGAAAATGTTCCGCCCGATGGCGCTAACGGTGATGCTTGCGCTCGCTGGGGCGTTGCTTTTATCGCTAACGCTGATGCCTGTGCTCTCGTCTTACGCGCTTGTGGGCCACATCGAGGAGGAGGACAATTTTCTGATTCGCACTTCGAAGGCGGTTTACCTTCCTGTGCTCAGGGGGGCGATGCGTTTGCGATGGGTCGTAGCATTCTGTGCGGTGGCGATATTTGTGGGGTCTGTTTTTGTCTTTCAGCGTCTGGGGGCGGAGTTTGTTCCAAAACTGGACGAAGGCGCGATTACTGCGATGGTTTACCGTGAAGTTGGTACGAGCTTGGAGGAGTCAGTGAGCAGACAGCTCAGGCTCGAGGCCGCCTTGCGTGAAAAGTTTCCGGAGATCACGCGAGTATTCTGTCGCATCGGCACAAGCGAGGTGGCGACTGACCCGATGCCTCCCGGAGAAATTGATTTGTATGTGATGTACAAGCCTGTTTCGCAATGGTCGAAAACGGAGGGGCGCGCCACCTCCAAAGCGGAATTGTGCGGTGCCATCGAGGATCTCATCAAGGAGCTCGAGCCCACGAGCAACGTGGAGTTTGCACAGCCGATTGAAGCGCGCTTCAACGAGATGCTCGAGGGTAGTAAAAGCGAGCTCTCGGTGAAGATTTACGGGCAGGATTTCGATGAACTCGAGCGGATTGGCGCGCAGGTTCGTGATATCATCAACTCTGTTAGGGGCGGGGATGCAGATTTCGAGGTCGACGGGCGCACTTCGACATTGCTGCTTGAGGTCAAAAGGCAGGAGCTGATGCGTCGTAATATCGCCAATGAAGAGGTCAATCATACCGTGGCTGCAGCACTGGGAGGTGAACCGGTTGGCGTCATGCTCGAGGGAAACCGCCGCCGGAGTATCGTGGTTCGCTTGCCGGACGATCAGCGCGCGGATTTTGATGTGATCCGCTCTTTGCCAGTGAGGGTTGGGGATATGGGCTTGCTACCGCTTGGTCAGTTGGTGGATCTGCGCACTGTCAAAACAGTCGAGCCGATCAAACACGAGTCCGGCCAGAGGAGGATCGGGATCATGGTGGGAGTAGAGGGGCGCGATATGGAGGGTTTTGTTGAGGAAGCAATCGCCAGGATTCGCTCGGAAGTGAAGTTTCCGCAGGGCTACAGTTTTGAGTTTGGCGGCACCTTTAAGAATCTGAGAGAGGCGCGCGAGCGGCTTGCTGTCGTTGTGCCCAGCGCGCTGCTGTTGATTTTGGTACTCATCTTCGCGGCATTCCGAAGTCTGCGTCAGACCTTCGTGATCGCCACAGGAATTCCCCTTGCGCTCACGGGTGGAGTGGTTGCGTTGTTGCTGCGAGGAATGCCTTTCAGTATCACCGCTGCGGTGGGATTCATCGCGCTCAGTGGAGTTGCGGTACTCAACGGTCTTGTGATGATCTCGCATTTCAATCAGCTCCGCGAGGAGGGCCGCTCTCTCAAGGATGCTGTCTTGGAGGGCGCGCTGTCTCGGTTGCGTCCTGTGCTGATGACCGCCTTAGTTGCGGCGCTCGGATTCATTCCGATGGCGCTCGCGACCGGTGCCGGTGCTGAGGTGCAGCGTCCCCTTGCAACGGTGGTGATTGGGGGAATCCTGAGCTCAACCTTTTTGACCCTCGTACTTTTACCGGTCCTTTATGGATGGCTTGAGCGGGATCCGGTAGCCACTTCGCCATCGGCGTGATAGCCGACCTTTTTGTGACGTGTGCCTGTTGAAATGCGGCGCAGTCTGAAGGCGATTTTACGGGACTCTGACGAGGCTCAGCCTGCGCAGATCCATGACTGCTCCGCCGCGTTTTTCCATGGGCCTCACCGCAACGGTTGTTTTGCCGGCTTGTAGGTCGATGATCCCGATGCGTCTCGGGATGAATCGCTGGAAGTGACCTGTGTCCTCAACGGTGAACTGGGTGCTAGTCCTGCCCACCTGCACCTCGACGAGTGAGCCTCCTTTTGCGCAGCCCTGCAGTATTTCGATGGCATAGCGGCCGGGGTGAATCACCTCGCACTCCCACTCCGCCCAGTCGGATGGATCAACCCAGTAGCCAAGCGTGTCTTTGTTGGCCTGTGGCTCGTAGCGGAGTTTGTTGGCGTGCAGGAAGGCGTCTTTTGGTTCGAGCTGAATCAGGCCTGCGTTGGGAGAAGGTGCGTTTGGGATGTTGCGGATTTGATCCATTGCGCTCCTCCAATCCAGCATCGTTTGCGCGGTGTCAGATGCGGTGGCCAGGGGTTCCAAAACTGAGACATCCTTTTGTTGGTAGCAGGCTTCCCAAAGCATCGGTTGGAAGCAAGGGTTTGGTCGGGGCATACTCGCACCAACGCCGCGGCGCCACTCCTCGAGTTTGCCGCGCATGGCTGCGACTCTGTTTGGTTCGGATGCAGCGATGTTGTTTTTTTCAGAAGGGTCGTCCTTGAGGTTGTAGAGTTCAAGCCCGCCATCCTCAAACTGTTCGATGAGTTTCCAGTCCTCTTCACGAACAGCGCCAGAAGGGCGTCCTCCTTGGTTGGTGTAGTTAGGCATATGCCAGTAGAGGGGGCGCGTGGCGATTGATCCCGCTCCTGTCAACAGTGGGGTGATGCTTGTGTAATCTGAGGGCAGTATCGGAGTGGCGCCCGCGTATTCGATGAGCGTTGGAGCGATGTCGCCATGCATCACCGGTGTGCTGATCGTGCCGGGTGTGATCTTTTGCGGCCAGCGCACGATCAGCGGACTGCGGATGCCTCCCTCGTACAGAAAGCCTTTTCCAGCGCGGTAAGGAGAGTTGTGGGTCGCCGGGGTATTCGGGGTTTCAGTGACGTGAAGCCCGCCATTATCGGAGCAGAAAATGACGATGGTTTTCTCCTTGAGATGTAGCGCGTCGAGTTTTGCCA
>JBILUQ010000270.1:0-5300 GCA_044370935.1 Chthoniobacteraceae bacterium
GGCGCTTCGGGATTCCTGCCATTTCTTAACATATCCGTCATAGCGTCGCAGGGCGCCTTCCCCTGGCAGGGCTGTTTCATCAGTCGGTAGCGACCATTTGTCGGCGTTGCGTGACGTTTCAGCCGCCTTCGAGGTGGTTACACTAGCAATTGAAAGTGCGATCGCGAGGGTTAGTAAGGGTACGGTCATGGGGGGAGGAGTCATCTGGGGCATACTAACGACAGATTCGCCTGCGTGGCGAATGCGTAAATGAGGGGAAGGGATCCGCCTTTTCCCTCTCATCCTCTGCGGTCCCGAGCGCGATCGCTGGAACGCTCGTTCTTGAAAGCTTGGTCAGCCGACCGTGGCATTCATCCTGAATGCTTTAAGCGTATGGGTGAGCGTTGTCCAAGGTCTCAAGCCCTTGGGTTCAGCGGTACGATCTTTGCGGTTAACTCGATAAGCTGCTCTGGCTTAAACGGTTTTGGAATATACCCGCTGACATTCAAAGCATCCGCCGCCGACAGGCGCTGCCCGTCGGACTCGGCTGTTAGCATAACCACTGGAATCCCGGCGATTTCGGGAGTGGCGCGGATCTTTTGCAGGGTTTGGAGGCCGTCGAGCACAGGCATGGTGATGTCTAAAAAAATCAGATGGGGCTGCTCTTTGATTGCCACCTCCACTCCCTCCCCCCCATCAGCGGCCCCTAAAACCTCGCAATCATAGGGTTTGAATGTGTTGGCCACAATCATCCGGACCATCTTGCTATCGTCTACTGTCAGTATTTTGGTGCTCATGCTAAATTGTTTCTGTGATTCGTTTCATCAAAAGATCGACGAACACGGGCATTCCGTCGACGGAAAATCCCATGGAAGTATATTGAGAGTCGTCGTCGGCGTGCGGGTCGAACTTACCCTCTTTTCCGACGGCAGGCACGCTGAGGGTGCAGCTGAGCCCCGCATCGACAAGGTTCGACTTAAAGTTGCCTCCGACCATGTTGAGCAGTTCCCCAACGACATCGCCGAAGATCTCGACTGGATCAGGCACTGCATCCGGTCCGAGAAAGCGCTCCACAAGCCAGACTGCCGCATTGTCGGGGATGCGCAGGAAGACTTTTCCTTGTACTTTTCCTGCAATGGTAATCGCGCCAACCATTTGGCCATCCAAGGCCACTTCGAATTCAAGGGGTGCCATTTTGGCGCTCAGCATCGTATCGTAAGTTCTGGTCACCGCGTTGATGATGAGTTCACTCATCAAGACAAGTGTGACGGAGCTGACGCCGAGCCGAATGACCGCCGCTTCGATCTCCAGCGGGACGTCGCGCTTCTTACCATTCGATGCAATGTGAATCACCCTCTTTGAGAGCGAAGGGTCTGACTTGATGATCGCGGCAATCTCGGTGGCATTTTGGTCGAAGCCGCCGTGCAGCAACTGACCCAGGCGCTGCACGTTTGGTGCGAGCGGTGAGAGGTGGTATTTTTCGCGGATGTCTTTGGTGTCGGGCATGGTGGGTTTTTTGTTGCCGAAATTGTAATAGAGCGATGGGGACTGTTTAGGCCGCCGCCCAGCCGACGTGTCGGATGGTGGGCAGGGAGGGGAAATCTGTGGGTAGACTGGTAACCTTGATTGTCGCGTCTGTCCACATCATCGGGCGGTTGCCCGTTTTTGTGGATCGAGGGGGTGGGAGAGCCTGAAAAGCAGCAGGATCTTCACCTCAAAGTAGTGCTTCCCCAGATGGGAAGCTTCATCTAAAATTTAAGGGCTTCGTGGATCTTGAAGGTGCCCCTTTTCTGATGGGATGGCCCTGAAACAAACCGAGTCTTCCGAGTTATGAAACCACCCTTGCATCGCTCGTTTTACCGTCTGATCGCCGGAGTGGTTTTTTTGTTCATTGCGCTGCTGGTTGGCCTCGATTTCGAATCCGTAAAGCAAACCAAAAAAGGGGATTCAAATTCGGCACCGGGCTCGCGATTGGATCAGGCGCGCGAGGCAGACCCTTCGATTAAAGGAGTAACTCACCGCGTTGCAAAGGCGGCACCGGACACGGGACCCTCACAGGCTTTCGCTGTGACGAAAGAACTGCGCGAATGGCTGCGGCAAAACAGGCGCATCAACTCACGCAGTCCTTCTTTTTTTGATGAGGGACTGGCGATTGCCTCCCGCAGACGCGCCGTGATGCGCGAGTTGTTTGCCTCAGCCCCCGAGGCTGCGCTTGAGCACAGTTTATCCATCGAAGAGTATGAGCAGGCACCGGAGCAAATGAAGCCGCTCCTTGAAAAAAACTTCAGCGCGTTGGGAAACTATACGTGTTTTCCAATTTGCCCGGGTCCGGAGGGACCGGGCGTCTTGCGGAGACGCGAGTTGGTTCCAAACGGCCTGAAGCTCACAGATGGAACTCAGCTAAAAGTTCTCGTCATTGGGGCACGAAGAGAAATCGGTTCCAAAAGCGATTTGCCGGTGCAGGGTATCGCGCTCGATGGATTGGCTGTGATGCGGGATGGAGTTTTTCACAAGCTTTCCACGGCAGATGCGGCGGTCGCGCGAAAGTATTTTGAGCCAGCCCAAGCTGATTCCTCGAAAAGTTTTGTTACTGGCAAAGAGATTTCCGGAGAGCCGACTCTGGCGCTGGCAGGTGGAAAACTATTCGCGTTTGAAAGTGAGCGCGAGCTTGTGGAGTTCGACAAGGCCGTCGCGCGGTTGGACGCAAAGCCCGGTCCACGCTCCGGTTCACGAGCAATTTTTGCACTTCCCTACCAGGCTGACGGGAGTGCGGGTGGTTTCAATCTACAGGCAGCCGAGATGCAGGCTTCTGCGGCTGCCGCGGACTGGACGCAAACGCCGAAAAAAGTTTTTCTGATCAGGGTCGATTTTGCAGACGAAACCGGTGATCCGATTTCAAAGGCGGACGCAGAGGCGGCCCTCAACGGAGAGGTCCGAACGTCCATTTCGGACATGTCGTATGGCAGAACGACAATCTCCGGAACAGCGAGCGCAATCGTTTACCGCCTGCCTCAAACTGCCGCTTACTACGCGGACAAGACTGCGGCTGGATACGGTGGTGACTCTTTCAAAAGTCGCAATGACGTACTTCTTTCGGATGCAAAGGCACGTTTCAGAGCATCTAAGGCAGGTACCGCTGATGCCGCGATAAATATTGGAGCTGCCGACTCCGAGCGTGGCGACTACGACGTGGTCGGAGTAACTTTCACCGATATTGGAGCCTACAACGCGGGTGTAAAGTATGCCGGTTTGGCTACTCTTGGGGATGGAGATTTGTGGATGCAAAAATCCAACGATGCCAAGGTTTACGTACACGAGTTTGGTCATGTCTACGGGCTCGGGCATTCCAACTTCTGGCTCACCACAGACGGCTCGGTGGCGGGGGCGGGATCCGAAAAGGAGTATGGTGATATCTACGATGTGATGGGGGGCGGAGAGCTTCCGCATGGGCATTTTCATCCGCAGGCGAAGAAAAAACTTCTGTGGCTTGACGATCCGCAGGTTCAGGATGCCTCCTTGAACGGCGATGGCTCATGGTCCTTTCGCCTGCACAGAATCGATAGTTCTGATGCGCAACAAAAGCTCCGCGGGATTCGGATCACGAAGTCCCCCGCTGGTTCGGCCGATCCGGAATACTACTGGATCGGATATCGGGCAGGTTACACTGATAATATCCACTTGATGAACGGGGCTTATTTGCTGTGGCAAAGAGCTGGTTTTCAACAATGTTGTCTGATCGATTCCACGCCTTCGACCTCAGGTAACAAGACCGACGCTGCGTTGTTCGCGGGGCGCACCTATTCGGATGCCGCAGCGAGAGCTCACATTACTACCATCGCGAGTGGAGGGAGTCTGGGAAGCGAGTACATCGACGTGCAGATCAACCTCGGGGCTTTTGCCGGCAATCAATCACCGGTTTTAACCGAAATTACCGGTCCCAGCAGCGGATGGGCACGCGCGAGTTTGGAGTTCACGGCGCCGGCAACGGATGCGAACGGAGACATGCTGTCATATTTTTGGACCTTCAGTGATGGCACTTTGATTGGGGGAACGGGGGCGAGTTTTGCTCAAGTTTCACACGCTTTCGTGATGGGCGGTACTTATCAGGCGAGTGTAACAGTGAGTGACATGAAGGGAGGAACGGTGACTCGCTCAAAAGCAGTCATAGTGCAAGACCCGTCGCAGAACTTTACCGAACGCGACAGCGGTACATCCGGAGATCTTCGATCCATAGCTTCCAACGGATTGCTTGCTGTTGCGGTGGGAACCTCTGATTCCTCAGGCGACTCTGCAGTGATTCGAACATCGAGAGACGGGATTCTTTGGACTGCTCGAGGGGTTCTGGAAAGCACCCTGAACTTACAGCTCGAATCTGTGCATTGGAGCGGCGAACGCTTTATTGCAGTCGGCAAAGATGCGAATCCCCCTAACTGGTACGGGGTGATTTACACCTCGGAGAATGGGTTGTCTTGGACGCGACGATACCTGGACCCTCAACCCGGCCGACCGCTCTCTTGTGTGACTTCCGGAAATGGAGTTTACATTGCGGGAGGCGAGGGAGGGGCGCTTTTGTCATCAAGTGACGGAGTGCTTTGGGAACCTGTTTCTTTGTTGCAATCCACACACAAGGCAGCCGGCGTTGCGTTTGGAAATGGCACATTTGTTCTGACCGCGCATCTCTATGGCTCTCAAGCGGGCGCGTACAGTGGGGGGGCAAAAGTGTTCACATCCGAGAACGGTCTGCAGTGGCAGGATCGTACATCGGGTGCGGGTATCGATGCGTCATGGCAGGACCTGCGGTCCATTGCATTTTTAAACGATCGATTCATCGCAAGCGGATGGTACTCGAAGCTGAGATTTTCGACTGATGGAGGAAAGACCTTTTCTACGACTCGAACACTCAATGAAACGGCGGAAGTTCTTACTTACCACAATGGACTGTATTTTGCCCTTGGAACGGAACGAGTAGGTTCGGGATCCACAGCGTCCACATCGCAAGTCGCCCTTTATTCGATTGATGGCGCCAATTGGAGTCAGTCCTCCTCCTCTGGTTTAGGCGGCAGCGGTGGCGCAGTACTGAATGGCCAGATCCTGACAGTCGGTGATGGAGGGTACATCGCGCAAAGTGATCCCCTTGATACGGCCGCGTCTAATAGTCCTCCGGATATTTCGAGTGTTCAGGTGCCCGCATCTCCGACTGCACGGAAAACTTTAATTTTTAGCGTCCAGGCGTCGGATCCGAATAACGACAAGCTGCACTACAGCTGGGACGCAGGTGATGGTCTCGGGGCGGGATCGGGGGCCGAGTTCTCGTATAGCTG
>JBILUQ010000053.1:0-18601 GCA_044370935.1 Chthoniobacteraceae bacterium
CGAAAGCAGCTCGAACACCTCCGCCTCGAATACCTCGACTCTTGCGAGTGCCTCGTGAAAGCGTGCCTGCGCCGCAGCCTGCTCTCCACCCATCCCCTCCTGCTTGCGACGGGTATCGCTCAGCTCCCGTTCCAGCTGCGCAATCTCGCCTTTCAAAGTCGACATAGACAACTGTGCGGTCTGCCGCGCCTCGCGCGCCTCCTCCTGCTGCGCCTGAAGCGCTGTGAACTGTGCCTGAATCTGGTCACGTGCATCCTGCTTCTCGCGGATTTGAGCGGCTAAATCCGATACATCACCCTCAAGCGACTGAATTGCATTCCTGCGCTCCAGCATTGATGCAGACGCCTCGCCGGAATCCAGCCCGCCATACAACATCCCTTCTCCGGTGAGCACATCGCCATTCAATGTGACCCACGTCCAGCCCACACGCGGACCAAACCTCAGGGCTGTTTCTAAATCGGGCACCAACACCGCAAACGACAAAAGTTTTTCCACCACGCCCTGAAGCTCAGGCTGAATATGGATTTTTTCGATTAACCAGCTGAGCGCACCCTCAGGAAGCACCCGTTGGGACTGACGTTCCGCCGCGCCCCGATGCTCGATGGACTGCGCCACATCACGCAAAGCGAGGACCGCGCGCCCCCATTTGTTCGCTCGGAGCGTCTTCAAAATATGCTCCGCCTTCGACGCGTCCCGCATCACTACGGCCTGTAAATGCGCACCGAATGCAGCCTCCACCGCCGCCACATACTCGGGCTCAACCCGGATGAACTGTGCCAGCGCGCCATCGATCGCCGGCTTGAAAAATTCCGGGTTATCCAACCCCTTAAGTACCGTCTGTGTTCCCGCGGAGAAACCTTCGCCCGCTTCAACCAACCCCTTGAGAACGTCCAAGCGGCTAGCCTTCTCCGAGAGCGTCCGCTCCAACTGACGGATCTCACCTTCGGCCGTCGCCATGCCCATCGTGCTCAGACGCAGATTGCCCTCAACCTCTGTCAACTCGAGCGCCCGACGCGATAACGACTCCTCAGTCTCTAGCACACGATTGCGCGCTTCATTCAAGCCCGACTCAGCCCGCGTGGCAGCCTCGCCAAGCTGGTCCAACTCCGCCTGCAAAATTCCCAACCGAGCCTCCGCCCCCTCGCGCTGCTGAGCCACCGCCGAAAGCTGGCCGCGCACAGCCGAAACACGGTGTTCCAAACGCTGCACCTCGTGCCCCACCCGATGCATCGCGCTTTCCGCGTCACCTCGCTGACCAGAGAGCGAAGCGGCCGCAGCCTGTTTCTCCTCCATGTTACGCAACTCGACGGCCAGCAACTCGGTAATTTGTGCAAGCTCGATGTCTGCATCCCGCATCGCTGCTTCCGCGACCTGCAAGCGTTCCCGCCCCGAGATCGCCTCCCCCTGATAGCGCGCAATCAACCCCTCGAACTCCGCGATTTTCTCGCGATTAAAAATAATCCGGTTCTCGTGATTGGAAATTCGCGTGCGCAAATCCCCCACTGCGCGGCGAGCCACCTCCAACTTTTCCTCCATCTCCGTGAGCGCACTACGCTGGACGGAAAGAGAGGACTCGCCCTCTTCAATCTCAAGTTCCAGCTGTGACTGCCTTGACTGAAAGGAACCCAGCTCCTCGCTTCCCTCCACGCGCTGACGGTCATAGTTCTCCCACTGCCTCTGCGCCGAGTGGGTCTCGAATACCTTGAGTTCGGAAAGCAGCGTTTGATACCGACGCGCCTTCCCTGCCTGCCGCTGCAGCGAACCGATCTGCCGCTTGACCTCCTTGATGATGTCGTCGAGTCGGATCAAATTCGCCTCGGTCGCCTCAAGCTTCCGCAACGCTTCCTTCTTCTGGCTCTTAAATCGGGTGATCCCCGCGGCCTCCTCAAAGATCGCGCGGCGATCCTCCGGACGCGAGGAGAGGATCTGGTCGATCTTTCCCTGCTCCATGATCGAATAGGCGGAACGACCGATCCCCGTGTCCATGAACAGACTGTGAATGTCCTTGAGTCGGCAGGGGGTTTTGTTGAGCAAATACTCCGAGGAGCCGTCTCGGAACACGCGGCGAGTGATGGTTACCTCACTCCAGTCCACACCAAGCTGCTGCTCACATTCCGCAAAATTCATTGATACCTCGGCCATCCCCAAAGCCGACCGAGAGTCGGTTCCCGAGAAAATAACGTCGGCCATCTCGCCTCCGCGGAGGGCCTTGGCTGATTGCTCACCCAAAACCCAACGGATCGCATCCAACACGTTGGATTTGCCGCAACCGTTGGGACCCACGACGCAGGTAACGCCACGGTGGAATTGGAGCACTGTTTTCGGAGCAAAACTCTTGAATCCGAATAATTCGAGGGAATGAAGATACATGGGCCGAAGGGTGGTGGGCCGTTAATGTGCACCCCGACGAAGGCGGAATCAAGCACCAGATATTGCGGTCTTCCAGCCGCAATACACAACCTGTAGTACCGCAGCCTAACTATACCTGCCCAGTGTCCCCCTCTATCGGCAGCTCAAACCAGACCTGTGCACCCCGTTGGGCGCTTTCCGCCCCCACCCGTCCCCCGTGCTCGACAATGATGTGTTTCACAATGGAAAGCCCCAACCCCGTGCTGTGCGCCTTCGCGCCAGCGGCCGAGGCTGTCCTCGCTTTGTCTGCACGGAAAAACCGCTCGAAAATGTGAGGCAAGTCCTTGGGCGCAATCCCGCTGCCGTTGTCTTGGACTGTTACACGGACGGCATCGCCCGAGGGCGCCGGGGTCACGCGTACAACGATGCTCCCCCCAGCTGCGGGCAGATGCTTGAAGGCATTCTCCAGAAGGTTATGCAAAACTTGCTCCAGCCGAAAAGGATCCAACCTAACCTTCGGAAGATCCTCGGAAATTTCCGTCTGCAAGTCCACCTCGTGCCCACGAGCGCGGGCTCTCCAATCCCGGGCCCAGACCGACACCAGTTGGCCGACATCGCCCGACTCCCAGTGGAAGACCTCCCGCTTGGACTCCAGGCGGGCGATAGTCAAAAGATCCTCCACCAAAGCATTCAATCGCAACGAATGCCGCCGTAAAATCTGGTACAATTCAACCCGCTCGTCCGCCTTCATCCGAGGCATCTCGATCAGGGTTTCCACGTACCCTTGGAAAATGGCGAGCGGGGTCCGCAACTCGTGGGAAACGTTCGACACAAATTCTCTTCGTACGGTTTCGAGCTCCTGAAGCCTCGTGACGTCGCGGAACACCGCCAAAACCCCTGGTCTTCCCTTTAAGTCGCTCATGGGCACGGCACGCACTGCGGCGATCCTCACCTTTTTTCCCGGCAGCATCTCGAGCAACTCCTCACTCGCCTCTCCAGTCTCCAGCACATGAGTCAAAAGCCGGTGCACGGCAACCTCACCAAGCACCTCCAAAATTGAGTGATCCAATGGCGACGACTTCAGGCCAAACCGCTCAATAAAAGCTGAATTCGCAAGCCTCACCACCTGCCTGGCATCTGCGACGATCACCCCCTCCTCCATGCTGGAGAGAATCGTATTGAGCGAAAATTCCTCGTGCCGGATCCGATCCCTCAAAAATTCATGGCGCCACGTTAAGCGCTCAAGGCGCGGGGCAATGCGCTCAACAAGCGACTTGGAGGCAAAGGACGCCACGGTGTCGGAGGGCGTGCCCTCAGCAGCCATCGAGTCGAGCATGCCTTCAAGCAAGCGCAAATCCCTGTTGAAGAGGAATATTCGCCTCAACAAAAAAGCCACTACGGCCATGATTGCGCTCAGTAGGATCCAGATCCACATGGCGCCACTCTCTCACGTTACTCTTCGGGGGCAACCATTCGATAGCCGAACCCCCGAACGGTCTCGATGAGGTCGGCGGCGTCACCAAGCTTCTCCCGCAAACGCCTCACGTGCGTGTCTACCGTTCTGGTATCAATCGCGCTCTCGTAACCCCAAACATCATTAAGCAGAACATCACGACTTTGGAGCCGGCCCCGTCGCTCCATAAGCACACTCAAAAGCTTGAACTCCGTGGCCGTGAAGTCACACGGCACCCCGCCGATCCGAACCTCGTGCTTCGCCCGGTCAATCTGGATCGGACCCGTTTCAAGCACATCCTCCGTTGTCGCGTCCACAATCACCGCCCGACGAAGAACAGCCTGAACCCGGAGCACAATTTCCCGGGGACTAAACGGTTTGGTGATGTAATCGTCGGCGCCCAACTCCAGCCCCACGATGCGGTCAACCTCCTCGGCACGCGCAGTGAGCATTACAATCGGAATCCGATTGGTCGCAGGAGATTGCTTGAGTTGCTTGGTCACCTCTAGTCCGCTCATTCCCGGCATCATTAGATCCAGAACAACCAGATCCGGCGTCTCAGCCCGCGCGAGCTCCAGTGCCCGAGCACCGTCCTCTGCTTTAAGCACATCAAATCCCTCCTTTCGCAAATTGAGAGCAAGCAGATTGAGAACATCCGGTTCGTCGTCTGCGATCAGTATCGTTTTGCGGCTTGTTTTTGAGGTCGCCATGATTGGGTGGTTCTTCGTTTCTGAAGCGGCCCACATCCTCCAGCGAATCGCGGTGGGCTCAAGCCGCATAGTGTAACATTTCAGTCACAACGAAGCGCCAATATCGGTGCAAAATATCTAGTTTGCACTGGTTCGACAATTAGGGACACTCGGGGTTCACATGCCCCCCGCAGACCCCATTCCAGAGGCAGCCCAGACGCAGGAACGCGATCTGACCCTGATGCGGCTCGTCCAATCAGGCGACATGGAGGCACTTCGGGAAATCATCGAGACACACCAGCAAAGGGTGGCATCCATGGCGCTCCGCGTTGGCGGCGCTTCCATTGACATTGATGACATTGCCCACCAGACGTTTGTGCGCGTGTGGAAATTCGCCCACCGCTACGAGCCCACCGCCCGCTTCACCAGCTGGCTGCTCACGATCACCCGCAACATTGTTCTAAACGAAATCCGCTACCGATCCCGGCACCCCACCGTTTCACTGGACGCTCAAAGCGATCCGGACCGCCCGCCGGATCCTGGTCCGCCCGACCTCGCCACCCGCAGGCCAGACCAAGCCCTGCTGGAAGCCGAACTGCAAACAGCCATCGACGAGGCCTTGCAAAAACTGCCGGAAAACCAGAGGACCGCGCTGGTTTTACGCACATATGAAAATCTTCCCTATGAGGAAATCGCCGCCGTGCTTGAGACCTCAGTCGGATCGGTCAAAAGCCTGCTCTTTCGCGCACGGACCTCAATGAGGGAATTGATGGAATCTTATCTAGGTTAGCCGCACCCAAAGTTTCAGCTAGACGACTAACGCGTCTCGCCCTTCGGTGGGTGCACCGGCATCGGAGGCGTCGGAGGCGGTGTGAACCCCGTCATCTTGCCAGTCAACACTCCCAACACGCTCTGCTGATTCAAATACCAATCCCTCAGAGGCCGCGAAAGGGACGCTTCCTTGAACTCCTTGAAATTCTGGACGTTCAAAGCGGACTCGACCGACTCCTTCAGCTGCTTAGCCAAATCATTGCGAGGTTCCACCGCCCAGCTGCGGAACGAACCATTGCCATCGGCAAGCATGCGAGCGGCAGTCACGCGAGTCTCCAAATCGTATTTAAAGTCGACGACCTCAACCAGGGCCTTGTCCACTTTCCCCTTGTGTCGCAACTCGTCGTTTCGGGCGGTCACCACTTCACGGGTAACGTCCACAATCCGACGTTCAAGCTTCGCCACAATATCATCCTCAGCAACTTCCTCCTGAGCGAGACCTCCGAGGTCTCGCGGTGCCTTTTCCAATCGCTGGCAAATCCTCTTCATAAACTCCCTCTCAAATTCACCAAAATATGCCTTCGCCCGCGCGAGGATCACCTCCTTCTCTTCCTTAGTGAAGCTCGCCGGCTTGTCGTCGAGGCCCGTAAAATTCGTGTAGGTGGGTGTCTCTAGCAGTTTAGCCACGCGCTCGGTCATCTTCTTGGCATCAAACTTTTCAATTCCAGTCGCTGCCGTCGGCTCCCCCTTCAATTCAAGTTTCAAATCCAATGGAAGGAATGCGAAAAACGCCCGGTCGATTCCTCCGAGCTTCTCAATCTGCTCGTTTAAAGCCTTCCAATGCGCCTTCAGCACCTCCTTATGATTCAAGGCCCCAACGAACGGGAACGCTTGCTCAACTCGGAGCGAGCGCCTGCCAGCTTTGAACCATGAAAGCATTTTCGAGTAATCCTCCACAATGCGCCCCAACGACCTTTCGAAGTCGATGTTCAGCTGCTCCAAAGGCACTTTGTCGCGCGGATCGCGAGGCGCCTTCGCAGAAATAAAGCGCTCTATAAAACTACTTGGCAGATTTTTGAGCATCTCACCCAAGTCCGCATAAGCGCTCACCACCGGCTCTGCACCATAATCAAAAACCATGGCGTCACCGTACACAGCCATGTCTTCATCGGTTGCAAACATGATTTTTTTATTCGCAACCGCCATACTTCCCATGTACCCCCACTGGATCGCAGCAGCGTCATATGGAAGCACCTCTTTTGTCTTTCGAATTTTCGACCCAATGTACACGCCAGACTGAAGGTCATTGTATTCCATCACGCTGGACGCCGCCAATTGGCCGGCCGGAGTTTTTGTATTGTCGTCAGAGAGGTAGGACTTAAACCACTCCGAGAGCTCCTTGTACGAGAGAGTAGCCGAAAGGCTGCCGGCGAAATTATGACGCAGTCCGAGCACGTGCCCAACCTCGTGAGCGACCACCTCGCGCACATAGTCCTGCGACATCCTTTTCACGGATGCATCGTCGAAGCGACCGTCGGCAAGGGCGCTTTCCAACCCCGCAGCAAGGTGCGACGCGAATTGAAATTGATCGACCTCGCACGCGCGAGCGCTCGCAAACACTCCATCAGATTTTCTCGCCTCCACCGAGTCCGCCTGCCCCGCTCCAGCCATATCTTCTCCAGAAAACTTCGGCGCGCTCGGAGTGCCCTCTGCGACAGTCCGCATCTTTCGCAACAACGCGCGCGCCTGGGCACGACCGGAAATCGCAAAAGTGCTCGTCATATAAGCCTGACCTCTTTGCGATGCCCCCGAGCGCGGATCCACAATCACATCGGCATAAGCGAATCCCGCCGTATCCCATGGCACCCACTGCACAAGACTAAACCGCGCATCAGGAGCCGTAACGCCCTCAGGGGCCTTTTCGGCAACCAACACATTTTTCCCAAAAGCCCGGTTCCAGTACAAAATCCCATCCCGCACCGCCTCTTCATAATCTGCGGGCGTGTTCGCACTGTAATGAATCACAATCGGCTTGCTGATGTCGAAAAGCGCAATCTTCCGACTCTCACGACCAGAAGTATTTTCCAACTGCGCATGCGACTCAAAAAATCTCACATACCGCGAAACCGCCGGCGAATGCTCCTTGGTTTTAAACGCGCCAGCCTCGTATGGGGATATGAAGTAGCGGATCTCATACCGGTCCTCACGATTCTGATCCATCTGCCGATCCCGCACCTGAGCACTCTGGCGGACAATCAACAAGTCGCCTTCTGGACGCACCTCAAAAACTCGCGCCTGAGGAATCTCGAGTGCGCGGGTTTCGGTCACGCTTGAGCGGCGTCCGGAAGCACCGCTTGAGGCGTACCAGATGTCGTTAAAAACCCGACGCATACCGGCGTTGAAATCGATCACAACCTCCCTCTCGTTTTGAGATACTACGGGAAATGTGGTTAGTAGTCGCCGGGCAGGAAGATCGGTGGTTACAACCAATCCATCCGTGGACTCATACAAGTCGACGCCATCGTGAAAGAGTTGAAACTTCACAATTTTTCCCGCGAGCGAAGTGCTCGTCGGTGAAACAATTTGAGGAATGACCGAGGCAGAAATCAAAAACTCTTTCCCAAAAGCGTTCTTGGATATCGCTATATGATTGTGTTCAGCGACGGACAATAACGCGGGCGAAGCCGCAACAACCGGCCCGCTCGCTTCCGGTTTATCATCCACCTTCACCTCCACCTTCACCTCCGCCTTCACCTCCGCCTTCGCCTCCGTCCTCTGCTGCGGCGGTTCCTGCGCCGTCAGATTAAACGAGGAAATTAATGGTAAGAGCAGTAGGAGGGGGGATGTTTTCACAGAGCGTGATTCAGTTTATAACAAACCAGCACTAAATTGCCTCACTTTTCACTTGGCCATGGCCACAAAAAAAGCCGAACCCTGTGAAGGGTCCGGCGTTTTTATGTTTTCAGTCCGTTAGGATTAAGCAGCGCTTAAGCCTCGGCGAGTTCTGTGTCTAACGACTCGTCTCCGCCACCCTTGGCAACCACTTGGACATCCCGGTGAGTTGGGAATCCAGTCCCGGCAGGAATGAGATGCCCCATGATCACGTTCTCCTTGAACCCGCGCAACAAATCTACGCGGCCAAGTGTCGCGGCTTCGGTAAGCACGCGCGTTGTGTCTTGGAAGGAAGCAGCAGAGATAAATGATTCCGTCTCGAGGGATGCCTTGGTAATCCCGAGAAGAACCGGCACCCCCTCAGCAGGCATACCACCCTTCTCAACGACTTCCCTGTTTTCCTCTTCGAACGTCAACCGATCCACCTGATCACCCCACAACAGCTTGCTGTCGCCCGGTTCGGTCACCTTCACCTTGCGGAGCATCTGACGAATGATGATTTCGATGTGCTTATCGGCGATTTCCACGCCCTGAAGACGATAAACTTCCTGAACCTCGTTCACCAAGTGCTCCTGCAGCGCCTGAGGCCCGAGGACATCCAAGATGTCATGCGGAGGCACCGGACCCTCGGTGAGCTGCTGACCCTTCTTGACGCTATCGCCCTTGAGAACAATCAAATGCTTGTTCAACGGCACCAAGTGCTCTTCCTCAGCGCCTGTCTCCTGATCAACCACGACAACCTTGCGCTTGCCGCGCACTGTGCCGCCAATTTCCACGACGCCATCAATCTTGGCGATCTCCGCGGCGTCCTTCGGACGGCGGGCCTCGAACAATTCAGCCACACGCGGCAAACCGCCAGTGATGTCCTTGGTTTTCGCAACCTTTCGAGGTGTCTTGGCAAGCAACTGGCCAGCCTGAACTTTTTTACCCTCAGGAACAACAACAACTGCGCCTGCTGGAATCGAGTAGCTCGCGATCACTTCGTCCGTTGACTCATCCAACACGACGATCTGCGGATGCTGGTCTTCCTTGTGTTCAATGACCAACGTCCCCATCACCCCGGTAGCCTCGTCAACCTCACGCTTCACGGTCACACCCTGCACCATGTCGACAAAACGAACCTTACCGGTGCGCTCAGTCAAAATCGGCACATTGTGCGGATCCCACTGCGCGAAGGTTTGCCCCTTCTTAACCTGACTTCCGTCCGCCACAGAAATCACCGTTCCGATCACGATATTGTAACGCTCGAGCTCGCGCCCGTCCTCGGCATGAATGGTGACGCTGCCGTTTTTATTCAGAGCGATGTAGTCGCCTTCAATGCTCTTCACAGTACGCAGATCGTTGAACCGAACCGCTCCGTCGTTCTTGGCTTTGACGACAGGCTGTTTGAACGTCTGGGACGCAACCCCACCAATGTGGAAGGTACGCATCGTCAACTGAGTTCCGGGCTCGCCAATCGACTGAGCCGCGATGATGCCGACCGCTTCGCCAAGCCGAACAGGGCGTCCGGTGGCAAGGTTTCGGCCGTAGCACTTCACGCAGACCCCGCGCTTGCTTTCGCAAGTCAGCACAGAACGAATCCTGAGCTGTTCCACGCCGATAGCCTCGACGGCAGATGCGGTTACTTCATCGAAAATATCTCCATTGCGGATGATCACTTTTTGGGTGACCGGATCCTTGACGGTTTCACAGCTGGTTCGGCCAATGAGACGTGTGCGAAGGTCAACAACCTCCTCATCACCCTCATAGATCGAACGTAGAATAATGCCGGCAGACGTCTGGCAATCATCGAGTGAAATGATCACATCCTGCGCACAGTCCACCAATTTACGGGTGAGATAACCAGAATCAGCCGTTTTGAGAGCCGTATCTGCAAGGCCCTTACGGGCGCCGTGCGTGGAGATGAAATACTCGAGAACCGTCAATCCTTCGCGGAAGTTCGCGGTGATTGGCTGCTCGATGATCGATCCATCGGGCTTGGCCATCAGACCGCGCATCCCAGCAAGCTGCTTGACTTGCTGGCGGTTACCACGAGCACCTGAATCAACCATCAGATACACAGGGTTGAGCTCCTTGCGTCCCTCGTTGTGCTCGAGGGTGCGGAACATCACATTTGCGATTTCCTCGCCGGCGTGTGTCCAAATATCGACCACCTTGTTGTAGCGCTCGCCGTTTGTGATAATGCCTCGACGGTACTGCTGTTCCACGGTGACCACCTGCTTGTAAGCCTGTTCCAGCTCAATGTGCTTCTCCTTCGGAATAATCATGTCCTTGATTCCAATGGAAACGCCCGCGCGCATCGCCCATGTGAAACCAAGTCCCTTCAGCCGATCAAGAGTTTCAACCGTCGCCTGGTGGCCGGCGGACTGGTAAGTCCGGAAAATCACATCCGAAATCTGCTTCTTGCCACAAGCCTTGTTGAAGAAACCAAGCTGAGCTGGCCAAATCTCATTGAAGATCACACGCCCAACGGTTGTCTCGATCACACGCGAGCTTGAGTCGCCAAACACCGTGTGCTGTCCAAGGTTCGGATTCTTAAACCGGATACGGTCATGAACCTTCACCGACTTCTCGCTCAACGCGAATTCGACTTCAGACGCATCAGCGAAAAGCGGCAAACGCGCACCAACCTTCTCAGCCTGCTTCCGTGGGTTCTGGGTCAAATAATAACAGCCCAAAACAATGTCCTGAGACGGGGTCGTGACAGGCTTCCCACTGGATGGCGAGAAGATGTTGTTCGACGCCAGCATCAGCATGCGCGCTTCCATTTGAGCCTCAACGGAGAGAGGCACATGCACTGCCATCTGGTCCCCGTCGAAGTCAGCGTTGTAAGCCGTACACACGAGCGGATGAATGCGGATCGCTTCACCTTCAATCAATAAGGGCTCGAACGCCTGAATGGACAAGCGGTGGAGAGTGGGCGCACGATTCAACAAAACAGGATGCCCCTTGGTGACCTGCTCGAGAATGTCCCAAACTTCGGGAGTCTGGCGATCGATCATCTTCTTCGCGCTGCGAACCGTGTGCACATATCCGCGCTCCTTGAGAACGCGAATAATGAAAGGCTCGAACAACACGAGGGCCATCTTTTTGGGCAACCCGCACTGGTGCAGTTTCAACTCTGGTCCGATGACGATAACCGAACGCCCCGAATAATCGACGCGTTTGCCAAGCAAGTTCTGACGGAAGCGCCCGCCCTTGCCCTTGAGCATGTCGGAGAGGGATTTCAACGGGCGGTTGCCGGCACCTGTCACCGCGCGTCCATGCCGTCCGTTGTCAAATAACGCATCGACAGCCTCCTGAAGCATGCGCTTTTCATTCCGAATAATCACATCCGGCGTCTTCAACTGCAGAAGATTCCGCAGACGGTTGTTCCGGTTGATGACACGGCGGTAAAGGTCGTTCAAATCCGAGGTCGCGAAACGACCGCCCTCTAGGGGAACCAACGGACGCAAGTCCGGAGGAATCACTGGGAGCACTTCCAAAACCATCCACTCCGGACGCGTCTTGCTTGTTGCGAAGCCCTGAACCAGTTTCAGGCGCTTGGCCAGTTTCTTACGAATTTGCTTGGATCGCGTGGCTCCCATCGCCTCTTCAAGCTCTTTCTGCAGCTCGTTCAAGTCGGCAAGCGAGAGCAGTTTGCGGATCGCCTCAGCGCCCATCCCAGCCTCAAAGTTCCCCTCGCCGTAGGCATCCAACGCATCGCGATACTCATTCTCTGTGAGCAACTGCCCCTTCTCAAGCGGAGTCTGACCTGGATCAATCACGAGGTAGTCTTCATAGTAGATGACGCGCTCGAGTTGGCGGCCCGACATATCTAGCATCAAGCCAATGCGCGAGGGCATGCACTTGTAGAACCAGATGTGCGTGACGGGCACCGAGAGCTCGATGTGTCCCATGCGCTCGCGGCGCACCCTCGCGAGAGTCACCTCAACGCCGCATCGATCGCATATGACGCCCTTGTGCTTGATTCTCTTGTATTTTCCGCATGAGCACTCCCAGTCCCGGGTGGGACCGAAGATTCGCTCGCAGAACAGACCGCCCTTCTCAGGCTTGAAAGTGCGGTAGTTAATTGTTTCCGGATTCTTGACCTCTCCGTGGCTCCAGGACCGCATCACGTCTGGTGCGGCCACTGTTATGCCAACATTATCGAAGCCCAAAGGACGGTCTTCACCAACTAGTTCACGGAAGGATGGTGTATTGTCGATCATACGGGAAAAACGTTTAGTAGTCTGACAACTAAACCGTTCGGAAAACTGTGTTCCGAACGGTTGTCGGGTTTATGGGTTTTAGAGACTGACTTCGGGCAGGACTGGCAGAGGCGCCACTGGCCCGGTGTTGCTACGGCCGCCGACCTTTACATCCAGGCCAAGCGACTGCATTTCCTTGATCAAAACGTTGAAGGACTCAGGGGTGCCTGCCTCCAGCGCGTTATCGCCCTTCACGATTGCCTCGTAAATGCGAGTCCGCCCTTGGACGTCGTCAGACTTTACAGTCAACAGCTCCTGAAGCGTGTACGCCGCGCCATAAGCCTCGAGCGCCCACACCTCCATCTCCCCGAAACGTTGGCCACCGTACTGAGCCTTGCCACCAAGCGGCTGCTGAGTGACGAGCGAGTACGGGCCGACCGCACGCGCGTGGATCTTATCCGCGACCAAGTGCCCCAACTTCAACATGTAGATGTACCCGACTACGATTTGCTGGTCGAATGCATCGCCAGTACGTCCGTCATAAACGGTCGCCTTGCCGGTATCGGTCACCCAAGTGAACCCTTCAATCTTCTGGGCCTGCTTGAGATAATCGAAGATCTGTTCTTCCTTGATCCCGTCGAACACCGGAGTTGCCACCTTGAATCCCAGCGCCTTCGCCGCGACTCCGAGATGCGTCTCGAGAACCTGTCCTACGTTCATACGCGAAGGAACGCCCAACGGATTGAGAACGATGTCCACAGGAGTCCCGTCGGCTAGGAACGGCATATCTTCTTCCGGCACGATGCGGGCAACAACGCCCTTGTTCCCGTGACGGCCTGCCATCTTATCCCCAACCGAAAGCTTCCGCTTGGAGGCGATATAAACCTTTACCTGCTTGATAATGCCCGGATCGATGTCGTCACCACTCTCAAGCTTGTCCATCGAGCTCTCATGCTCATTCTCAAGTTCCTGGAAACGTGGCTCAAACTGCCCGATAATCTCGCGGATCTTGTTGCGAATCGGCGATGGATCGATATCCACGTGATCATAAACTTGAGCAAGTTTACGCAACAGGGTCTTTGTGATCTTCCGATTCGCAGGAATGATGATTTCACCCGTCTGGGCATTCACCACATCAAGAGGAATCTTTTCCCCGAGCAGAATGTTCGCGAGAGCCTCGGTCAACTGCTCGTTGAGTTCCTCCTTTTTCTTGAGATAAACGTCCTCAGCCTCTTTCTGCTGCCGTTTTGATTCGCCAGCACTGAGCTTCATACGCGTGACTTCCTTGCGGCTGGAAACCTTAACATCCATGACGATTCCGTAAGTGCCGGATGGAACCGTCAACGAGGTGTCCTTAACGTCCGCAGCCTTTTCCCCGAAGATTGCGCGCAAGAGGCGCTCTTCGGGCGCCAGTTCGGTTTCGCTCTTGGGCGTAATCTTGCCGACAAGAATGTCCCCTGGACGAATCTCGGCGCCAATGCGCACAACACCGTCAGGGCCAAGGTTGCGAAGCGCTTCTTCGGAGACATTCGGAATATCACGTGTGATTTCCTCTGGTCCGAGCTTTGTGTCACGGGCACCAATCTCGAACTCATCGATGTGGATGGAGGTGTAAATATCCTCCTTCACGACCTTCTCGGAAATCGCGATCGCATCCTCGAAGTTGTATCCATTCCAAGGCATGAAAGCCACGAGCACATTGCGCCCAAGAGCAAGTTCACCCTTCTCGCAGTTCGGACCGTCAGCAATCACCTGCCCCTTCTTGACCGTCTCACCTTTGTGAACGATAGGGCGCTGGTTGACGCACGTGCCAGCATTCGAGCGCATGAACTTCCGAAGGTCGTAGATGTACACGCCCTCTTCTGGATCATGACGAAGCTTCTTTTTTGCATCTGGCATTTCACCAGTCTGCGTCACGATAATCTGGTCTGCGCTCACGCTCGCGATCTTACCGTTCCCCTCACTAACAATGACGGCACGAGAATCCCTGGCGACCTTGCCCTCCATTCCAGTTCCGACTAGCGGGGATTCAGACACCAACAGAGGAACACCTTGACGCTGCATGTTCGAGCCCATCAGAGCGCGATTCGCATCATCATGCTCCAAAAACGGGATCAGAGACGCAGCGACCGAAACAAGCTGCTTGGGCGAGATGTCCATGTAGTGAACCTTGTCAGGCTCCACTTCAAGGAAGTCGCCCCCCGAACGGACCGCCACCTTCTCAGACAGAAACTTGCCGTTGTCGTCACACTTAACGTTAGCCTGGGCTACGAGGAAGTTCTCCTCCTGATCACCTGTGAGATACTCAATTTTATCGGTGACACGTCCGTTGGTTACCTTGCGATAAGGCGTCTCAATGAACCCAAAGTCATTGATTCTCGCGTAAGTCGACATCGAGGAAATCAAACCGATGTTCGGACCTTCAGGAGTCTCAATCGGACAGATACGCCCGTAGTGTGAAGGGTGAACGTCGCGGACTTCGAACCCAGCGCGATCGCGGCTTAATCCGCCTGGCCCGAGGGCCGACAAGCGTCGCTTGTGCGTCAACTCAGCGAGCGGATTGGTTTGATCCATGAACTGACTGAGCTGCGAGCGCCCGAAGAAATCACGAATCACAGCCGAAAGCGCCTTCGGGTTGATGAGCTTTTGGGGCGTCATCCCGTCTACGTTCACATCGAACAAAGTCATCCGCTCTTTCACCAACCGCTTGGTGCGCTCAAGCCCCACGCGACACTGGTTGGTGAGCAACTCGCCAACGGTCCGCACTCGGCGGGAGCCAAGATGATCGATGTCATCGAGACGCCCCTCACCCATTCGCAGACTGATCAAATATTTGATGGCGCCGACAAAATCATCCTTGGTAAGCACTCTCTCCTCGGCATCGACTGAGATAGCCAACTTTGAGTTGATCTTGTGTCGACCGACGCGACCGAGATTGTATTTCTCCGGATCGAAGAAAAGTCTCTTAAGCAATCCGCGCGCATTGGGCACAGTTGGTGGATCACCAGGGCGCAAGCGGCGATAAATCTCCTTCAAAGCCTCTTCCTCTGTGTGAACAGGGTCCTTTTTCAGGGCCTTGATGATGGTATCATCGCCCTTGAGGTCGACCACTTTAACAGTCTTGACTCCGAGAGCGAGAATCTGCCCAACGGTCGCCTTTGTGAGAGGTTCAAACGCACGAGCCACAGTCACCTCGCCATCAAGCACGTCCGAAACCAGAACCTTTGTTGCGATCTCTTCTTCGTCGAGCGATCCACTCAGCTTAAGCGTCTCGAGATCGTAGAAAAGCTGGATAATTTCCTCGTCCGTGCTGAATCCCAGCGCGCGAAGCAAAGTCGTCGCAAGAAACTTGCGCCGACGCTTGCGGCGGTCGAGGTAAACATAAAGCAGATCATTCGTATCGTACTGAACTTCCAACCAAGAACCGCGATCAGGAATAATCCGGAACGAATACAGAACCTTCCCGTTCAAGTGGACGGAAGACTCGAAAGCAATACCGGGCGAGCGGTGCAGCTGAGAAACCACCACCCGCTCCGCCCCGTTGATCACGAAAGTACCCTGAAGAGTCATGAGCGGAATTTCACCCATGTAAACCTTCTCTTCTTTTGTCCCACGCTCCTCCTTCAAAGAAAAGGTGACGTAGAGAGGTGCGGAGAAAGTCTGGCCCTCGCGCTGACATTCGCGAACAGACATCTTGGGCTCGCCAATCTCAAAAGATTCGAAATCCAAAACGACCTTCTCGTCATAGCTCGGGATCGGGAAGATGCCCCCGAATACCGACTGCAACCCGACGTCCTTGCGCTTTGACAGCGGGACATCTTTCTGCAGGAACTCCACATAGGAGTTCAGTTGGATTTCGATTAGATTTGGAGGCTCGGCGCCTTCCTTGATTTTTCCGAAGTTGATGCGCTCAGACATGTGTTTTTTCGGTGTGTGCGGGGCTGCGGGCAAAAACCGCAGAAGCGCGCGCAATATCGTCTCACAGCTACAGCGACTGTGACGTTTTGCGCGCGACTCTGCGGTGAACTATGGGTTGATCAGATGCGGAAAGTTTGACGCCTTTAGAACGATCACACGCTCGGCGGAATGAAACCACCGAGCGCGTGTACTGATACAAGGGATGGAAAGGCACCATTCCCTTGCAAACGAAATTACTTGATTTCGACCTTGGCTCCTGCTGCTTCCACCTTTTTCTTGATGTCTTCAGCTTCTTCCTTGGTGACGCCTTCCTTGAGGGCCTTCGGTGCGCCTTCGACCAGAGCCTTGGCTTCAGCGAGCCCCAACCCTGCGACAGCCGCACGAACTTCCTTAATGACGCCAATCTTGTTTGCGCCAGCTTCCTTGAGAATCACGTCGAAGGAGGTCTTCTCCTCAACGGGTGCAGCGGCTGCACCGCCTGCTGCCGGAGCTGCAACAGCCACTGGAGCTGCGGCGCTTACGCCCCACTTTTCTTCGAGTTGCTTAACGAGATCTGCAACTTCAAGGACGGTAAGTCCGCTCAGCTGCTCAACGATGGATTGTGTATCTGCCATATGTTTTTTGCTGGTATCGTCGACCGCCAGAGCTCTGGAGAAATTAAGAGGAAGGGCCCTTCCCCCGACAAGGAACCAAGTTTTGTTGTTGTTTGTTTTGTGTGAAAACCCAAACAGGGCTTTCAATTCTCTCCCCGGCTGGCACCGGGGAAAATTGTGACTTGAGGCGACAGTGCCAGCGTCTGCGCCTAACCCAAAAGATGTCTAAGCTGCCGACGCCTGGTCTGCCTTCGCCTGGAGAACGCGAGCCAACGAAGAGGCTGGTTCGTTCAGAACGCGCACCAACTGGGAAGCAGGCGCCTGCAGAACCCCAAGAAGGGTCGCAAGCAACACCTCGCGAGACGGAAGATCGGCTATGGCATTGATCTGGTCACCAGACACCGCCAGCTTGTCGACGATCCCAGCGCGAACGGTGAGCTTCTTTGCTTCAGCCGCGAAGGTCTTTACCACTTTTGCAGCGGCCGCCACATCCTTATCGCCAATGACAATGGCGGTTTGCCCGCGCAATCCTGGAACCTCAGGAAGGCCAGCGCTTTCCAGACCCTTCCGGAGAAAGGTGTTCTTGACCACGTGACAGGTAGCGCCAACGCCGCTGAGCCGATTACGGAGTTCGGAAAACTGACCGACTTTCAATCCAGTGTAGTCCGCTACGAACAGGAACGGAGAGGCGTTCAGCCGGTTGACGATGTCTTCTACAATAGTTGCTTTAGCAGGATGCATGATCGGTTTTCCTCCTTAGAATTTTAAAAATTGACCTACATCCACCCGGACGCCAGGCGACATCGTCGCGGCGACTGACAGATTTTCTATGAATCTTCCTTTCGCCGAGGCTGGCCGCGCCTTGATCACAGCATCGATAACGGCAGCGCCGTTCTCCAAAAGCTGCTCGGCTGCGAAAGAAAATTTACCGACCGGCACTGCGATATTCGCATTCTTGTCCAGCTTGAACTCAACTCGGCCGGCCTTGACTTCCTTAACCGCAGTGGCGGTGTCGTCAGTAACCGTTCCCGTCTTTGGATTCGGCATCAAACCGCGGGGCCCGAGTACTTTTCCAAGCTTCCGGACTTCCGCCATGCAGGCAGGAGTCGAGATTGCCACATCAAAGTCCTGGAACCCGCCGACACACTTATCGATCAAGTCCTTGTACCCGACATACTCTGCTCCGGCGGAGCGAGCAGCCTCGGCCGCGTTGCCCTCAGCAAAGACGAGGACACGCACTTTCTTTCCCGAGCCATGAGGCAGCGGGCAGGTGCCGCGAACCATTTGATCGGATTGACGGGGGTCAACACCCAGTCGAAACGACAGGGTCACTGTCTGGTCGAACTTCGGTGTAGGCATGGATTTGAGGGTCGCAAGAGCCTCACTCCAAGGGTAGGCGCGCTCAGAGACTACCTTTTCGGCAGCGGCGCGGTAACGTTTTGATCGCTTGATAGCCATAGTTTTATGCAGTGCAATCGAGCGGTCTTCAATGAACACCTACTCTCCTGCGGATTCGGTTTTTTGAGGGGCTAGCGAGGATGCCTTAGAGACCCGTGTTTGCAATCGTTTTTTTGAGACTTTTTCAAAAAAAAATTTGTTTTGGCATGAAATCCAGCGCTAGAGGGCAACCCTGAAGCGGATCAACCCGAGTGCCTCCCGAGTCCACCGCGCCGGCGAAAAACCACGCAAAACACAGGATGTGGCGGGACAACCGGATGAAACGGCAGCCCAGACGCAATTGAAACA
>JBILUQ010000316.1:0-4168 GCA_044370935.1 Chthoniobacteraceae bacterium
CGCGAGGGTTGTCTCCTGGGACGAGTTTCGTGCACAGCTCAAGGCATCCACCGGCGGGGACGGCGGCGGCGACCTCGGACCGCAAATACGCTGCGCAGACGAACTGGGTGCAGACTCGCACAGTTCGGGCGGAGAACCGGTTGTGGAGAGCAAAGCCGCGGCCCCGATCGAGACAGTCGACGGATACCTGCGGATTCTCGACCTGCGAATTCCCCTGCCCCGCGAACCCCACCCGGACTCGGATCGCGTCCCCGATGCCGCACAGTTTGCGCATCTCTGCCTCGACAAATCCTTTCTTGAAACACTTCGCGCCATCGCGCTGGGAGTCATGCATGGCATGCCGGTGGCGCTCGAGGGCGAGACCGCAGCTTCCAAAACCTCGGCTGTGCTATATCTGGCGCATTTGCTGAAGCAACCCGTGGTCCGCTTGAACCTGAGCGGTCACACGGACGCCGCCGAACTGGTTGGCCGTTACGTTCCGGTCGACATGAATTCCGCGATCAACTGGTCGCAGCTCAACTCAGGAACCGCGTGGTTAAGCCAGCAATCCCGCAAAATATTCGCCGCCGCCGAAGCCGAAAACCGCGGACTAAGCGACGTCGAAAGAATGTCGGTCGTCGGGCGAGAGAATATCGCAATGAGCACCTGGCGCTTCCAAGAAGGGTACCTGCCGCAGGCGATGCGCAGGGGTTGGTGGCTGCTTTTGGATGAAATGAACCTAGCCGAAACACAGGTGCTCGAACGCCTCAACTGCGCGCTGGAAAATCCCCCGGGCCTCGTGCTCACCGAAGGCGACGGCGCAGTGTTCGGAAAAAACGGCTCAGTCCAGATTCACGAAGCCTTCCGCATGCTTGCAACGATGAACCCGTCAGAGTACACGGGGCGCGCGGTGCTCAGCCAGGCGTTTGCGGACCGCTGGGGCGTGTGGCATCAGGCGGCCGGCCCCGGAGAAAAGGAGATCGAGCAGATGCTGCTTTGCGTCGTCTTCGGAGAGCATCCGCGTGTGCTAATCGGCGGACGCGCCTACAGGGCGGCCCAAGGGACGCCAGTGTTTCCCGAATTGCAGTCCATCCCGAAGTCCCGCGCCCTGCTGCAAAGGCTCGCGGTATTTCACCACGGAATCTTCCGCGCTGCGGGCGGCGGAGGCGCGACGCCTTCGATCGGGCGCCTGAACAAGGAGCGCTATAGCTTCAGCCGTAGAATCCTGCTGAACCTTCTGCGGTACGTTGCGGAACGCATCCGCGCCGGCGCCCCGTGCGAGGACGTGCTGATTCCTGAGGCGATCCAGGTTCTGTACCTTGCCAGAGTGCGGGACGACGCAGACCGGAAGGCGGTGAACAACATCCTAAGGGCAGGAGGCCTGCTGTGAGCGCCGTCCTCGAAATCGCACCCGAACTCAAGCCCGAATGGAAACCGGCCGTTCAGGCCCGCACAGCCGCGCTTCATAGGACACTGACTCCCTCCGAGATCGCTTCGCAACTACAGGAGGCGCTGGTGATGGCGGGCATGGTTTCGCTGCGCAACGATTTGACGGTGGAAATCGGCGACTGGTGGACGTTCAATTGGAAGACAAATGTCATCACACTGCCAAAAGCAGAACTGGAGACGCGGATGCGCGAGGAAATCTCCTGGATCATTCTGCACGAGTCGGCGCACGCGGCGCTCACGCGACTGCATGACATCCTGCCTGTAAACCTGCGATCCAAACCGGAGATTCACACTCTCCTAAACTGCATCGAGGATGTGCGGATCGAGGCGTGGCTGGTCGAACGCTTTCCCGGTGCAAGGACTTGGAAGGAACTCACCGATGCACGGCGGCTGAACAATAATGGCGAACCCGAATGGGCCACACCCGGGGCGCATCCGGTAAGCTCGTTTTTAACCGGCATCCTTGAACTCGGCGTCTCAGGACGCATACCCGTCAGCATGAACCCAGAGGCACGCGCCGCGCTTGAGGAGGCGAGGCCGTTTCTTGAGTCCGCCTTCGCCTGCCTGCCGCCGAGCGTTGCGGTGAGCGCGCTCTCGGTGGACAGCCTTTACAGGAACCACGTCGTCGCGTGCGCGTACCGCGAGGCAGATTATCAACTCCCGCCGACAAGCATGGAAAAGTGGGTGAGGATCATGCAGGCCACCATGTGGATCCATGTCGCAAGCGGCGTCCTGCCCGCGTACCTGCATCTTGTCAAAAAACACGGCGCGGTGGAGCTTCCCACATCCAGAGGTGTACGTGTGGTTCATGCCGGTGCCGGCCAGCGCGCCCCCCTTTCAGAGGAGCAGCTCCAGCGGGCACTCCGCGCAGAACTCGCAGGCAAAACCAACCATCCCTACCGCAACGCCGTCCTAAAATACGCACCACAGATACGCTCTGTCACCGATCTCCTCATGCAACTGCTTCCCAACCACCGCGGGCTGCGTCATGCGCGCGGGTTCCGATCCGGGGACAGGCTAGACCTGCGCATGGCCGCACAGTTCGAAGCGGATCCGCGCCTTCACGAGAAGCTTTGGATACAGCGCAGGCGCAGGACGCTACCAGACCCTGCGTTTTTATTCCTACTGGACCGTTCGGAATCGATGAAACAGGAGTCCAAATCCACTGCGGCGTTTGACTCATCGGTCATCATCCGCGAGGCGTGCACGCGCGCGGGCATCCCGTTTTCAATCCTGCTATTCAACGATGACGCGGTTTGCATCCACGGATGGGACAAGAAAACCGATGCCGCCGCCGAAGCCGCCCTTTCGCTCGTGATGCAGCCGGCAGGCAGCACAAACCTGCTTAACGCACTCCACATTGCGCGCCGATCGATTGCTGAGCGCAGGGAAAAGGACCGCATCGTGTTCCTGCTAACCGACGGACTGGTCTCCCCGGAAATCGGGCGCAAGGTGCGGAAGGAAGCCGCTCTTTTCAGTGACGCCGGGATCCGTATTGTTGCCATAGGAATCGGCGAGGAGACCGAAGACATCCGCTCACTCTTCCCAGAAGCATCCGTAGTGCAGGAGGCCGGCGCGCTGCCGGGAGTGCTGGCGGACGGACTGACGCGCGCGCTCGAGGAATCACGCAACAGCTAAGGCTGCTACGGCACATGCAATCCAACGTAACTAGAGACGCGTGACGCCGCTCATTGATCAGAAAGCGAGGTTGATGACGGTGAGAGACGCAGTGCTCGCCGCGATAGATCTACTGCAGCTATTCTTAGAGCGCAAATGGGGCGCGCTTGCCCCGCACACGCGATGGGACGCGTCGCAGCTCGAGAAAGCCGAGGCGGAGTTGCTTGTGCTGCTCAGATCGAGTCACTCAAGGGACCTCGAGCTGCAGTGGGAGTTCCTCTGGAGGCGAGCGGTGCTCGGGCGACAACGGGTCGCCTGGATGGTGCGCCGCAACGACATGTTAATTGGAATGCTGATGGTTTTATGCGATTCGGCGCGGGTAAAGCTCCTGGATATTCTGGACGGCCGCCTCGCATCGGATGTGTTTGCACGGCTGACTCGCGTAGGAACGATCTGGGCTGAAAGCGACCTGCACATTTGGGATGCGGCGCACTATGGATGCAATTTCAGCTTCGTTAACAGACTGCTAAAAACAGAGAGGAGCGCTGACCATTTTGTATGCGACTGGGAGCTTGAGGGTCTGGATTTGAACCGGGCTAAACGGTTTCTGCACGGCAGACGCACGACTGTTGACGACATCTCGGACCTTTTTACGATGCAGCAGCGCAAGACAAACACGGTTCATCGGCCGAACTTGTGATCAAAATGCATGGCAATCTCCGTAAACAGTCGGCGCGGCGGAATGATCCGTTACGGACAGTGTTTCCTATCCGGGAATCACATTTGGTTGGGCTGATCGATTCAGCGTCATAAGAAGCGGTGTCTTTTGGCGCGAAGACTAGGTGCCGCTTACGAAAACACAGACGTGGGCATGCGCTAACAGCCAAACGTTTCCCGCAACAGACGATCCAACTGACCAGCCAAATAAAGCGGCAGCGAGAGCAACTTTACCGATGTTTCTGTTTCGCCCGTTAGCTTGATTTCCTCGAGTACGGGCGGCCCAGTGTGAAATCGCACGGCGCATCGAAGTCGCTTCTCGCGTAAAAATTGAAACGCCGAGCGTAACGTCCCGGTTTTCCCAGCCTTGACTTCCACAGGCAGGATTTGTTGCTGGCGATTGATC
>JBILUQ010000272.1:0-5234 GCA_044370935.1 Chthoniobacteraceae bacterium
GCTCGGATTTTTCACAAGGGCACTTCACGAGGAACTCGCGAAGTCCCTCTCGAAGATGGTGTACGGAATCATATGCTTCGCGGCACTTTTCAGTTTGGTAGGCACGGTTCTTGGCGGAATCTGGGCTGACCAGTCGTGGGGCCGCTTCTGGGGGTGGGATGCAAAAGAAAACGGCGCACTCATGATCGTGCTATGGAACGCCCTTTTTCTGCATGCGCGCTGGGGTGGACTCGCAAAGGGCAACGGACTAATGGCGATCGCCCTTGGAGGAAACATCGTGACTTCCTGGTCGTGGTTCGGCGTGAACCTTCTTGGAATCGGGCTGCACTCCTACGGCTTTATGTCGGCAGCCTTCAACTGGCTCATGCTTTTTGTGGCTAGCCAGGTTGCGCTCATCGCGATTTCGCTTTTGCCACCGACTCTTTGGCGCAGCCAACCTCGGTGAAACATCGCCTGCAGTCGCCGATAATTCGACGCCTCCTCCGAAGCCATCCGTATCGGGCAGAACACCGCTCGGCGATGAATTCCACGGAAAACTGCGAGTTTAGACGAATCGCAAATTTAGAACCACTTCCCATAGAGCTCGAAAACCTCTCCTCCAACCTCTCAATCCACTTTAACCATGAAGCGTACAAGCATCTTATCCAGTGTCATTGGCATCCTCCTTCCAGGCCTCCTGCATGCTGGGGATGAACGCCAAGTTGAAGTCGCGAAACAAGGCGGGTTTGTACCCAAAATCGCCGATGCCTCTCCTGAGGCAGAAAATTCGATCCAAAGCTTCAAGATCTCACCGGGCATCAACCTGCGACTTTGGGCGGCGGAACCGCTCCTTGCGAACCCAGTCGCATTCGCACCGGACGAAAAAGGACGCTGGTACGTCGCGGAAACTTTCAGGCTGCACGCTGGGGTGAGCGATATTCGTGCACACATGGATTGGCTTGAGGCGGAGCTTTCCAGCAAGAACCTCGATGCGTTTCTGGCGATCCTACAGGGCGACCCGAAGGTTGATCTCGCAAAGAATGCTCAAAACTCAGAGCGCGTCCAGTTGGTGTGGGATTCAAAAGGAACCGGCAAGGCTGACAGCTCACGGATCTTTGCTGAAGGATTCAACGGGCCTCTGGATGGAATCGCCGCCGGCGTGCTCGCCCGGAAAGGCAGCGTTTATCTCACCTCCATTCCGGATTTATGGCTACTAAAGGATACGAAGAATTCGAACACCGCCGACCAGCGCACATCCTTGGCGAAGGGGTTCGGCATCCGAACAGCCTTTTTGGGCCACGATCTCCACGGGCTGCGAATGGGGCCGGACGGACGTCTTTACTTTTCGGTTGGCGACCGAGGCGCAAATGCGACGGCGATTGATGGCAGCCGGGTTGAGAACACCGAGACGGGCGCTGTGTACCGGTGCGAACAAGACGGAAGCAAACTCGAGATATTCGCACTCGGCCTCCGCAACCCTCAGGAGCTTGCATTCGATCAATTCGGCAACCTGTTTACAGGCGATAACAATTCCGACGCGGGTGATCCCGCGCGCTGGGTTTATGTTCTCCCAAAGAGCGACAGCGGTTGGCGAATTGGCTGGCAGTTCATCAATCAACCCGACCGGCGCGGCCCATGGCTCTCGGAGCGTCTTTGTTATCCGGCATGGCCTGGACAGGCAGCGTACCATCTTCCTCCAGTGGCAGTGCTCGGAAACGGACCAAGCGGACTTGCGTACCATCCCGGCACGGGCCTCTCGGAAGAATGGCACGATCACTTCTTCCTCGCGAACTTCAGCGGCACTCCCGCCCGCAGCGGGATTTTGTCGGTGACGAACAACCCCAAAGGCGCCGGGTTCACAATGTCGGAGCCTAAGCAGCCAATCTGGAATATTCTGACAACGGATGTCGAATTTGGCACCGATGGGAACCTGTACCTTCTGGACTGGGTCAACGGCTGGGGCATGACGGGGAAAGGACGTATCTTTGCGGCATCGATGGAAAAGAACGCATCCGATCCGCTGCTCGCTGAGACAAAAAAACTGATCGAGGATGGAATGGAAAAGCGGCCGTTAGCGGAGCTGGCGGCACTCATGGGGCATGCGGATATGCGGATCCGGCAGGAAGCCCAGTTTGAAATCGCAGCGCGCGGTGATTTAAAAACGCTTGAAAATATCGCTAAGGGCGGCCCGACTCCGATGGCTCGCATCCACGCGATCTGGGGTCTCGGGCAGGTTGCTCGCGCGAAACAGCCCGACGCCGCAACCATTTTTTCTACTCTAATGAAAGATGCCGACACAGAGGTGCGGGCGCAAGCGGCCAAGACCGCATCCGACTTGCCTGCCGAAACACTGCGCACAGCCGCATTTTTCAGCTCGCTGGTCGAATGCTTAAAAGATGCCAGCCCGAGGGTTCGCTCATTCGCAGCAATCACGCTTGGCCGGGCAGCCGAGCAAAAGGCGGTGCAACCGTTGCTCGATGTTTTAAAGGAAAACAACGACACAGACCCGGTGTTGAGACATGCCGCTGCAATCGGTTTGGCCGGATGCGCATCTCCGGCGGCGCTGAGAGCGTGCAGCAAAAGTGAAAGTCGCGGAGTACGCCTCGGTGCGGTCGTGGCACTCCGTCGGATGAAGAGCCCGGAACTCGCAGCGTTCTTGCATGACTCCGACCCGCTTGTTGTCGCAGAGGCGGCACGCGCCATACACGACGAATCCGTGGACGCTGCCCTCCCCGCAGTGGCGGCGCTCACCTCCAATCTTACAGAGGTGTGCAAGCTGCCCGTTGGAACCAAGGAAGAGCCCGGTCCGCGGGACGCAATTTTACGCCGTGTTCTGAATGCAAACTTCCGCATCGGATCAGAGGTGCATGCGAAGGTTCTCGCTGAATTCGCTGCGATGGAAAGCGGCCCGGAGGTGTTGAGGGTGGAGGCTCTGCAATACCTCGCGACTTGGGCGAAACCGCCACGCCTTGACCGAGTTTTCGGCCTGTTCCGCCCGCTGCCCGAACGCAGCGAAACCGTGGCGGCGAGTGCGATTCGATCGACCATTCAAAGAATTCTTGAGCTACCCGGTGACCCTGTGCGGAGCGCAGCTCTGAAACTGGTTTCCCAGTACAAGATTAAGGATTGTGGCGTCAACCTGGCGGCTTGGGTGAGCGACTCGAAACGCAACGCCAGCCTGAGGGGGGATGCATTGAACGCCATGGCTGCACTACAGGATCCAGGCCTTGCTGAAGCCGTGCTGGCTGCCGCAGCGGATTCAAACGAGGCGCTGCGCAAGGAGGCAATTCGCCTTCAAATCGAGCTTCGTTTGCCGGGCGCGATCGATGGAATCCAGAAAATCCTCGCCTCCGGAAGCGTTGGCGATAAGCAGGCCGCCATCCGAGCCCTTCCCGGACTGAAGGACCCGGCTGCCGATGCGCTCATCGAGTCCCTCGCGCAGCAGTTGCTGAATAAAAAGCTCGCCGAACCGCTGCAGGTAGAGGTGTTGGAAGCACTCGAAAAAGCTGGAAGCCTAAAAGGTCGGCTTGACGCCTACACCGCATCGCTGAACTCCGCTGACCCGCTTGCAGCGTACAGAGTCGCCCTCAAGGGGGGTAACGCGGAGGCAGGGCACAGGATCTTTATGGAGAAAATCGAGGCTTCATGCGCCCGCTGCCACAAGGTAAAAAACGAGGGGGCAGAGGTGGGCCCGAACCTCACCAACGTTGCTTCGCGCGGCAACCGCGAGTACTTGCTTGAATCAATCGTCAACCCAAACGCGAAAATTGCGCAGGGATTTGAAACCGTGATGATCACGCTTGAAGACAATTCGCTGCATGCCGGAATCCTCAAAGGAGAAACTCCCACGGAAGTTTCGCTGATGCCGCCTGGCGGCGCCCTCGAGACGCTGCCAAAGGCACGGATCAAATCCCGCGAAATTGGCCCCTCGGGAATGCCGCCGCTCGCGAGTGTCCTATCAAAACGCGAGCTTCGCGATCTGGTGGAATACCTCGCAGGCCTGAAATAGAGCCACACCGCCTAACCGGTGTCTCGGGCGCTTTAACCAATCGACTCAGGCCCGTGGTTCACACTCGCCGCCTACTGCGTCAGATTCTTTTTACACCCATCATCGGCGGGAGTGTCTGCGCCGAACTCTTCAACAGGCTGAGTAAAAAGATAGCGCCACACATCCTCGTGCAGGAATTTGCCCGCAACGTCCTTCGGCGAGGAACCGCCGGGAACGACGCTACTATGCGCCTTTTTGTCGTCACCCCTGACGTCCGCATCGGTAATAAGACGCCGACTCCCGCCGTAAGGTGGCTTCTCTCTGTCAACGTTCACCGTGGGCCCGAAATGATGCAACCCGAGCAGTTCCCACGAACGACAATAGTGCATGCCGCTCCATCCGTTGTCCAGCACATGGGAAAAGCCAAAGAACCGGTTTTGCGGGGTGATTGAGGGCAACGCCTGCCATGTTTCAAACTGGTCGCGCGGTCCACAGAACATGACCACGCGGTCCACCCTCTGGTGCTTGGCGAAGCGCGCCGCCGTGGTGCTTCCATGTGAGCTTCCCGCGACAATCACCTTGCTCCAGTCGACGCTCTCACCGTCCGCACTTAAAAACTGCCCCCAATTACCCTCAGGATTTTCTTTCGTGAGCCATTTCAAAAACTGGTACGCACGCTCCATCATTCCATCTGGTTTGGGAATCGACACCAAGTCGCTAAAATCCTCGCCAGTCGCCGCCTCAAGCCGAATCTTGCCAAGCAGCTTGTCGTCCGGCCCGGGGGACATTTTCCCGAACTTGCCAAACCAACCGTTCGCGTAATGCACCCGGATCGCGTGCAGTCCGTAACTGTTGACTCTCTCGAACAGTGGCGCGCTGTGCCCCATCAACCAGACAACCAACTTTCCAACCGGCTCGACCCGAGTATCCACGCTGGCGTGCTGCAAATCCGCCGGCTTGCCCTTTGATTCGAGCAAAAAATCAATCTCGGGATGCGCCTGTACACGCTTGTCGATGTCACTGGCCCGAGCACTGAACTCATATCGCCTCGGTGAACTATCTTTAAAGGCGGGGGCACCCTTCGCGCTCGATGCAAAAATGGCCACGTAAGCGATAGCTAGAAAGCAAAGTATAGGCATCTCTTAGGTATGCCTAAATTCATCGCATCCGCAACATCGCAAGACCAAACGCGGCTCACCCACAGGAATCAACCCGATCACGCAATTTAACACTCAAACCGAGGGCGCAGTGAGCGCACGCCCATTGT
>JBILUQ010000054.1:0-18468 GCA_044370935.1 Chthoniobacteraceae bacterium
TCGCTGCATTTGAGGCCCAGCAACCCCTTGTGGATCGCGTGCTCTGAGGGTTTGCGTTGCTTGGAAGCGTCTAAGAAATTAGGCGATTCTCATCGAGAGCCCGCCGTCGATGGTGAGCGTGTCTCCTGTGATGTATTCGTTCTTAATCACGGCCACCATCAAGTCGGCGACTTGTTCCGGAGTCCCTTCCCTTTTGAGTGGAATGCGGTGGTCGAGGTTGAGGCTCTTTTGCTCAGGTGTCATGTGTTGGTGGAACCGCGTACGGATGACTCCCGGCGCAATGCAGTTCACGCGGATGTTGTCCGAGGCGAATTCCCTCGCGAGTCCTCTTGCGATGTGTGGAAGCGCGCCTTTCACCGCCTGATAAGCGATATGGCTTGGCGTCGCAAGTTTGCCGGCAGTCGAGGAGATCAACAGAACTGCGCCGCCTTGTCTTGAGCGCATGTGTGGAAGCGCAGCGCGGCAGAGGTAGAAGATCGCATGAACGTGGATGTCGAACGCGGAATGCCACATCTCTGGCGTGATTTCCAAAAGGCCGCCGTTGACCGGCCCTCCGGCGCAATGGACGAGGATATCGAGTCCTCCAAGGCGCTGGACTGTTTCGTTTACGCAGCGCACCGCCTCCTCCGGTTGAGCACAGTCGGCGGTGATCACCTCGCAGCGCCGGCCCGAGGCGCGGACCGCTTGTACCGTCGCCTCCGCTTCTGCGTCCAAGTTGCGTCCGACGATCGCGACGTCCGCGCCTTGAGCGCTCAGGGCGATCGCGGCTGCTGCGCCAAGCCCCCGTGTGCCGCCTGTGATTAGCGCTACTTTTCCGTTGAGTTCCATGTGTTGGGCTATGAGCTTGCGATCATCCCAGTTTGGCGGGCGTAGTTGAAGATTCCTCCGGCGTCTATCACGGGGCGAACTTCACCCAGCGGCTTGAGTTGGTGGGTGACTCCGTTGATGGTGAGCGTGTCGGACTCGAAGTCCAACGTGGCGATATCACCGGTCTTTACGATATTGGAAAGCGGTGCGCTGGCGTCGTATGGATAAAGTTCACCTGTCGCTACGCAGTTTCTGAAAAAAATTCTCGCGAAACTGTCGGCGATGACCGCCTCGACGCCTGCGGCGCCCATCGCGATCGGTGCGTGTTCCCTCGAGGAGCCGCATCCGAAATTCCGACCTGCAATCACGATTTTGTATTCGGTCGTTGTTTTGCCATCCTCAACAAACCGTTTCGGGTATTGATCGTCTGGAAGTCCAATCAGCGCATAGGAGCCGAGTTTTTCGTACTCCTCCGGAATGGTTGGAACCAAGGTCAAATATTGGGCGGGGATAATCTGGTCTGTGTCGATGTTGTCTTGAACGACGTAGACGGGGGAAGTGAGGCTTTTTGCCATAAAGGTGGAAGCTAAAGTGAGTCTCTGATTTCGGGAGCGTTATGAGATGAATTCGCGAGGATCGGTGATCCGACCGGTAAGCGCACTTGCCGCCACTGTGTATGGGCTTGCGAGGAAGACCTGGGATTCCTTGTTCCCCATTCTGCCTGGGAAGTTGCGGTTTGTGGCCGAGATGCATTTCATTGGCTGGTTGAGACGGCCGAACGTGTCGACCGGTCCTCCCAAACATGCGGCGCAGGATGCGTTTTCGGTGAGGCGAACCCCCGCAGCTTCCAAAATGTTCCAGACAGTTTGGCCGCCGATTATGGTGTCTTTGAGCTCTTGCACCACCTTTGTGGTTGCGGGCACGCCAAATGTGTCAATCTTGACGGTTTTTCCGCGCACAACCTCTGCAAAAGCGAGGAAGTCGCTGGTCTTCCCCCCGGTGCAGGAGCCAATGTAAGCCCTGTCGAGAGTGATGTGTTCGAGCTCTTTTGCGCTCTTCCTGTTGCCCGGATCTGGGTGGCAGGCCACAGTGGGCTCGAGTTTTGAAAGGTCGAACACTTTGTCGTAAACAAAGCTCTGATTCGAGTCGACATCCACGGGGGTGAAGTCCGATTTTGTGCCGTTTTCTGAGACTCGCTCGTTGACGTAATCAACGGTCTTTTGGTCACAAGGAAAAATGCCGTTTTTGCCGCCAGCCTCGATGGCCATGTTTGCGATCGTCATCCGATCATCCATCGACATCGCATTGACTCCGGGCCCCTCCCATTGCATCGCGCGATACGTCGCACCATCAAATCCGATTTCGCCTATCACATGTAAAATCACATCCTTTGCCATCACTCCTTTCGGAAGTTCGCCCTCCAAGAAAAAGCGCATGGTCTCCGGTACTTTGATTAGCAGCTTACCTGTGCCGAGAATGAATCCTGCATCGGTGTTTCCGATGCCGGTTGCGAATTGATTGAAGGCGCCCGCCATGCAGGTGTGCGAATCGGTACCAAACAGAATTTCGCCGGGACGCGTGTGGCCTTTCCACGGAAGTGTTGTGTGGCAGACACCAGTGTAGCGCGAGCCGTACTGTTTCTTGAACTGGCCCTGCGATGCATCAAAGCGCCAGCTGCCATTCGGGTCGTCGATGACGTCGTAGAAATAGGAGAGATGCTGTTCCCGCGCGAACTCACGAAGGATGTCCACGTTGCGGTTGGACATGCTGTCAGCCGTGAAAATGTAATGGTCAGGGATGATCACGACTTTCTTTGGATCCCAGACTTTCGCGTTTTTACCGAACTCCCGTTTGAATACGCCGATGGTGCCCGGGCCGCAAACGTCGTGGGTCATGAGCGTATCGACTGCAACCCATACGTTGTCTCCGGGTTGCACGTGTGCCTTGCCTGAGGCGCGAGCGAGGACTTTTTCGGTGAGTGTCATAAGCCCTTCAGAATGCATTTCTCCTCCGCCGAGGGCAAGTAGACGGTGTCTTTTTCCATGGCCGTCGATGCGCTTTTCAAGAAAATGCTCGAATATCAGCAATCAGAGTCGCCAAAAGAAACGCGGGCGAGTATCAAGACTACTTAACTTGATCCAAAGTCATGGCTTCCGTTCGTCTATCTGACCCCACTAAAACAAGTCTCCTCGCGGTGACGCAAACGGCCGTTGGCTGCGGCCTTGGCTTATTGATTGCTGGAAAACTTCAGAGGCCAGCTCAGAAAACAACCGCGGCGACCCTGCTGTCGTTGGGAGTTCTGCTCGCCGTGCCTGCGGTCGTTGAGACGGTGATTCGAGTCTGGAAAGGGCCTGAATCCGAAAGGGGTGTCCGTCGGCGGCTTGACTCCATCCGCGACGACTCTGGGCTTACTGAGGAAACCGAGGCATTTTAGAGCCCCTTGGGCTCAAGTTTTATTTGGCGGAGTGCTCGTCTGGATTCGAAGCGTTTCCCCGCCGCCTTCGATCTAGCTTCCGCTTACGAGGCAGAAATTCACCCCAATTTTTATGCATGCTTTAATCGTTCTGTGGTTTGGATGGGTGCGGGACTGGGGTTACGCGGGGATCGTGGTTTTGATGGCGATGGAGAGCTCAATATTTCCGGTGCCTAGCGAAGTGGTCATTCCTCCCGCTGCCTTCTGGGTGAGCCAGGGAAAGATGTCTTTCGCAGGGGTTGTTCTTGCCGGGACCTTTGGCTCCTGGCTCGGGTCGGCAATCACTTACTGGGTTGCCAAGTGGGTTGGTCGCGCGTTGATCCTCAAGTGGGGCGGAAAGTTTTTGATCACTGAAGCGAAACTCGAGCGGGCAGAGCGTTTCATACACAGGTATGAGGCTGGAGGCGTGTTTTTTGCGCGTTTGTTGCCCGTTCTGAGGCATTTAATTTCAATTCCAGCGGGCATTGTGCGCATGGGTTTTGGGATGTTCAGCCTAATGACCACGGTCGGAGCCGCAATTTGGTGCGCGATCCTGGCCTTGTTCAGCATGCGCGTGGCGGAGCGCAATCCTACGCTGATCGAGGATCCTGCGGCCCTTGTTTCAGCCATGAAGCATGAATCTCTGTCGTTCGTGGTCGCCGTGCTTGGAATGGCGTTGCTGTATTCTCTGACCCTGCGACTGACCGCCAAGAACTCGAATTGATGGCGCGGCGCCGAGCTTTTGAGTGAAAATCTTGGACAAAGCCCCGCTGCAGCGTAACCTCCGCTCCCCGTATTTGGGTTGGCCAAATCCGCTGGAATACACGCATCTTTAGTTATGAACATCTCTGTGCTCTTCTCGATGGTCGCCCAAGCAGCCCCCGCAGCGGGGGCTCAACCTCCCGGTATCGGGGGGGTGCTGGTGCCCATGGTCCTCATTTTTTGCATCATGTATTTCATGATGATTCGGCCCCAGAATCAGAAGCAAAAGAAACTAACTGAGATGATCAGCAACTTGCAAACGGGGGATCCGGTTGTGACGACTGGCGGAATCCATGGGGTCGTTGCCAATGTTAAAGACGGCGCAACTCTCATGCTCAAGGTGGCGGACAATGTCCGGATCGAAGTGGACAAGAGCGCGATCGCTGCCGTTTTGAAGGAAGCAAAGCTCGAAAAAGCCTAGCTCCAGTTCGTCTTTCACTCTGCTTTTCAGCGGCGGAGTACGCGGCTTATTTTCCCTTCTTCCAAGAAACTTTAATTCATTCACCCTCATGAACCCTGCTCTAACTTTCGTATTGGGACTGCTTCTCGCGGCGTTATTCGGTTGGTATTTCCTGACGGACTCTGATCGCCACAAACGGATTTTGGGTTCGATTTTGACGGTTCTGGTCGTTGCGCTGTGTTTGGCTTCCGTTTACCCGCCCGAGCAAAAACTTCCTCTTGGCTTGGATTTGAAGGGAGGCACCTCCTTCTTGGTGCGTCTGAAGGCAGAGGCAGAAGAAGGAGCCAGCCCCAAGGAGATCACTCCCGCCATGTTGGATCAGGCAAAAGAGGTGATCCGCAAGCGGGTAGACTCGATGGGCACGAGCGAGCCTCTTATCGCGCCGCAGGGCACAGACCGCATTCTTGTTCAGATTCCCGGATTAAATACCGGTAAGTTGGATGAGGCGCGTGAACAGCTCTACAAACCAGCAAAACTCGACTTCAAGCTGGTCCATCCCCAGAGCGATGGGATTCTCTCCGGCGCTATTCCCCCCGACCCAGCGTTCAAGGTCGAGATTCACCAAGATGAGCGGAATGGAAAGCCGTTTGAAGAGAAGCTGGTGGTTAAGAAAAAAGCTGACATCCCCGGAAGCATGGTGAGCGGTGCAAATGCGTATTTCGATACGCAGGGGTGGGGCGTGAGTCTTCGATTTAGCTCCGAAGGGGCTGCGCAGTTTGCTCGGTTGACGCAGGAGAACGTGGGTAAGCGGTTTGCAATCATGTTGGACGGGAAGGTGCAATCCGCACCGGTGATTCGTGAGGCGATCACGGGCGGTAACGCTTCCATCACCGGTAACTTCACCGAATCGCAGGCGCGGAACCTTGCAAGCGTTCTTGAAAACCCGCTGGCAATCCCCGTGGTTATCGAGGAAGAGCGGTCTGCCTCGGCATCTTTGGGGGAAGACTCCATTAACAGCGGCATTATCTCGGGCGTTGTTGGAATCGCGATGACTATGGTCTGCGTGTTGCTCTACTACAGGTTTAGTGGCGTGGTCGCCATCCTCGCACTTCTCGCAAACGTAGTTCTTTTGTTTGGTTCAATGGCTCTTTTTAGCACGGTTCTGACGCTACCCGGTATTGCTGGGATTATCCTCACGCTGGGGATGGCAATTGATGCGAATGTGCTGATTTACGAGCGACTGCGAGAAGAGATGAGCGAGAAACGTCCGCTTGCCGCTTCTGTCCGTGCCGCGTTTGACAAGGCGTTCCCGGCGATTTTTGACTCCAACATCACAACGCTTATCACTGCGCTGATCCTGTTCTGGAAGGCTACTGGTCCGGTGAAGGGATTTGCCGTGGCGCTTATCATCGGGATTGTTGCGACCCTTTTCACGGCATTGGTAGTGACCAGAAACCTGTTCGGCTGGGCCCTGCATTCTAACATCCTTAAAAACATCTCGATGGGCCGTCTCCTTGTTTCGACCGACATCAACTTTTTGGGAGCTCGAAAGACTGCGGTGAGCATCTCGCTTGCTGTGATCCTGAGTTCAGTTGGCATATTCTGGGCGAGGGGTGAGAAAAACTTCGGGGTGGATTTCAAGGGCGGCGACCGCGTTGTTTTGGAGGCGGTGAAAACCAAGCCGGACATCGGTTCGGTTCGCTCCGTGGTTGAAACGCTAAAATTGGGCGACGTTGCTGTTCAGATAGAAAAGTCCGCCGCAAAAGAGTTCTATACAATCCGCGGCCCGCAGGGGACAGGTGAGAAAATAGCGGATGTATTGAAGGAAAAGTTTCCTCAAGCTGAGTTTCGTTTGGAGCAGGTCGAGCGCGTTGGAAGTCTTGTCGGTGGTGAACTCGCTACAAACTCTCTGATCGCTTTGTTGCTGGGGATGCTCGGCATCCTAGTTTATGTGACAGTGCGTTTTGAGTTCTCCTTTGCGCTAGGTGCTCTTGTTGCGCTCATACATGACGTGACGATCACCATCGGTGTGTTTGCACTGCTTGGACGTGAGTTATCACTGGTCACCGTGGGTGCAGTGCTAACCATCGCCGGTTATTCGGTGAATGACACAATTGTTGTGTTTGACCGAATTCGCGAGGGGCTTCAGACGGGGCGCAAAGGTTCGGTGATGGACATCATGAACCTGAGTATTAATGAAACACTCTCCCGTACCATTATCACGGGTGGAGTGACCCTTCTGACGACCAGCGCGCTGTTCTTCTTTGGCGGCCCAGTGCTTGCTGACTTCGCTTTGGCAATTTTGATCGGTGTCCTCGTGGGGACGTATTCCTCGGTGTTTGTTGCTGCGCCAATCGTCCTCTGGTGGACCGGAGGTCGCGGCGGCAGTTTGCGTGAGGAAGTCAACCGGCCAATGATCCGCCCGGGCGAAGCGGGCGCTTAAGATGGCGCGTCCTCAAGATAGGGCATCAAATGGCTCGAGGACCCCGCTAGACTTTGGGCAGTGTCACGCGCTGTCGCTGATTCTGGTATTTGCCTTGCCGAGTTTTGTACGAGGTGCCGCACGTTTCTCCGCGGAAGAAAAGCATCTGCACTACTCCTTCGTTCGCGTAGATCCTGCAGTCTGCCGCGCTTGAGTTTGAAAACTCCAAGGTGAGGTGCCCCTTCCAACCGGCTTCAGCGGGCGTGACGTTCGCGATGATACCGCAGCGGGCATATGTGCTTTTGCCAACGCAGATCGCCGTGACGTCGGTGGGCAGGTGAAGCTGCTCGACTGCGACTCCCAGTCCGTAGCTTCGCGCGGGCAGAATGAAAAAGCACCCGGAGTCGTCTTTTTGCAGAGGGGTCGACTCGAGGTTTTTGGAATTGAAAGCTTTTGGATCCACTACGGTTCCCGGCACGTGGCGGAAAATAAGAAATTCCTTCGCTGAAAGCCGAAGGTCATAGCCATAGCTTGAGGGGCCGTAAGACAAAACCGGCTGGCCGTCCTCCAACCGCCTCACAAGGGATTTTTCAAAGGGGGCGATCATGCCCGTTTTAGCGAGCAATTGGATGGTGAGGTCGTTGAGAATCACGGCGGTGGTTGGGTGGTGCTTGCGTGCTTCGAGTCACTCTCGGTGCTAGGCAGGCGTAGTCTATCGATCTGCCAGGGCTTTGACGAATGGTTTGCCGATGCATGCTGCTGGTTCATTTAAGCCCAGTCTCGCACACAGGGTCGGGACAATGTCGGTGATTTGAAACGGGTCAGCATAGCGACCAGCCTTGATTCCCTCCCCGAAGAGAAGAACCGGCACGTGCGTGTCGTATGAAAACGGAGATCCATGCGTGGTGCCAGAGGCTCCCGCCGAGGGGATAGAGAATGGATGGAGCACCAAAACAACGTCGCCGCTGCGCTCAGCATTGAAACCCTTCATTACACGCTCACCGATTGGCCCGGAAACACGGCCCTCCAGCAGCTGGCTCCGAGTGTAAGCCGCGTAGAATTTGCCCGTGCCCAGCGCCCACTCCCTCACAAATTGGCCGACTTCCTCAACGGAGACTTTTTTTTGCTCCAGCGTTTCGTGGTTGAAGTACAGGTTGCCATCAACGAGCCGCGGTGTGAGCAGCAATTTTCCGTCCCCGAAACGCTCCGCGAGCTTCTCGCTGAGACTTCCTATTAGCGGCAGCAGGTCTACGCGTTCCGCATGCAGTCCCTCCTCCACTGACGACTCTGGTGTGGGAGCGACGCCATGGTCTGCGGTTAATACGATCATGGTGTTTTTAAGGCCGATTTTGCTGTCGATTGATTTGAAAAGTGACTCCAGTTGCCGGTCGAGCCGCAGGACGATATCTTGTTCCTCTTGGGAATATGGGCCGTAGATGTGCCCGCAGGCGTCCGTGGACGAGTACGAGATGCAAAGCAAATCAGGCCGTGGAGTCGTGCCGAGCTGTTCGCCGTCGATGGCGGCAAGTGCAAACTCGGTCAGCAGCTCGTTTCCAAACGGCGTGGGTACGATCGTCTCATAGCCCTCATTCTTGGATAGTTTGATGGTCCTTGTGAATTCCGACGGGTTAGAGGGATTGCGATCCCCGGTGCCGGCTCCGATTGCGGGAGAGGGCGAATCATAAAATTTTTCATCAAGCAGACGCGACCAGCTCTTTCCCATGTAGGAATTCGGAAGCTCACGTGCGTTGAACTTCTCCACCCATGCGGGTAGCTCTGTCTTGTAGTACGTGCTGGTGATGAACTTCCCTGACGGCGAGTCGAGCCAGTAAGCGCCTGCGGGTTTTTTGCCTGCGGGTAAAATAGCACCGCGATCCTTTAGCGAAATACCGACCACTTTCGAGTGATGTCGCAGCCGGAGCTCATCGGCGAAGCTGGAACCGATAAAGTTCTTGGGTGAACGGCTGCCATTTTTTCCTGAGGCTCCCACGCCCTGCACTCCAGAGTCGTCCACGCAGTTTACCATCTTTTGCGTCCCCTTGTTGAACCAGTCGTTACCAATGATTCCGTGGAACGCGGGAGAGGTGCCACTTAGATAAGAGGCATGGCCGGGTCCGGTGACTGTCGGCGCGTAGTCGTAGTGCGCGAATGTAAAGAATGCCCCGCGATCCATGAGCAGACGGAATCCATTTCCGCAGAACTGAGCATTAAATTTTTCCAAGTAATCGTACCGCAGTTGGTCTACGACAATCGCAACAATGAGCTTGGGTTCCTCCGCCACCGCATAAAACGATGTGAAAACGGTGAGCAGTGTGGTGGGCAGATATTTGGAAAGCCTCATATGCGGTGGTTTATGCGGTTGTTAAGAGGCGTTCCACTGAAGAGTGCTTTTTGCCACAGCCTGAATTTCTTGATGCAGTGCATCACTCAACTCAGACAACAGCGGTAGCATCGGCCCTGTTTGAGCCACCCCCGCATGGGCGACAGCGGCGTGGAGAACTGGAATCGGGCCATGGGCATTCCTGAGGTTTTCAAGGCCCTCAAAACCTATGCGGATCGACTCAGCAGTGTTGAAGTCACCCCGATGCAACGCACCGAGCAGCTCCTGTGAGCGCTGGGGTGCCACACAAACGCAGCCGCTGGTAAAAGTCTTCAACCCGAACCCGTGCCAGTGAGCGAGCGTGGGCTGTTCGCCGATCCCACCCACCACAATCGACGGATCCACGTTGTCTACGATTGAGCGAAGGAGTGGATCGGCTGACGGATCCTGTCTTACAACCGCGTATTTGATCCACGAAATCACTCCGGCTTTCACCAGATTCATCACGACCTGCAAGTTAACGTACCCGTCGTCCTTAATGTAGAGAACGGCGGGGATACCGGCTTTTTCTACAAATTTTAGGATGGCCGTTTCGACTCCTTTCGGGGAGCTGACCGCCAAGGTAGGCAGAAGCATGGCAGTCGGAAACTTGCGCTTCGCAAGAATCGCCGCTTGATCCATCGCATTACCAAAAAAAGGTCCAACGCTTGGAATCACCCAAGTATCCGCGCTTGCGGCGGCTTCGAGAACATCCAGCGTCTCGTCATATTCGGCGAGCGAGATATTGTAGAAATTCGCGTTTCCGCCATATAGAAGTGATGAAACGCCCCCTGATTCGATATGTTTAATCAGGAGCTTGTTCTGGGCCGCGTCAACTTTGAGTTGAGCATCGCGGCACAGGGGAGGGACGGCGATAACTGAGCGTTCAAGGTCGAGTTTGGTGATTTTTGATGTCTTCATGCGGCTGAGATAAGTTGTGAGCGCTTGTTTTTAAGTGATGGGTGGAATCTCAAATTTAAATCGCTGATAAATCTGATGTTAGTGGATTTTTGGTTCGGGAGTTTCGCCGAAGGAGCCAAGGAAGCGCAAGTCGCACCCCTCATCGGCCTGGGTTACCTCCCTCAGAAATAACGATAGGTAGCCGCGAGTGAACTCCGTTGGAGCGGGTTTCCACGCAGCTTTGCGTGCAGAGAGTTCCTCATCAGAAACCTCAAGCGTAAGTTTCCGTTCGGCAACGTCCAGTGTAATAAGGTCACCGTCTTTTACAAATGCAAGCGGGCCGCCCACTGCGGACTCGGGTGCAACGTGGAGCACGCAGGCCCCGTAACTGGTCCCGCTCATTCGCGCGTCGGAGATGCGGAGCATGTCACGCACACCCGCCTGCAGAAGCTTTTTTGGGATCGGAAGCATTCCCCATTCAGGCATCCCCGGACCTCCGACAGGGCCCGCATTCTGGAGCACCAAGACGGAATCGCCCGTGATGTTCAGAGACTCGTCGTCGAGTTTTGCTGCGAGTTCCTCGTAGTCTCGGAAAACAACTGCAGGGCCCGTGTGCTTGAGGAATCTGGGTTCCATTGCCGCGTGTTTGATGACAGCGCCGCGTGGCGCTAGGTTGCCAGTAAGCACCGCAGTGCCTCCCTCCTGCGACAGGGCAGTGTCGCGGGTGCGTATGACTTCCTTGTTGAAGATTTGTGCGGAGCCAAGGTTCTGGGCTAGCGTCTTGCCTGTTATCGTCATTGCGTCGCCGTGAAGAATATCGGTGAGTTGGGCGAGCAGCGCCGGAAGTCCGCCTGCAAAGTAAAAGTCTTCCATCAAAAAACGGCCTGCAGGCCGGAGATCGGCTAGGCGTGGTGTATATCGGGAGACTTCATCAAACTTTGAAAGTGGCAGAGGAAAGCCAGCGCGGCCGGCCATCGCGATCAAATGCACGATTGCATTGGTGGATCCGCCAATAGCCATGTCTGCGACGATCGCATTGGTGAACGACTCCTCGGTCAGAAATTTTGAGGGACGCAGATCGTTCCAGACGTTTTCAACAATCTGTCTTCCGCTCTCGGCCGCCATCCGAAAATGTGCCATGTCATTTGCTGGAATGGATGATGCGCCCGGAAGTGTCAGGCCAAGTGTCTCAGCGATTGCGGTCATGGTGGATGCCGTTCCCATTGTCATGCAGTGACCGTTGGATCGCGCGATGCCGTCTTCAATCTCGCTCCATTCTTCATCGGTGAGGTTGCCTGCCCGGCGTTCAGCCCAGTATTTCCACGCATCCGAACCTGAACCGAGAGTGTTGCCGCGCCAGTTGCCCTTCTGCATTGGACCGCCTGGCACAAAGATGAACGGTAGCCCCGAGGAGATGCCCCCCATGATGAGTCCGGGGGTTGTCTTGTCGCAGGCGCCGAGAAGGACCGCGCCGTCTGCAGGCTGAGAGCGGAGCACCTCTTCGGTTTCCATGGCTAGCAGGTTTCTGTAGAGCATGGGCGATGGCTTCATGAATGTCTCGCTCACAGACAGCACAGGGATTTCCAAGGGTAACCCTCCAGCCTGAAGGATGCCCCGCTTTACGTTTTCAGCGACAATCTTGAAGTGCAGATGGCAAGGATTGAATTCCGACCAAGTATTCAGGATCGCGATGATCGGTTTGCCCTGCCAGTCGGCTGGGCCCAGACCCATCTGGCGTGCCCTGGAGCGGTGGCCGAAACTGCGAAGATCATCCGGCCCGAACCATCTCCAGGATCTGAGTTCTTCTGCTGAGACACGTTTTTTCATTGAGTTAATGGAGCGGGATTATCCATGCGGCAAGCATGGTGAGGAGCAGTCCGACGACACCTTGAAATGCCATCATTGGAGAAATAGTCCGAAGTGTTTGAAATTCGCTTAGCCCGGATAAACGGCTGATGATCCAAAATCCCGCGTCGTTCATCCAGGAGAACGGCTTGGAGCCGCAACCAATAGCGATCGCGTAATAAACTGGATCGATCAGTGAACCACCAGCGATCAGTGCTTTGGCGATGGGTGCTGCTGTGATCATTGCAACGGTTGCGGATCCTTGGGCGGTGCGCACGAGAGTGGTTACAATGAAGACAAGGGGCAGCGCGAAAGTCTGAATACCCTTGAAGTGTGAGGCCAGCTGGTCGGCGATCCCTGTCTGCTGTAGAACACCTCCGAATGCACCTCCTGCGCCAATTATCAATAGAATGCATGCGCCTGACTCGAGTGCGGTGCTGACCGCCTTTGCAGCTCGAGACTTGTGTTCCGACGAGGCCAGCGGGGCGAGCGCCGCGAGAGCGGCAAGGGTTAGGGCCATGTCCTTGTCGCCGAGATTTTTTGTCAGCCAGGACAGCATCGGAAATGTCTTTTCGAGCATCGATGTAAACGCTGCGTCAATTCCGATCAAGCCGAGTGGCAATACAATTGGGAGAAGCGCAATCCACAGTGGCGGCAATTTGCGGAGAGTCTGTGGGGCTTTAGTTGGCTCGCTGATGGTTTCCTCCGGGACCTCAAGCACTATTCTCCTGTTCGAGATTTTCGCAAAAGCTACCCCGAACATTGCGGCTCCAAGTCCAATGAGGCTGCCGAATCCTATCATGCGTCCAATAGGGACGCCTAGCTCTCCGGCGACAAACAGGGGTCCGGGCGTTGGAGGGACCAGCGAGTGCGTGATGGTTCCTCCCGCCACCGTGCACATCGTTAGAAGCAGGTAATCTTTCTGTGTCTTGCGCGCGACTGCCTTAAAAAGCGGGGCAAGCAAGTACATCACCGTGTCCAGCATTACCGGAATGCAAAGCACGAACGATGTTGCAAAAAAAGCCCAGTGAGCCCGAGCAGCCCCGAACAGGGTAAGCAGTTGGGATGCAATTTTTTCAGCCGCACCAGAAAGCATCATGGCCTCCCCTAGGATTGTCGCCATCGCGATTAGAATTCCTAGGTTGGCGCATGTGCGTCCAAACTCATCTGCCACCCGCGCAGGGGCCGCCTTAGATAAGAACTTTTCTGCAGCTTTTGCTGTCCATTCGGCTTTTGCGATCCGCTGATCGGCGTGCGCGCGGAGAGCGTCTTCGGGGGTCAATAATGACACTGCAAAAGCGCCGATAATCAATGCAAGAAAAGCGTGCATACGCAGGACAAGAATCCCGGTGATCACGACGGCCATTCCGCATGCGAGGACCAGCAGCGGATTCATGTGCCGCGGAATGTGGGTGAAGGGGTGGGGGGTAGCATCATAGCAAAGTTTCCAGTTTATGGTGGCAGGAAAACCGAGGAAAGGTCCAGCTTCACAATTCTGGGGTTTGCCTTTGAGGGCGTGCCCATCACATGATGGAGGGGTGTCTATGGCCCCGAAATCAAAAGAGGAAGTTATTGAGCTGCTTGAATCGATCGCGCGACTTTTGGAGCTTAAGGGCGAGAATGTATTCAAAGTTAGGGCCTATACCAATGCAGCGCGGGCTTTGGAGACCTTTACAGGGGATTTTGCTGCCGCAGTTGCCGAGGGGAGGTTAGGCGAAGTGGCGGGTGTTGGTGCCGCTCTGCAGGAAAAAATTACCGAATTTGTGACCACAGGTGCCTTGCCGTACCACGAGAAGCTGCGGGAGGAATTTCCACCCGGGTTATTCGAGCTTTTTGAACTACAGGGTCTCGGACCAAAGAAAATCAAGGCACTTTGGGAGCAGCTCGATGTGATCAATGTGGACGCCTTGGAGGCAGCATGCAAGGATGGCCGGGTCGCGGAATTGAAGGGGTTTGGTGAAAAAACCGCCACAAATATTCTTGTCTCCATCCAGGCGAGGAGACAATACGCGGGTGCGTTTCGTTTTGGCGATGTTGCCGCTCAGGCTGAGGCATTGCTCCACGAATTAAAGCAGCTGCCGGAGGTTTTACATGTATCGCTTGCCGGGTCTTATCGCCGCCGGAAAGAAGTGATTCACGACTTGGATTTCATTGTTGCGACCCGAGATTCGGAACCGGTGTCGGGCTTCTTTGTTCGACACCCCAACGTTGAGACAGTTTTGGCGAAGGGGGCGACCAAATCCAGTGTGCGTCTGTTGGGGGGCATCCAGGCTGATCTTCGCGTTGTGACACCGGAGGAATACCCGAGTGCGCTGCTGTATTTTACCGGCTCCAAAGAGCACAATATTGCGCTGCGAAGCCGCGCTCTGGCCCGCGGATGGACGTTGAACGAATACAGGCTCGGGCCGGACGATAAGGCGAAGATCAAGCCTGATCCCGTCCCATTGGTTCATTCGGAAAAGGACCTTTATGCGGCGCTTGGGCTGGATTACATCGAACCTGAACTACGCGAGGATCGGGGTGAAATTGCGGCTGCCGAGGGCCATCGACTGCCGCATCTTCTGAAACTTGAAAATCTCCGTGGCACCTTCCACAACCACACCACGGAAAGCGACGGCCGTTCCTCGCTTGAGGAGATGGTGAGCGCCGCACAGGAGCTTGGGCTGGATTACCTCGGTATTTCCGATCATTCGGTATCCTCTTTTCAGGCTCACGGGTTGGATGCAGACAGGCTTCTGAAACAAGTTGCAACGATCCGTGAAATGAACGAGCGCTTCGATGGTGAATTCAAGATTTTTGCAGGGGTGGAGTGTGATATTTTAAAAGACGGTGGTCTTGATTATCCTGACGATGTGCTGGCGCAGTTGGATTATGTGGTCGCATCGGTCCACGCTTCATTCACGCAGTCGCAGTCTGAAATGACTGCGCGATTGGTGCGAGCCATGTCTAATCCGTACGTGACGATGCTCGGGCACATGAGCGGCCGACTGCTGCTCACTCGCGAGGCGTATGCCGTGGATGTGCCTGCGGTGATCGATGCTGCGGCTGAGACCAAGACTGTGATCGAGCTGAACGCCAATCCGCGGAGGCTAGATATGGACTGGCGTTGGTGGCCGCTCGCAAAGGAGAAGGGTGTGCTTACGTCTATCAATCCCGACGCCCACCATGCATCACAGCTTCAGTACCTGTGGAACGGAGTCGGGATCGCCCGTAAAGGGTGGTTGAGGGCGAGCGATGTGATTAACACCTTGCCACTTGGGAAAATTGAAGCTCAGCTGAGAATTAAGAGAAGCTAGGAAACATCGTATAAATTTATGGCAAAGCGTATTCGTGTACTTTGTGTCGGTGCTGGGCACATGGGGCGTTCCCATGCAGTCGCGTATCATCAGATTCCGGAATTTGAAATCGTTGGTTTGGTTACTCGCTCGGCTGAATCTCGGGCAAAATTAAACGCTGAACTGGGTGGTGGTTATGCAGAGTTTGGCAGTTTTGATGAGGCGTTAAAGGTCACAAAGCCGGACGCTGTGTCGATCTCGACATATCCTGACACGCACGCGGAGTACGCGCTGAAGGCTTTCGACGCAGGCTGCCATGTTTTTATTGAAAAGCCATTGGCCGAGACGGTTGCGCAGGCCGAGGCTATTGTGGCAAAGGCAAAGGCTGCCGGACTCAAGCTGGCGATCGGCTATATTTTGAGGCATCACCCGAGCTGGATTCGGTTCATCGAGGTCGCACGTACTCTTGGGAAGCCGCTGGTAATGCGGATGAACCTGAATCAGCAGAGTTCCGGTAGCGAGTGGAAGACGCACAAGGCGCTGATGAACTCCATATCGCCTGTTGTTGACTGCGGTGTGCACTATGTGGACGTGATGTGTCAGATGACGGGAGCGAAACCTGTTCGGGTTTCCGGCATTGGTGCGCGTTTGAGCGAAGAATTGAACCCGGGAATGGTCAATTACGGCCAGCTGCAGGTGACATTTTCGGACGGATCCGTGGGATGGTACGAGGCGGGCTGGGGTCCGATGATGAGCGAAGTTGCGTTTTTCGTGAAGGATGTTGTTGGACCGAAGGGCTGCGTTTCGATCGTTGCGGCAAAAGCATCTTCTGAGGGGCAAAGCGCCAATGTGGACGCCCATTCGCAGGCGCAAACTCTGCGCTTGCATCACAGCGAGCTAGGGCCCGATGGCCGCTTGGCTCGTGCTGATGAGCTCATAAAGCTGGACGACGAGCCAGACCACGATGGCCTTTGCCTGCGCGAGCAGCAGTTCTTCCTGAGGGCCATTCTGGATAACATTGATCTGACTTCGCATATGGATGATGCAATAAACTCAATGCGGATTGTTGCGGCCGCAGACGAAAGTTTCAGGACCGGCAAAACCATTGAGCTATAGGATTTCTCGAACCCGCATTGATTGACTCGCAGGCTTGGCGAGTTTAAGGAAAGTGCGCGTCAGTTGGCGGCGCCAAGCATCCCCCCTCATGAGTGCCTGTTTTCCTATCCGAATACGACCGCGTGAGCCATATCGCTTTCGCGTTGGGTCGTCGGCGGCAGGAATCCTGCTGGGCGAAATTTTATGATTGCCGTAGAACCTGATGTTAAGGCTCGGAGCTGGGCGTTTTTTGACCTTCAGGTGAATGGTTTTGGTGGGGTGGACTTCCAGAGAGCTCCAAGTTTGGAGGAGGTCCGGCATGCATGTGAGCGGCTTGTGGCTCGTCGAACGACGCGGATTCTTGCGACTTTCATTACTTGCGAAAGTTCTACTTTGCATGAAAAGCTCAGGAGATTCGAAGACTACCGCCGGCAGGACGGTTTGATCCGTGATGTCATTGTGGGCTATCATCTTGAAGGCCCTTATTTGAGTGCAGAGGTCGGGTATCGAGGGGCTCATCGTGGGGATTTAATGAAGGACCCGGATTGGAACGAGCTTCAGAAAAATCAAGAGGCCGCGAACGGAAGAATCCGGTTGGTTACACTTGCCCCGGAGAGGAATGGTTCTGCCAAATTTATTCACAGCGCTGTCGGGAGCGGCGTTCGGATTGCACTCGGACACACGAATGCATCAGCTCATGAGATCGATGTGGCCATCGGATCCGGGGCAACCCTTTGCACGCATTTGGGCAATGGGTGTCCCGCTGAAATGCATCGTCACGACAACATTATTCAACGTTTGCTTTGCCGTGATGAACTCATTGCGTGTTTGATTCCGGATGGAATTCATCTGCCGCCAAATGTGCTTAAGAATCTTTATCGGGCAAAACCCGAGGGCCGAGTGATTCTAACAACGGACGCCATGGCTGCTGCAGGTGCAGGCCCTGGAAAATACAGCATTGGAGAGCTTGAACTTGAAGTTGCGGGGGATGAAGTGGTGCGTCTTCCGGGCTCACCGAATTTCGCGGGAAGCGCGTTGAGCTTGGATGAAGGCGTTTGCCGTGCCCAGCGTTGGTTGGGGGTGACTAATGACGCCGCCTCGCGGATGGCGTCTTCGATTCCCGCAACCGCTCTGGGGTTTGACTCGTTGGAGGCAGTTTAAAAATTTTTCACAATGAATGAATTCGACAAGCATCCGCTGAATGAGGTCACCAGACGATGCGCTTTAAAGGGCATTGGTATTGGCGCTGTTCAAACAGTACTTGGCTCCCGCATCGCGATGGCGAACGATAAGATTCAGCTGCCATTTGAAAACGGTGAGCGTGACCTTGTGCAATACCCACAAAAGCGGCCACTCATCAGATTGACCTCGCGGCCTCCTCAATTGGAAACTCCGTTTTCTGTTTTTAACGCAAGCGTGATCACGCCGAACGACGCGTTCTTTGTGAGATATCATCTTGCTGATATTCCTTTAGAGATCGATCCGGTTGGTTACCGTCTGAAAATTTCCGGTAAGGTGAGCCAGCCGCTGGATTTGTCACTCACAAGCCTCAAATCTGATTTTGAGTCGGCAGAGGTTGTTGCGGTGAATCAGTGTTCTGGAAACAGCCGCGGTTTTTTCAAACCAAGAGTTCCTGGCGGACAGTTGGGAAATGGGGCGATGGGCAACGCACGATGGAGGGGGGTGCGGTTAAAAGACCTTCTCAACAAGGCAGGTGTGGCGGCTGGGGCTAAGCAGGTGCTTTTTGATGGACTGGACAGGCCTGTCACAGCTGGCACGCCAGATTACATCAAGGCGATATCGATTGATCATGCGTTGGATGGAGAAGTGATTGTCGCCTACCAGATGAATGGCGAAGAATTGCCGATGCTGAACGGTTATCCTCTGCGCCTGGTTGTGCCCGGACACTACGGCACATATTGGGTGAAGCATTTGAGCGAGATAACCGTGGTGGACGAGGCGTACACGGGATTTTGGGTCGGGACTGCTTATCGGATTCCCGATACCGCCGGGGCGTGTGTAGAGCCGGGGTCAGCAGCAAAGACAACTGTGCCGATTTCGAGATTCAACGTGCGTTCCTTTATCACAAGCATGAAAGAAGGGGATGTGTTGAAGGCCGGCCGTGAACATCGATTGAAGGGAATTGCATTT
>JBILUQ010000494.1:0-3344 GCA_044370935.1 Chthoniobacteraceae bacterium
GCGGCAGCTTCTCGGAGGCGATTGTTGAATTACGAGATGAAGCCGGATCAGATTATCAAGATCAGCGGTTATGCGGACACGCGCCCCTTGGATGGAGTGGCGGTGACGGCACCTGAAAATCAGAGGCTCACAATACACATGGGTGTCAAATAGTCGTTCGTGGCGTTTGTGAGAACGGTTGGGGTTGAGGCCGCTTTTCTCTGCGTTGTTCACCGAGTTGGTGTTTCAAACGCGGATGATGAGTCCTCACGTTGTGTGAATTCGGGCGGAGGGAATTGAGTGCCGTGGTCTGTTATTGTTCGATTACTTGAGGAGGATCGTTTTTGCCGCGGATTTTCTCCAACGGGCGTTAATTTTTTGAGAATCCGCTTGTCTTATCGCAGGGGTGTCCTACATTTCCCATCCGCTCATTGGGACCCTATCGTCCAGTGGTCTAGGACACTCCCCTTTCACGGGAGTAACACGGGTTCGAATCCCGTTAGGGTCGCCACTCTAAGCCCCTCTAGTTGAGGGGCTTTTTTATGCCCGCAAACTGCGGGCTGGATTTTTCGGACAGTTTTCGGACAGTTTGTCCCTGTTTACCCGCTGTCATGGCCACCCGAAACAAGAACTTTCCCCTCACCATCAAGGCTGGATCGAGTGCCGTTAAAATCTACAAGGAAACAAAGCCCAACGGCGAGTACTACCGGGTGTGCTATTACCTCTGTAAAGGGCGGTTGAAAAGTGCGGCGGGTGGCGCCGAGTGGCGCGGCGGTCGAAAAGTGCAGCACCTCCAAATTAAAAAGGAGAATGTTGCGCGATATGGAACAATGGGCAGATATACGCCGTAGAGTCATTATAGAGGGAGTCAGCAAGCGGCAGATCTTGCGAGAGACAGGGTGGCATTGGAGAACCTTGAAGAAGGTGCTCCGCCACCCGGAGCCACCTGGGTACCGGCAGGTAAAACCCCGGAGGAAGCAAAAAGTGGGGCCGTATTTATGGCGAATCGAACAGATTCTCAAACAAGACAAGGCCTTGCCGAAAAAACAGCGTCATACGGCCAAACGGATTTTGGAGCGTCTGCAAGCCGAGGGATATCAGGGTGGGTATACGATGGTCAAAGAGGCGGTTCGGGAATTGGAAGCCCGCACGCGGGAGGTCTTCGTGCCGTTGAGTCATCCACCGGGGGAGGCGCAGGTAGACTTTGGATACGCGCTGGTGAAGTTCAAGGGAGTGTTGCGCAAAGTGGCATTTATGGTGATGGCACTTCCTTACAGTGACGCGATGTTCGTGATGGCGTTTGAGCGGGAATGCACGGAGACGTTCTGGGAGGGACACATCCGGGCGTTTGAGTTTTTCGGTGGTGTGCCTCGGAAGATCTCGTACGACAACACAAAGGTGGCGGTGAGCCAGATTCTTGGTGGCAATGGAAGAAAGCTCACGCAGGGGTTTTGCCAGCTCAAGAGCCATTACCTGTTTGAGCATCGGTTTTGCCGTGTGCGTCGTCCCAATGAGAAGGGAGTGGTGGAAGGGGCGGTGAAATTTGCCAGGCTAAACTATTTTGTGCCTGTGCCGCAGGTGGCGGATTTTGGGGATCTGAATTTGTATTTAAAGCAGAGTTGTGAGGAGGATATGGAGCGGCGGGTGCGAGGTGGGGCTGGTAAGAAGAGGCAATTGTTGGAGGAAGATCGGGCGGCGTTTTTGCCGTTACCATCCCATCCATTTGAGGCATGTCGGAAACAATCGACAACGGTGAGTTCACTGTCGCTGGTACGTTTTGATGACAACGATTACTCGGTGCCCGTTGCGTATGCGCACCACACGGTGGTGGTGAAGGGGTATTATCATTTGGTGCAGATCTGCCATCTAAACCAGACAGTGGCCGAACATGCGCGGATATGGTCCCGGGAAGAGGTGCGGTTTGAACCATTGCATTACCTGGCGGTGTTGGAGCGAAAGCCCGGGGCATGGGATCATGCGCGGCCGTTGGAGGGATGGAAGTTGCCTGGGAGTTTTGAGTTACTGAGGCGCCGCCTGGAGAGCGATTACGAGCGGGGAGAAGGGACAAGGGAGTATATTCGTGTGGTTCGATTGTTGGAAAAACACACGCTGAAGGAGCTCAATGCCGCTGTGGAAAAAGGCTTGAGAATGGGAGCGCTGACGCGGGATGCGATTGCGCAGTTCCTGCATCCGCAGGAGCAATGGAAAGACACGCAGTTTAGTTTGGATGGGCATCCGCACCTGAAGTGGGTGGAGGTGAAGGCGCCGGACATCAGCCAGTATGGAAGCTTGTTGGCGGGAGGTGTGCGATGAGTCAACCGAGCTCTACGTTGTTGTTGGAACACCATCTGAAGCGCTTGAAGCTGCCTGCCTTTGTGAGGGAGTACAAAGGTGTGTCGGCATCGTGTGCTTTGGAGAGGTGTGATTACCCTGGGTTCCTGTTGAGGCTTGCGGAAAGAGAGTTGCTGGATCGGGAACGGCGAGCCTCTGAGAGGCGTGTAAAAGACGCAAAGTTCCCAGTGATCAAGACCCTGGATACATTTGATTTTAGCGGGCAGCCATCGATCAACGAAGCCCTTGTACGGGAACTGATCGTGGGGGGAGAGTATATGAGTCGCAGGGAGAACGTGCTAATGGTGGGAAACCCCGGAACAGGCAAGACGCATTTGGCGTTGGCGCTTGGGTTTGCTGCATGTGCGCAGGGAAAAAAGGTGAGGTTTAGCACTACGACGGCATTGGTAACACAGCTGCTTGAGACGAGGGAGAACCGGAGTCTGCAGCGCTACCTCAAGCAGTTGGAAAAGCTGGATTTGCTGATCCTCGATGAACTTGGATATGTGCCGTTTTCGAAAACGGGAGCGGAGTTGCTCTTTGAAGTAGTGAGTCGAGCGTATGAAAGGACGAGTGTAGTGGTGACTACAAATTTACCGTTTGAGAATTGGCCTGAAGTGTTGGGGAGCGAGCGTTTGACGGGAGCGATGCTGGATCGGTTCACGCATCGGGTACATATCTTGGAGGCGAACGGAGAAAGTTACCGTCTTCGGAACGCGAAGAAACGGGCTGGGGCGAGGTAGCCCCCCCCACGGCGGCGCCCCTGTGGAACATCCTGCGCTCCGCTCCGGATGTTCCACAGGGATATCTCGGTAAACCCGCTCTTGACCTGAGGGAGAAGACGCATAATTTTGCACCGTTGGTGTCTCACTTTTCGACCGGCACCCGCTGCACTTTTCGAGCGCCGTTTACAGCGTGGCCGTCAAAGCGTGACCGGTCGGCGGAGGCGGCAACCCGCTAAAACAATTCGCCGCTCCGTTTCGGTTCGGCCATCCCAAGCTTCCGATAGGTTGGCGCCAAAGCCACTCGGCCTT
>JBILUQ010000273.1:0-5197 GCA_044370935.1 Chthoniobacteraceae bacterium
TGGAACGATTTCCCAGGGCTCAAGCGCGAACAGCGCATCAGCTGCCGCGTACAATTCCCTCCAAGTCTCTAGAGGAAGTTCCTTAGGGGAGGCCTTTTTGTTGGGGAGGTTTGGCATGGTTGGATTGGTAAATATTTAGGGTACGGTTGAAATGAAAAATGCGAGGAAAACCCGGAAGCACCGGTACTGGATTACCGTCTGTTAGGGTTTGCGAACGGTGCGGCACACTCGTGCGCAATCCGTGATGATGCAACGGCTCGCGCGTCGAATCGGGCGAGCCTTTCGTTTCAGAAGAGGGGCCGTCTTGTATCTGCTATTCTCTTGTATCGGCCCTTCTCCTGAGATGGACGAATGGCCTTATCAGGGGTTGTTAGGGGCGCTCTAGCCTGCACCCAGAGGAAGCGTTCCGAAAATCCAGCGCGATACCCTCTGTACAAAGGGTACCTCCTCTCAACTGAGGACTTCCTTATGGAAGGTGCCCCAGTCGTCGAGATTGTTCAGGTCCACAGCGCCGGGATTCACGGAGCCGTCGTCTGGAAGTCCGCTGGCTTCGAGAATGGCGTGTCGTGTCGCGTCTGTGTGGATATATCCGAGGATCGCCGCGTTGTTCTTATAGATGGTTGCCTTGTCGAGCTTCACGCCAGGCTGTTGTTTTATCCAGGCTTCGAATTGCGGGTAAGTGGGTTTGGTTTGAATAAACGCACGCACGGCCGCTTCTTCAAGGTGGAGGGCCGCCAGCACCATGGAGTCGTAGCCTTGGCCGATGCCGGGATAATCCTGGTGCAGCTTACCTTGAGCTTCGAGGGAAGCTTTTTGCCAGAGCCGGGGCAGGTGAAGAACGCCAAGAGGGCCCGCAAGGGCAGAGCTGATCATCGGTACGTATTTCATGATTAGGTGAATAGCTTTAAGTTTACCTGTGGTTTTTAGGTTACGGATGGGATCGGGCAGCTGAGCTTTGCAATCCCGCTAAGGTTCGTCATCAGTTTGATTTAGACTCGTTCATATTGCTAGAGTCAACATTGTCAAAAAGTGCTTTTTGCCTGAATTTCGGAGTCGCGCGCGCGATATCGCCGCGGGGCGCGCACAACTTCCCTGTGCTGAACGCGTTCTTGCCCACAAGCTCATCACGATCCAGACGTTGGTACAACGCTACGGCATCGAGCCGGTCATTCTTCGTCCATTTTGCCCGGCTCATTCAAGTCCTGGGGTTGTAGCGCGTAGTTCTTAATGCCGGGATCCTCCAACCGGCGGTGCAGTTGGAACACGAACGCACCCGACTAATCACAGGTCACCACATGACGAGTGAGCTACTGTTTAACCACAAAGAGTATGAGCTCCTCGCAGGTCATCTTCTCCACGGGCTTTGCATTCGCCTCGTCGAGCTGACCGCTTACCCAGTAATATTGGGCGTGGCGTCAATACCGAGTTTGATCGATTTGTAGAGGACGCTTGCTTGGGATGGATTGATGGTTGTCAGGGCCCTTAAGATCGCGGGACCTCGCGCCGCTCGACAACCGCATGTCATCTACCAATAGTCGCACCCAGAAAAGCTGATGGCCCTCTCCTCCAACGACAATCGCAAATCGTGGCAGGGATGCTTCATGTTTCATGAGCGTGACGATGTGAATTATCCGAATGGCGTGCAAGGCATCGACGGCACGATTCCTATCATCTATTGTCACCACTGCACACCGTTCGGCGAGGTGCTGATCGCAACGTGCCGCGAAGGGGATGTCCGCGCAGGCAAGCATTCACTGATCAAGTGCGCTTGTGTGGATTGATGAGCCGTCCTCCGGAAGCCAAGCCCTAATTGGATTAACCATGAAACACACCTTTCTCCTCCTTGCGGTTTTGATTTTTGCTCTTTTAGTGCCGCTGCAAGCCGCCGAATCTGACCTTTCCTGGGTCATACAATATGACGGCAAATCTCTGCCGGCTTCTCCATGGGCTGCGATTGGCAAACCGAACGTCAACCTCGCAGACGGAGCGCTGCATTTGAGCGACACATCGAAGGATGATCTGGGCGCGTTTGAAGCTGAGTGGAGTGGCGATCTCGATGGGAACGAAATTGTCGTTGAGGCACGGGTCAAACTGGTGAGCATGGTCGGGCATCGCGATTCACCAAGGGCGACGTGGCCGCAGCGGGACGGGGCGCCGATATGCATTCAAGTGAGTGATGGACGGCATGAGGAGGGCATTTTACTCACCCCGGCACAGGACAAGCATGCCGAGGCTGCGAAGGGGTATGTGCGCACACTGACGGATCGTTTCGCGCAAGCGGACACGCGGGACGCTTTTCACACGTACCGGCTCATTATTCGCGGCGAGGACATGGCAGTGGAAATGGACGGCAATCGCATCATCGAGGGGCGTGATGCGTTCTGGCGGTCCGCGACATCGCCGCGCAGGTTCATTCGCTTCGGCTCCACTTCGAAACTCTTCACGGGTGAGGCCCGCTGGGAGTTTGTGCGACTCGGTTTGCGACCTGCTGAGAGTGCGGCCCCGAAATCACCGCTGAAGATCAGCCTCAGCGAACCGTGGCCGCTCAATGTAGAGAAGGCGAACAGCGAATCGCGCCCCTACCTTTACGACATGGGACGCGGGCTGCTTTTGACCAGCAATCCGCAGGGCACCGACGCGCTGCTGGAGCCTTACATCGTGCGCCGCAGCACGGATGAGGGGAAAACGTGGCAGGCCGTCGCGGGCACCGAGCAGAACAGCGACTCGCCGCAAGAACTCGTGCGCCTCGCGGATGGGCGCATCCTCGGGCCATCGCGCTGGACGCACTTGCAGCAGGACGGGACGCTCACGGGCAAAACCACGATCCTTGATGCCAAGGCGGAAACCTTCACCATGCACGACAGCTTGATCACGATGCCGGAGGACTTCATGCCTTCAAAAAGCGGTGAAGTGCTCCTCTTTGAGCGCCACATCTGGGAGGAAAAAGACGGCAGCATCACCGCCGTGGCCTGGAGCCGCCGAGCCACGCTGAAGCTGCCCAACGGACGCGGCTTCCCCGAGCGGCATACGCATCTGCTCCGCAGCACAGACCTCGGCAAAACATGGACCCACATTGCGCACGTCGGCCTCGGCGGCGAGCCCGCCGTTGTGCGTCTCAGTGGCAGCGAATGGCTGGCCGTCACACGTCCGGATGCCCACATGTCGAACCTTCTCCAATACCGTTCGCTCGATGGCGGCAAGACCTGGAAGTTCGAGCGCACGCTGGAAGAAGGCAGCGTGATGCCAGACCTCGTGCTCATGAGCAACGGCGTGCTCGCTTGCAGTTATGGCCGCCCCGTTTCTAATCTCATGTTCAGCCTCGATGGCGGCCGCATCTGGCGGGACCATCGCGTCATCTCCGACCGCGCAAACTTCAACTACACTTCCATCCGCGAGATCAGCCCCGGCCGCCTGCTCTACATGCACGACGGTCAGATCCCCGGCACGCTGGCGCGAATCAACTCGCTCTACATCAATGTTTCAAAAGCCCAGCCATGAACCCCACCCTCACCCTCCTCGCGCTGCGGACCGCTGGGCTGTCAGCAATTAGCGAGGCGCTCGATGCTGTTGAGGACTCCAAGCAGTTGGAGCAGCTCCTCAAAAGCGCTCTCCGGTCTGAATCGATTGATTCGTTCGCGCAGAGTTTTTAGGAGGAATGATCCAGTTTTGGTCTCTCTCGCGGGTTTGGTTCTCGGTTTTCGGTTTGCAGTTTGCGAAATCCCCGACGCGGCTCGGCGCTGAACCGAAGAAGCAGCCAAGCCAAGCAATTCTGATTGCGTAATCAATCAGGGCTTCGCCGGCAGGTAGCCGAGGGAAACGAGAAACTCGTCGGTCTTGCGAAGGGTCTCTTCCAGGAACGGCGGCTTGTTGAAAAAACCGTGTGGCTGTCCCTCGTAGCGGACGAGCTGACAGCGGTTCCCTGCTGTCTTCATCAGTTCCGCAAATTTCTCTGCGCTCGAAAACGGCACGGTGGAGTCGGCACTCCCGTGGTGGATGAGTGTAGGAACCGCTCCTGTACGGATATGGTGCGCCGGCGAGATATCAGGAGGCGGGCAACCGAGTCTTTCGATGGTAGCGTTCGCCAAAAATCCGCTCAGATTCACTCCCTCGATCGGAGCAAGAACCAATGCGGGGTTGAATAGAGCGAGCGCATTCGGCGCACTTGAAACGCCGGTGCCTGCGGCATCGGGATCGAGTCCCGGCAGGAAAGCAGTCGCCGCCGCCAAATGACCGCCGGCAGATCCACCGGCGGCTACAATCCGCTCCGGATCGACGCCAAGGCGCGCCGCTTCCGTGCGGATCCAGCGGATGCAAGCCTTGGCGTCTGCCACGCATTCCGTCGGCTTGACTTGATCCCGTGAGGCCACCCGGTAATCCGCCACACAAGCGACCATGCCACGCGCTGCCAGCGCCTTCGCTTGAGACACAAATTGCGAGGGCGATCCGGAGGTCCAGCCTCCGCCGAAAAAGAATACGATCGCCGCTTTTGGTGATTGCAAGGGAGCACCCGCCGTCTCCCGAAATATCCAGATCTTCAACTCGCGCTCTCCGACTTTGCGGAAAGTCTCCACGTGCGCTCCGTCGATTTCCGGCAAATACTGCTTAGCTTCCGAGCGTGCATTTTGGGCTGCAACCCGCGGAATCAGATTAAAGAAACAGAGTGAAAGACCCGCGAATAAACGAAAATTGCACATATTGAAACAAGGTTTGGAAAGCAGGTGTGGAAAACGACAGACAGCGTGAGTCAAAACCCACGGCGGTCCGAAAGTTGCGCCCCTAAATCATGCGCCTCCAAGCGAGGTTAGCTGCTTTGGACGATGCAGTTAATTAGGGATGGATTATTAACTGTATTCGCGTCTAGGGTTCGCACGCGTTGAATCGCCCCTCCAACCGCAGAGCAGGGAACGAAACGGCCTGAAACTCCGGTAACGTATCTCACTCCACACACCCAGGCTCTCCAATGAATCGCTGTACGCATCGCTTACATCTCGAGACTGGGAGCGAAAACAATCCTCCTGCACCTGGCGGTGAAAAGCGGCAATAACGGCAGCACTAAGACAGGATCCCCTCATGGAACCATTGATTCGCCACCTCGCCTCGTTTGTATTCCACTCACTCGTTCTCTCACTGACTCTCACGTCGCTCTTTGGAGAGTCTAAGTTGATTCAGGAGTCTGGCATCAGTGGCGGGATTGTCG
>JBILUQ010000471.1:0-18289 GCA_044370935.1 Chthoniobacteraceae bacterium
GGCTTGGTGACTTTCAGCGCAGGCCGGATTTCGAGCGACAGCAGCACGGCGCGGACGATTGCGAATGCGTTCAATCTGAGCGGCGTGCTGACCGTTGGGGATGGGGTGAACACCGGGACGCTGACGTTGAGCGGGAATGCGGCGTTGAGTGCAGATACGACGTTGACGGTGGCGAGCGCAGCGACGATTTCTGGGATCGTGAGCGGCGCGTACAACCTGGTGAAGGACGGAGCAGCGGAGTTGACCTTAAGCGGAGTGAACACGTTTGGCGGAACAACGGCAGTGGACGCTGGGATGCTGACGCTGAGCGGCGGCAGCGCCTTGATTAACAGCATGGCTGTGACGGTGAACGCGGGCGGCAGTCTGAAGCTGGCGAGCAGCGAAGAGATTGCGACCTTGGCCGGAGCGGGCGCAGTGCTGCTGCAGGGCAATACGCTCACCTTGGGCGGCACGGCGGCGACGACCTATAGCGGCGTGATGAGCGGCGCAGGGATGCTGGTGAAGAACGGAGCGTCGGTTTTCACGGTGACCGGAGCGAATACGTTCAGCGGCGGGGTGAGTTTGAGCGCTGGGGCGATTGAGGCAGGAAACGACGCGGCGTTTGGCACGGGCTTGGTGACGTTCAGCGGTGGCCGTATTTCGAGCGACAGCAGCACGGCGAGGACGCTTGCGAATGCATTCGCCCTGAGCGGTGCGCTGACCCTGGGCGACGCGGTGAACACCGGAGCGCTGACGTTGAGCGGGAACGCGGCATTGAGTGCGAATACGACGTTGACGGTGGCGAGCGCGGCGACGATATCGGGGATCGTGAGCGGAGCGTACAGCTTGGTGAAGGACGGGACGGCGGAATTGACCTTGAGCGGAGTGAACACCTTTAGTGGACCGACGAGTGTGGACGGCGGGATGCTGACGCTGAGCGGCGGGAGTGCCTTGGCCAACAGCATGGCGGTGACGGTGGGTTCGAGCGGCAGTCTGAAGCTGGCGAGCAGCGAAGAGATCGCGACTTTGGCTGGAGCCGGAGCGGTATTGTTGCAGGGCAATACGCTGACCTTGAACGGGACGGCAGCGACGACCTATAGCGGAGTGATGAGCGGCGCGGGGATGCTGGTGAAGAACGGGTCGTCCGTGTTCACGGTGACTGGAGCGAATACGTTCAGCGGCGGAGTGAACCTGAGCGTTGGAGCGATCGAAGCTGGGAACGACGCTGCGTTTGGAACGGGTCTGGTGACCTTCAGCGGCGGTCGGATTTCGAGTGAAACGACGACGGCGCGGACGCTTGCGAATGCGTTTGAACTGACCGGCGCACTGACCCTTGGTGATGCAGCCAACAGCGGGACGTTGACCTTGAGCGGGAATGCGGCATTGAGTGGGAACACAACATTGACGGTGGCGAGCGCGGCGACGATCAGCGGGATCGTGAGCGGCACGTACAATCTGGTGAAGGCCGGTTCTGCAGAGCTGACGTTGAGCGGAGTGAACACCTTTGGTGGCACGACAGCGGTGAACGCCGGCATGTTGACGCTTAGTGGTGGAAACGCGCTCGCCAATGTGATGTCGGTGACCGTGAACGCGGGCGGGAGCTTGAAGCTGGCCACGGATGAGGAGATTGCGAGTGTTGCAGGTGCTGGGTCAGTGGTGTTGGCGGGCAGCACGCTGACCTTGAGCGGCGGAACTGCGACGACCCTGTCCGGAGTGGTGAGCGGTGATGGTGCTCTGGTGAAGAATGGCACCTCGGTGTTCACGGTGAGCGGCGCAAACACCTTCAGCGGCGGGGTGAACCTGAGTGCGGGTGCAATCCAAGCAGGGAACGATGCGGCGTTCGGCACCGGAGCGGTCACCTTTAGCGCTGGCCGGATTTCAAGCGAATCTGCGACTGCTCGCAATTTTGCGAATGCGTTCATTCTCTCCGGCGGGCTGACCTTGGGTGATGCGACGAACACTGGGGCGTTGACGCTGGCGGGCACTACGACGCTGGCTGCGGACGCGACGCTCACCATCGCCAGTGCGGTGAATGTCAGTGGCGTATTGGACGGAGCATACAACTTGGTAAAACAGGGGGCCTCGGAATTGACCCTGAGCGGGGTGAACACCTTTGGCGGAACCACGGCAGTGAACGCGGGGACGCTGACTCTGAGCGGCGGCAGCGCTCTAACCGACACGATGGCCTTAACGGTCAACGCGGCTGGAACTTTGAAGCTTGCTGGTAGCGAATCCATCGCGAGCCTGGCCGGCGCCGGCGCGGTGAACCTGCAGTCCAACACGCTCACTCTGCTCGGCGGAACGGCGACGACGTACAGCGGGGTGATGAGCGGGGTCGGCAGCCTGGTGAAGACAGGTACCTCTGTCTTCACGTTGACTGGTGGCAACACTTTCAGCGGCGGGGTCAATCTAAGTGCGGGCGCGATCGAGGCTGGAAATAACGCTGCATTTGGCACGGGTTTGGTGAGCTTCAGCGGCGGCCGGATTTCGAGTGATTCCTCGACAACCCGGACCCTTGCAAACGCGTTTGCAATGAGCGGTGCGCTCACGCTCGGGGATGCGGTTAACAACGGGGTGATGAATCTGGGTGGCAACGTATCGCTGCTGGGTGACGTGAATCTGACAGTGGCTAGCGCGGGCACCATGACCGGCGTGGTGAGCGGGACTTACAACTTTGTGAAGGAAGGCGCGGCTGAACTCACCCTGAGCGGGGTGAACACCTTCAGCGGAACAACAGCGGTGGACGGTGGGATGTTGACGTTGAGTGGCGGCAGTGCGCTTGCGAACACGATGCAGCTCAATGTGAACGCGGCTGGAACATTGAAGTTGGCAAGCAGTGAGGTCATCGCGGGCCTCGCGGGTGCGGGTCTGGTGAATTTGCAGGGCAACACGCTCACCTTAAGCGGATCAGTCAACACGCTCTACAGCGGGGTGATGAGCGGAGCGGGCACCCTGGTCAAAAACGGTGCGGCTGTGTTCACGGCGACGGGGGCGAATACGTTCGCAGGTGGCGTCAGGTTGAGCGCCGGTGCTTTTGAAGCGGGCGACAATGCTGCATTCGGCACCGGACTGGTTGCCGCTAGCGGCGGCCGCATCTCGAGCGATTCTGGAACGGCTCGGACGATTGCGAACGCGTTTACGTTGACCGGAGCGGTTGGGTTGGGTGATGCATTGAACTCCGGTGAACTGACCTTTGCCGGCGCGGCCTCGCTTCTCACTGCGACGACTTTAAGTGTTGCAAGTGCGGCTAACTGGAGCGGAGTGATCAGCGGGGCTCAGAACTTGGTGAAGGCCGGATCCGCCGAATTGACGCTCAGCGGAATCAACACCTTCAGCGGCACGACTGCGGTGAATCAGGGGACTCTCACCCTTAGCGGCGGCAGCGCGTTGGTTAATGCGATGGCGGCGACCATCAACTCGGGCGGCGCATTGAAACTCGCGAGCAGCGAGGAGATCGCCTCGTTGGCGGGAGCGGGTCTGGTAAATCTGCAGGGCAATACACTCACGCTGAGCGGCGGCACGAACGCGAACACGACCTACTCGGGCACCATGAGCGGCGCCGGAATGCTGGTGAAAAACGGTTCGTCCGTCTTCACGCTCACGGGCAGTAACACCTTCAGTGGTGGCGTCAATTTCAGTAATGGAGCGATTCAGCTGGGTAACGATTCAGCGCTTGGGACCGGGACGCTGACGGTCACCGGCGGCCGGATTTCGAGTGACTCGACAACTTCCCGCACCGCTTCGAATGCGGTGGTGATCTCGGGTTCGGTGACCATGGGTGACTTGGTGAACCGCGGAACGCTCACCTTGAGCGGCAACATGGCGATGGCCGGGGTCACTTCGTTGAATGTATTGAGCGCGTCGACACTGGGTGGTGTGGTGAGCGGGACTTCCAACCTGGTGAAACTGGGAGCAAGCGAGCTCACGCTCAGCGGCGCGAACACTTACACGGGCCAGACGCTGGTGAATGGCGGTACTTTGACGCTGGCTGGCGGTTCGGCGCTGGTGAACACAATGGCGGTCACGCTGACTGGCAGCGGGACACTGAAGCTTGCTGGTAGCGAGGAGATTGCTTCGCTGGGTGGATCGGGACTGGTGAATGTACAGGGCAACACGCTCACCCTGAGCGGGACGGCTTCAACCACATTGACTGCTTCGCTAGTGGGCAGCGGTGGTCTAGAGCAGAAGGGCTTGGGTGCGAATTTGACACTCGCTAGCCCGAACATTGGATTCACTGGCGCAATCACCCTGACAGCCGGTCGGGTTACCTTGGGCAATGATCTGGCCTTCGGTCTGGGCGGTGCCGTGGTGTTCAACGGCGGTACCCTCGGCTACGGGCTGGGCATCGTGACGGATTTGAGTCCGCGGATCCAACCCATCGCGGATGGGGTGATCGCATACGTGGACACCAACGCAGGGGCCACGGTCAACTACGGCACCGGACTGTCCGGTTCGGGCGGGTTCACGAAGCTGGGTGATGGCACCCTCATCTTCACGGGCTCGAACGTTTACGCGGGCACGACCACGGTTACTGGCGGCGCCCTGGTGCTCGGCGCGGGCGGCACGAGAGGAAGCATTGCGGGCAGGATCGTGCTGGACGGGACGTTGGCGTTCAACCGCTCCGACGAGCTCGTCTACAGCTCGCAGCTTTCTGGATCGGGCCGCGTGGAGCAAAGGGGCTACGGAGCGACGACGCTGAGCGGGACGAACTCCTATGCGGGCGGAACGACCTTGACCACGGGCACCTTGAGGCTTGGCAACGATTTGGCGCTGGGCACCGGTTCACTGTTGATGAAGGCCGGCCGCCTGAGCGGCGATGGGGCGTCGCTGAGGACGATCTCCAATGGGTTGAGCTTCGCTGGGCACATGTCGCTCGGTGACGCGGCCTTGGGCGGCACCCTGTTACTGAGCGGTGGCGCGACTTTGGGCGGCAACCGTACATTGAACGTGGACAGCGATGTAACCTTGAGCGGCGTGATCAGCGGGGCCAACAATTCACTGACCAAGAACGGCTCGGGCGTGTTGACCCTCAGCGGGGCGAATACATTCAACAGCGGAGTACTGCTGAACAACGGGGTGTTGCGTTTGGGTCATAACAGCGGCTTCGGAACTGGAAGCGTCACGATGGGCACCGGACGAATCACCAGTGACTCAGCAACAGGACGTACCGTGGCGAATGGGCTGATTTTGTCAGGGACCGTTGCATTTGGGGACGCGCTGTTCAACGGAGACCTGAATTTCGCCGGCGGTGCGTTGCTCAACAGCACGACGAACATGAATATCGACAGCGTGGTGACGCTTTCGGGTGCGGTGAGCGGTCCGGGATCCTTGGTGAAGGCGGGTTCGAGCGAGTTGACTCTCAGCGGGGTGAACTCCTTCACCGGCGCGACGCAGGTGAATCTTGGGACTCTGACACTGAGCGGCGGCAGCGCGCTGGTGAATTCCATGGCGGTTTCGATTGGAACACTCGGCAGCTTGCGACTGGCCAGCAGCGAGGAGATCGCGAGCATTGCGGGGCTTGGTCAGTTGAATCTGCAGGGCAACACGCTGATGGTGAGTGGCCTGACGGCGACAAGTTTCGAGGGAGTGATCAGCGGCTCGGGCCGCCTGGTGAAGAAGGGCGATGCGGTGTTTACGATCACCGGAACCAATACGTTCAGCGGAGGCGTCACTTTGAGCGCGGGAGCGATCCAGGTGGCCAATAGTGCGGCGCTTGGCACCGGCACGCTGGTGGCCACCGGCGGGCGTCTCTCCAGCGACTCAGGCACCGCGCGGGCGATCGCCAACGACTTCAGCATCACAGGCGCGCTAACCCTTGGAAATTCCGTAAACAAGGGTGCGCTCACGCTTAACGGGGGAATGGTCCTTGGGGCGAACGCGTCATTGGCCGCCGATAGCGCCGTGACTATCGCCGGAGTGGTCAGCGGCACATACGGGTGGACGAAGCTTGGTGCCTCGGAACTCGTGCTTTCGGCGACCAACACCTACACAGGGCTCACTGCAGTAAGCGCCGGCACCCTGACGCTGGCCGGCGGTAGTGCGTTGATGAATTCGGGCGGCGTGCGCGTGAACCTCGGCGGGATCCTGAAGCTGGCTGCCAGCGAGGAGATCGGAGCGCTGCAGGGCGATGGCTCAGTCGCCCTCCAGTCCAGCACGTTGACGGTCAGCGGCGGATCGACCTCTCTGTTCTCTGGGGCGATCAGCGGATCCGGCGCACTATCGAAGAGCGGTTCAGGTGTGATGACGCTATCAGGGTTCAACACTTTTGCCGGAGGCGTGAATCTGAGTGGCGGCGCCTTGCAGGTGGCCAACAACTCGGCGCTTGGTTCCGGAACGATTGCATTTACCGGCGGCCGTCTCTCGAGTGATTCCTCCAGCTTCCGCACGATCACCAACCCGCTTGCGTTTGCAGGGACTGTCACCATCGGGGATCTCATCAGTAACGGCGGGTTGACTTTGACCGGTTCCGGCGCGTTCGCGGCCAACACGATCATGAACGTGATGAGCAGGGCGACAATGAGCGGTGTGCTCAGCGGTTCCTACGACTTCGTGAAGACTGGCGCCTCCGAGTTGACCCTCGGAGCAGTGAACACCTTCACGGGGTTAACCTCGGTGAACGCCGGCACTCTGACTCTTTCCGGCGGCAATGCCCTGCCGGATGCTTCGGCGATCACAGTGAGCGCGGCCGGGATGTTGAAGCTCGCCAACTCGGAGTCGGTGGGCGGTCTCGACGGATCGGGCACCGTGAATTTGCAGAACAATGTGCTGACGATCCGAGGAGGAAGCTCCACAACGTTCAGCGGCGCGATCATCGGCACTGGTGGTTCGCTCGTGAAGACCGGAAGCGCTACGCTCACGCTTTCCGGAGTGAACACCTTCACCGCCGGCGTGACTTTGAGTCAGGGCACGATCCAAGTGGGCAACAATCAGGCGTTCGGGATTGGCGCGCTGGTGATGACCGGTGGACGTATTTCCAGCGATTCGGCGACAGCACGGAGCTTGAGCAACGCGCTGACGCTTTCTGGCACGCTCGGATTCGGGAGCGTTGCGAATCCCGGAACGCTCACCATCGGCGGCGCGGTTACTTTAGCGTCGAATCTGGCGCTGACTGTTGACAGTGCGGTTGCCCTCAATGGCGTGGTAAGCGGGGCTTTCGGATTGAACAAAGCCGGAGACGGCCAACTAACGCTGGCTGGAGTGAACACCTTCACGGGCACGACCACGGTGAGCGGCGGCATGCTCACGCTCTCAGGCGGCACAGCGATTGCGAATACCGTTGCGCTGATTGTCGATGCGGCCGGTACGTTGCGGTTGGCAAGCGCCGAGGAGATTGGGAGCCTGGCTGGAACCGGGTCCGTGAACTTGCAGAGCAACACGCTGACGGTCGGCGGCGTAGCATCAACGACCTTCGGCGGGGTAATCAGCGGCACGTCCGGCAGCCTCCGGAAGACGGGGCAATCCGTCCTTGGCCTGACTGGATCAAACACATTCACCGGCGGGGTGAGACTGGCAGCGGGGACGATCCAGATTGGAAACAACCTGGCGCTCGGTAGCGGAACATTGTCGCTGATGGGAGGCCGCCTCTCGAGCGACTCCGCCGCCGCACGGCAAATCGCGAACGCTCTGCTGATGGACGGGACTTTCACGCTGGGTGACTCCGCAAACGCCGGCGCTCTCTCACTGAGTGGCAACGGTGCACTGGTAGGCAACTCAACGCTGAACACGGTGAGCGCGGCCGTTTTGTCCGGGGTGATCAGCGGGACTGGAAATTTGGTGAAGGGCGGCACGGCCGAGTTGACGTTGTCTGCAGTGAATACGTTCACCGGAACGGTCGCTGTGAATGCTGGGGTGCTGAATTTGGTGGGTGGCAGCGCGCTGTTGAATTCTACGGCAGTGAGTGTCAATGCCGGCGGCACATTGAATCTCGCTGCATCCGAAGAATTCGGCAGCCTCGCGGGCGCCGGTTCGGTCAGCCTGCAGGGCAACACTCTCACATTAAGCGGCGCCGGATCCTCGGCGTACAGCGGTGTCATGAGCGGTTCCGGCGCGCTTGTGAAGAACGGGCTGTCGGGACTGGTCCTATCCGGATCGAACACCTTTGCGGGAGGCGTTCGACTGAGCGCTGGCGCGCTCCAAGTTGGATCCAACATGGCGCTGGGTTCCGGCACGCTGACTTTCAGCGGCGGAACGTTGTCGGTGGAATCGGTGTTTGAAAGGGCGTTGGCCAACCGGTTGGTGTTATCTGGCGCGTTGACGATGGGCGATTCGAGCAAGTACGGCGTGCTGAATCTGAACGGGAGCGCCTCGATGACTTCGGACACAACCTTGACGGTGGCGAGCCCCGTGAAGATCGGCGGTGCGTTGTCGGGTACGGCGAATCTCGTCAAGGCTGGTGCTGGTGAACTGACTCTGTCTGGAACCAACACCTTCAGTGGGACGGTCGCCGTGAACGCGGGCATCCTGACACTGGCTGGCGGTTCGGCACTGATCGACTCCACGGCGGTCAACGTCGGGGCGGCCGGTACGCTCAGGCTCGCGCGGTCCGAGGCGATTGCGAGCATCGCCGGCGCAGGTTTGGCAAGGCTTGAGACGAGCACCCTGACTTTGAGCGGCGGAAGCTCCACGTTGTATTCGGGTGTGATCAGCGGAGCGAGCGGCGTGCTTGTGAAGAGCGGTTCCTCAGTGCTCACCCTGACGGCGAACAACACGTTTGGCGGCGGGGTCAAGCTGGGTGCCGGGGCGATTCAGCTTGGCTTGAATACGGCGCTCGGAGCGGGCTCGCTGCTGATGACCGGCGGCCGTGTCTCAAGCGACTCCGCTGTCGCCCGGAACATTGCAAACGCTCTGGTGCTCAACGGCGCCGTTGCGATGGGTGACGCAGTCAACGCAGGCTCACTCACGTTTACCAACGGGGTTTCACTTGTGGGTAGCAGCACGCTCAGCGTGGCAAGTTCGGTCTCCATTAATGGCGTGGTGAGCGGGGCGTATGCACTGGTTAAGGCCGGCGCCGGCGAGTTGATATTAAATGCTGCCAACACGTTCTCCGGCTCCGTCTCGGTGTGGGGCGGTACGTTGAGCTTGGCCGGCGGGGCGGCGATTCCAAACGCGACCCTCGTCGAGGTGGGTTCACTCGGCGCTCTCAAGCTTTCAGCCTCTGAAGAGCTCTCCGGCGTGCTGGGGGCTGGTGCGATCAACCTGCAGGGCAATGTGCTGACGCTAAGCGGCGGCACCTCCACCAACTTCTCCGGTGTTATCAGCGGAGCAGGCAGCGTTGTGAAGAAGGGAACGGCAACCCTCGGGCTCAGCGGTTCTAGCAGCTTTGGAGGCGGCGTGAAGATGAGCTCAGGCACCATCGAGATCGGCTCGAATCTAGCGCTGGGCACCGGTACCCTTACCCTCAGCGGCGGCCGGATTTCGAGTGATTCGACAACCGGCCGCGTACTCGCAAACCGCCTGGCTCTGTCGGTCGGCGGCACGCTCGGAGATGCAACGAAGTTCGGTTCGCTGTTGTTTGTTGGCGGTGTCTCCTTCGATGCGAACACCAGCCTCACGGTTGACTCCGCTGTAACGCTCGGCGGCAGCATCGCGGGGACAGGCAACTTGGTGAAACTCGGCGCCGGTGAACTGACGCTCTCGGGGACCAACGTCTCCACGGGGCTGTTTACGCTGAGCGCTGGAACATTGAATCTCTCCGGCGGTTCGGCGATCGCGAATGCCGCGACGGTGAACATTGGATCCGGATCGGCATTGAAGCTCTCGAGCTCCGAAGAATTCGGAATCCTGAATGGCGCCGGCTTGGTGAATCTGCAGGGGAATACGCTCACGTTGAGCGGAGCGACCGCTGGAAGCTTTGGCGGCGTGATCAGCGGGTCGGGTCGGTTGGTGAAGAATGGAGCGGCCGTGTTGACGTTGTCGGCGGCGAACACCTTCAGCGGCGGCGTGGTTCTCAGCGCCGGGGCCATCCAGATGGGATCCAGCCAGGCGCTGGGCACTGGAATCCTGACTGCGAGCGGCGGCCGCATCTCGAGTGCATCCGCGACCCCGATGAGCTTTGCAAACGCGCTGGCGCTTTCAGGCACCCTGACTTTGGGTGATTCGATCAACAGCGGCGCGCTGACGCTGAGCGGCAGCGCCACCCTGCTAGGCTCCACCAGCCTGAACTTGGTGAGCGCGGCGACGTTGAGCGGAGTGATCAGCGGCAGCCATGGACTGACCAAGACCGGCGCGGGCGAACTCAGGCTCTCCGGCGCCAACACCTTCAGCGGTTCGTCAACGGTGGGCGCAGGGGTGCTCACTGTGGTCGGCGGCAGTGCGCTCGCCAACAGCGTGGCGCTCACAGTGAACACAGGGGCGACCCTGAGGCTGGCGGCTTCTGAAGAAATCGGCAGCCTGTTTGGGCCGGGCGCGGTGGATCTGCTGGCCGGGTCGCTGACCCTCAGCGGCGGTGCGGCATCCAACTACGCGGGCGTGATCAGCGGCTCTGGCGCGCTTGTGAAGGCGGGGTCGGGCGTGCTGACGCTATCCGGCTTCAGCTCCTTTACCGGCGGATTAAGGCTTAGCGACGGTGCGTTGCAAATTGGCAACAACATGGCGCTGGGGACAGGCACTTTGTTTGCAACGGCAGGCCGGATCTCCAGCGACTCGACTTCGATCCGCTCGATTGCGAATGCGCTTGCGCTCTCTGGCAGCGTTGCATTTGGGCACAGCATTAATTCCGGCGCATTCACGGTGGGCGGCAGCGTGACGCTGGCCGCCAATTCGCTCTTGAACGTGATCAGCGGGCTGACGCTCTCGGGCGTTGTGAGCGGCACCTCGGGTCTGCTCAAGATCGGCGGAGCTGAGCTCACCCTGTCGGGCTTCAACACATACAGCGGATCCACAAACGTGTCGGCTGGCAGCCTGACCCTGAGCGGTGGCAGTGCGGTAAGCAATGCGTCGCTTGTGACCATTGGTAGTGCGGCGTCCGTGAAGCTGAGTACTTCCGAGGAGATCGGCGGGCTTGCTGGATTCGGAAGCGTGAACCTGCAATCCAATGCGCTGACGATCGGAAGCAGCAGCGTTTCGACGACGTACGGCGGGTCGCTGTACGGCACGGGTGGTTCTCTTGTGAAGCGCGGGTCGTCGGTGCTCACCCTCCTCGGTGCCAGCTCGTACACGGGTGGCACCGACCTGAGCGCCGGCGCGATCAGGCTGGGCAATAATACGGCGCTTGGAACAGCGGCGGTGGTGTTCCGCGGGGGTACGCTTTCTAGTGATGCGGCTGCCGCCCGAACCCTTTCGAATTCACTGACGCTTTCCGGCACACTGACTTTCGGTGATGCAGTTGCAAACGGCACGCTGACGCTTGGCGGCCTCACGACTTTGAATACAAACGTTGCGGCGAGAGTGGCGAGCCAGACGATCATTAGCGGCGCAATCGGCGGTGCGTTTGGGTTCACGAAACTCGGTGCGGCTGAGCTCACGCTCTCCGGGGTGAACACCTTCACTGGTTCGCTCACAGTGAGCGAGGGCTTCGTGAATTTGGCGGGATCCAACGCGGTGGCAAACACATCGGCGGTGACCCTTGCGGCAGCCGGATCGCTGAAGCTCTCGAACTCCGAGGAGTTCGCAAGCCTCGCCGGCCAGGGCTTGGTGAGCCTGCAGGGCAACACGCTCACGCTGAGCGGTGGAGCATCCACATCCTTCGCTGGTGTGCTGAGCGGCGCGGGCGGTTCCTTGGTGAAATCGGGTGCCGGGGTTCTCACGCTTTCCGGTTCGAACACTTTCACCGGTGGCGTGCGACTGAGCGGCGGGTCGATTCAATTGGGTAACGACTTGGCGCTGGGTTCCGGGACGCTGACGATGATTGCGGGCCGGATCTCAGGGGATTCAACCGCTGCGCGGACTATTTCGAATGCGATGCTGCTGTCCGGCGTGGTGACTCTGGGTGATGCGGTCAACTCCGGCAGCCTGAGCTTCACCGGCAATAGCACGGTGGTTGGCAACAGCACTTTGACTTTGGCGAGCGCTGCCACCATGTCGGGAGTGATTGGCGGGGCATTTGACCTCGTGAAGGCGGGGGCCGGAGAGCTGACATTGAGCGCGGTGAACACTTTCAGCGGTTCGACAGCGGTCAACGCCGGAAGCCTGACCTTGGTGGGCGGCAGTGCGTTGGCGAACGCAATGATGCTCAGCGTCAATGCAGGCGGGGTGTTGAATTTGAAGGCCAGCGAGGAAATCGGCAGTCTGGCGGGGCTCGGTTCCGTGAGTCTTGCTGGCAACACTCTGACCCTGAGCGGGGCGCAGGCGTCCAACTTTGGCGGTGTGATCTCCGGCTCGGGTGCGGTCGTGAAGACCGGCTTGGCCACCCTGACTTTGGGTGGAGCCAACACGTTCAGTGGCGGCCTGAGAATGAGCAACGGCGTGTTGTTGTTGGGTGCGAACACGGCGGCGGGAACCGGGTTGCTCCAATTGACGAATGGAACGCTTTCGAGCGATTCAGCGACCGCCCGCACCCTGACCAATTCGATCACCATGAATGGCACTCTCGGACTTGGTATGTCCACCAGTTCCGGTCTGCTCACACTCGCTGGCAGCATGGCCTTGCAGGGAACCACAAAGCTGACGGTGCTCGGTGCTGCGACTCTGTCAGGCGTGGTGAGCGGCACCTACGGCCTGGTGAAGGAAGGCGCCGCCGAGCTGATCCTGAGCGGCACCAACACATTCACCGGCACCACGGTTGTGAATGGCGGCGTGCTGACCGTGGCGGGAGGAAGTGCGATTTCCAATGCGAACTCGGTGATCCTTTCCACCGCGGGTACGCTCAAGCTGAACGCCTCCGAGGAATTGGCGAGCGTGACTGGCTCGGGGATGGTGAATATCGCCGCCGGTTCGTTAACGCTCAGCGGCGGGGGTTCTTCGGCAATCAGCGGCGTGGTCGCGGGTGTTGGCGGCCTCGTGAAGAGCGGCAGTTCCGTGCTGACGCTCTCTGGATTGAACAACTTCTCGGGTGGAGTGAATCTCAGCAACGGCGTGCTGCAGATTGGCAACAACAACGCCTTCGGCACGGGAGCGGTGCGGGTGAGCGGTGGCCGCATTTCGAGTGATTCCAGCGCGGCGCGCCTGACGCTCAACTCGCTGACGTTGTCGGGCACTGTGATGCTGGGTGATACGGTGAACAGCGGATTGCTCACCTTCAACGGGCCCGCAAGCCTGAGCGGCACGGTGACCTTGGCGGCGGACAGTCCGGCGACTTTCTCCGGCGTTGTCAGCGGACCGTCCGGAATCGTGAAGACGGGTCTTTCGGAGCTGACTTTGAGCGGGGCCAACGCATTCACCGGGGCGGCTTCCGTTGATGCGGGCACGCTCACGCTTGCCGGTGGAGCCGCGCTGCTGAAGACAACGCCGGTGACTGTGGGAACCTCCGCAACGTTGAAGATTGCAGCCGCGCAGCAGATCTCGAGCGTGAACGGAGCCGGGGTCATTTCACTCCAAGGCAATGCACTCACAATCGGTGGCACTGAAGCCTCGGTGTTCTCGGGCACGGTGACGGGGACCGGTTCGCTCGTGAAGACAGGTAACTCGGTGCTCGCCCTTTCGGGTAGCAGTTCCTTTACCGGCGGTGTTTCGCTGAGCACGGGCACGCTGCGGATTGGAAACAACGCCGCGATCGGAACCGGAGCGCTCACGATGACTGGGGGCATTGTGACAAGCGATTCTTCCACGGCCCGCGCGCTGGTGAATGCGGTTAACTTGGGCGGACTGGTTTCGTTTGGTGACTTGGTGAACAACGGCACATTGAGCTTCAACGGGGCTTCGACGCTCACGGCTAATGCAACCGTGACAGTGCTCAGCCCTGTGAACTTGAACGGCGCGTTGAGCGGCGGATTCAGCTTGGTGAAGGCTGGCAGCAGCGAGCTGACCTTGAGCGGGACGAATGTATTCGGGGGGACCACAGCAGTGATCGGCGGCACCTTGACGCTTGCCGGCGGCAAGGCGCTTTCGGATTCGATGACTGTGGCAGTCGGATCTGGCGCTGTGCTGAAGCTATCCAACTCCGAGGAGATCGCCAACATTTCCGGGGTCGGTGCGGTGAACCTGCAGGGCAACACCCTTACTTTGAACGGCACGACAACAACCAACTTCGGCGGAGCGATCAGCGGCAGCGGCGTGTTGGTGAAGAGCGGCGCCTCGGTGCTGACTCTTACGGGTGCGAGCAGCTTCAGCGGCGGCATCGTGCAGACCGCGGGCGCCCTGCAGGCCGGCACCAACGCGGCGTTCGGCACCGGCAGGCTGGCACTCAGCGGCGGGCGCGTTTCGAGCGATTCGACAATTGCCCGTATCTTTGGCAACGCCGTCGAATTGAGCGGTGCGCTTACCTTGGGTGACGCGATCAATTCCGGCGCTCTAACGCTCTCCGGAGCGGTGACCCTCGGGAACGGAGCGTCCTTGAGCGTGGTGAGCAGCGCGACGCTCAGCGGTGTTGTGGGCGGCACCAACGGCTTCACCAAGACAGGTGCGGCGGAATTGATTCTGTCCGGTACGAATGTATTCTCGGGCGCGGCCAGTGTTAACCAAGGCGTCCTGACGTTGGCGGGAGGCTCCGCGATCGCCGATAGCGTGCCGCTTAATGTCGCCGGTGGCGCAACCCTGAAGCTCGCTTCCTCCGAGCGGATCCAAAGCCTGACAGGAGCCGGACTGGTTAGTCTCCAGGGCAACACGCTGACGATCAGCGGATCGGCCGCCTCAGCGGTGGCGGGAGTGGTCAGCGGTTCGGGTGCGCTCGTGAAGGCTGGAACATCGACCCTCACCCTTTCTGCCGCCAACACCTTCAGCGGTGGTGTGGATCTGCAGGCTGGAACGATCTTGGTGGGTGACGCAGCTGCTCTGGGCACGGGCACGCTGCGCTTCACGAGCGGGAAACTTGCCAACAGCTCCACGATGGCGCGTTCACTCGCGAATGCCTCGGTTCTGTCGGGTTCGCTGATCCTTGGTGATGCGACCAACTTCGGAGCGCTTACATTTGCCGGTCCGGTGGCGCTTGCGGCCAGCACGCAGTTGTCGGTGGCGAGTGCTGTGACGCTGGGTGGAAGCATCAGCGGCGCGTTTGATCTCCTGAAGCAGGGAATGGCCGAGTTGACGCTCTCGGGCTCGAACACGTTTGGCGGACCAGTGACAGTCGGCGCGGGCACTCTGACGGTGGCCGGAGGCAACGCGCTGCTCAACAGCGTGGCGGTGAGTGTTGGCAGTTCGGCGCTCTTCAGGGTGTCAGTGAGCGAGGAGATCGGCACGGTGACCGGTGCGGGTAGTATCAACCTGCAGGCGGGGACGCTAACGCTCGGCGGAACGGGGTCGACGGTGTACGCCGGTTCCATCAGTGGCGCGGGATCGCTGGCGAAGACCGCTGCTGGCGTATTGACGCTGACCGGTTCGAGCAGCTTCAGCGGCGGCATGCGTCTGGGCGCTGGGACGGTTCAGGTGGGCGCCAACACAGCGCTGGGGACAGGCACTCTGACGTTGCTGGGCGGCCGCGTTTCAAGCGACTCCACAACGGCCCGTGCGCTTGCGAACGGCTTCCTGCTCTCCGGCAGCGTGACCCTCGGGGATTTGATCAATAGCGGTTCGCTCACCATCGCGGGCGCGGGTTCGATCGCAGCGAACTCTGTTCTGAGCGTGGACAGCGCGGTGCTCTTGAGCGGCAGCCTTGGCGGAACGGCTTCGCTGGTGAAGGAAGGCTCGGCGGAACTTACGCTGAGCGGCAGCAACACCTTCGGCGGTGCAACAACCGTCAATCAGGGTACGCTCACGCTCGCCGGCGGTAATGCTTTGGCGAATGCATCCAGCCTGACGCTCGGGTCGGTCGCTACACTGAACCTGGCTGCCTCCGAGGAAATCGGCAGCCTCGCGGGCGCGGGCGCGGTGAATCTGCAGGGCAATACGCTTACGATCAGCGGCACGGCGGCAACCGTCTTCAACGGCTTGCTCAGCGGCGCAGGCGCCTTGGTGAACGGCGGGACTTCGACGCTCACCCTTGGCGGAACCAACACCTTCAGTGGCGGAGTCACTCTGTCGGGTGGCTCGTTGAGGGTTGCGAACAACGCGGCGCTCGGTTCGGGCTTGCTGACGCTGAGGTCGGGCCGTCTCTCGAGCGACTCAACCGCCGCCCGTCTGCTTTCCAACAATATGGTGCTTGCCGGCCACGTGACTCTGGGTGACTCGGTCAACTCGGGTTCACTCACGCTCGCCGGGGCGATGTCCATACTGGGATCCGGTTCGTTGACGCTGCTCAGCAACGCGATCCTGAGCGGGGCGATCGGCGGTTCGCTGGGCTTGAGCAAGGCTGGTGCGGGTGAGCTGACCTTGAGCGGTGTGAACACATTCTCGGGCACGTTCAATGTGACAGGTGGATCAGTCACGCTGGCTGGTGGCTCCGCAATCTCCAACGCTACCGCAGTGAGCCTTGCCTCCTCGACCTTCCTGAGACTTGCCGCCTCCGAAGAGATCGCAAGTCTCGCCGGCGCCGGCGCGGTGAATCTGCAGGGCAACACGCTCACCCTGAGCGGCTCGGCTTCCACGGCTTACTCCGGGGTGATCAGTGGCTCGGGCGCGCTGGTGAAGTCCGGCAACGGGTTGCTGGCGCTTAGCTCGGCGAACCTGCACACCGGCGGCGTCAGGCTTTCCGCTGGTACATTGCAGCTCGGAAACAATGCCGCGCTTGGGACCGGCACGCTCACCTTAACCGGCGGCCGAGTGACCAGCGATTCGGTGAACGTTCGCACGCTGGCAAATGTTCTGGAAATGGCGGGAACGGTCGGGTTCGGTGATATCACCAATTCGGGCGCGGTTACGCTGACTGGCAACGCCTGGCTTAGCGGCAACGCAACAATCAACGCTTCCAGCGCGGTGAAGTTCAGCAACGTGATCAGCGGAAGCTTCGGGCTCTCGAAGGTCGGCGCAGGAGTGGTGACACTTTCCGGGACCAACACGTTCTCGGGCCCGGTCACAGTGAGCGAAGGGATCTTGGCCCTTTCAGGGGGATCGGCCCTCGCCAACGCCGCGGCGGTGAACCTCACCGGCAGCGGGGTGCTGCGTTTGGATGCAGCTGAGGAGATCGGCAGCATCGCCGGCTCAGGCACGCTCAATCTGCAGGGCAACAGGCTCACTATCGGCGGTGCGGTGAGTTCGGTATTCGGCGGTGCGATCATCGGCACGAGCGGTTCGGTTTGGAAGACAGGCGCATCCGCCCTCACGCTCTCCGGCGCGAACACCTTCACCGGCGGACTCAACTTGAACGCCGGTACGATCAACATTGGTGGCAATACCGCCCTCGGTACCGGTCTTGTGAGCGCAAACGGCGGCGTCCTCTCCAGTGATTCAACGGTTGCGCGGACAATCGCCAACGCATTCGCGATGTCGGGAACCATCGGTCTGGGAAGCTCGGTCAACACGGGGTCACTCACCCTGAGCGGGGCGGTTTCCCTGGCGTCAGCGACGACCCTGAACCTCGCCGGCGCCGTAACAATGAGCGGAGTGGTGAGCGGCGCGTTCGGACTCAGTAAGGGCGGGGCCGGTGAATTGACGCTCTCCGCGCTGAATACATTCCTCGGCAACGTCAGCGTGAACGAAGGCACACTTGGCATCGCTGGCGGACTGGCGATCCCGAACACTGCAACTGTTTCAGTGCTGGGTGCCGGCTTGCTGAAATTGAGTGCTTCCGAAGAGATTGGCAGCCTGAGCGGCAGCGGTTCGGTCAACCTCCAGGGCAGCACGCTGACCCTCAGCGGATCCAACGCAGGCAGCTTCTCGGGTGTGATCGCCGGCAGCCTGGGTTCCATTGTGAAGAGCGGGGTGTCGGCTCTGACGCTGTCTGGATCCAACACCTTTGGCGGCGGAGTCAGGTTGAGTGTCGGTTCGCTGCTTGTGGGTTCAAACACTGCGCTTGGCACCGGCACGGTCACGTTCACCGGCGGACGTCTCTCAAGCGATTCGCTCACGGGACGCACCCTTGGGAATGCGTTCGCGGTTGCAGGCAGCCTCGCATTGGGTGATACGGTTTCGAGCGGATCGCTCACGCTGAACGGCGCGATGAGGCTCACTGGTGAAACCACCTTCAGCGTCGCAAGCGCGGTCACGCTGGGCGGCAGCATTAGCGGTGCGTTCAACTTTAACAAGCTTGGTGCCGGAGAGCTGACTCTGAGCGGCGTGAACACCTTCGGCGGCACCGTTTCAGTGAGCGGCGGCATGCTGACGCTCACCGGCGGCAGCGCTCTGGCGAACACGGTCGGCATGACTGTTGGCAGCGCGGGCAGCCTGAGGCTGGCCGGCTCCGAGG
>JBILUQ010000274.1:0-5142 GCA_044370935.1 Chthoniobacteraceae bacterium
GCGGTGGTCGGAACGTGGTTTTGCGAGCAGGGAAGCGTTGAGCTAACGAATCCTGTGTGCGCCGTGCGAAGCATCGCATTTCAATTGGCGCTGCGCTGGGACGACTACCGAACGCGGCTCCTGCCAAGGCTCGGGTTGTTTGCGGGATCTGGCGACGGGCAGATCAAGGAGGCGATCGAGACGCTGGCGAAGAAGAATCTTGCCGATACGTTTTCGCATCTGATCTCGGAGCCGCTGGCAGGGCTGATCTGGCGGGAGCACAAATTGGTGATATTGATGGACGCACTCGATGAGGCCACGGATGAAGCCGGCCGCAACGAGCTGAGTGCGCTGATCAGCGGACGTTTCTTGGAGTTGCCGAATTGGATCAGCTTTGTTGCGACCAGTCGCCCCGACGCATCAGTTGTGGGACATTTGCAGCGGTTCAAGCCGTTTGAGATCGATGCGGAGGACGAGCGCAACACGGCGGATTTGCGTAGGTATGCTGATCAAGTCTTGCGGCATCTGTCGGTAATAGGAGCGATTAGCAAAAAGCAGGCGGAAGAATTGTGTGTCGAATTGGTACGAAAAAGTGCGGGGATGGTTTTGTATGTGAGGATGGCGGTGGAAGCCTTGCGCGAGGGGATCCTCAAGGCAGATGATTTGAAACGGATGGACGTTGGATTAAGCGGCTTGTATGGGAAATATTATGCTGTTTTTGAGCATCGATTTGGATCCCAATATCACACTTCTGTTCAACCGCTCATACGGTTACTGATGGCCGCTCCGGGGCCAATGCCTCTGGATGTGGCTGCTGAAGTGCTCGGTTGCGGGAAGGAGGGAGCCCGCAGAGCACGGGAAGCGCTGGGAGCTTATCTTACGGAAAATTTACGCGGGCTATCTCTGTTTCACAAAACATTGGGTGAATGGCTTGGTAGTCAACAGAGCGGCATGTTTTACACGGACTCCGAGCCAGCGAAGACCGAACTCGCAGAATTTTTCTGGAAAGAATTTGTCCAGTGCTATTCCGAGGATATTTCGCTCACGGGGCGAAGCCTTCGTTGGGAGGACTTGGTAATCGCTTGGCTTCCAGAGTTGCTCTCGAACACAGCTGCATGGAATAGTCCAGACTGTCTTTCATCCTTTGGCGATTTTCTTTCTGAGAAAAAAAGATACTTTACTGAATTAGCTGTGCGCACCCGTAACCTAGATTTAGTCCGGAAGAAGTTTGGTTCAGACTCTGTCCAGTACGCAGACTGTCTTCTTAAAAACGGGAAGACCATGGAGCAACTGGGGCACTATGACGATTCCTTGGAACATCTCGAAGCTGCCGTTGAGATTTACAAATTAAAAGTCGGCCCGACTGACAGCAAAACTGGCGATGCCTTAAATCATCTTGCCTTAGTGCGCTTCATGCTTGCGGATTATGATGAGGCTGAGTCGTTGTATCGGGAGACACTAAAGATCCGCGAAAGCAATTTAGGTTCCGAGCATCCAGACACCGCGGAGACGATGGCTTACCTCGCGGGTCTTCTCCAGTCGACATTTAGGTTAGATGAAGCGGAAGTTTTGTATGAGAAAGCCCTGAGAATTACGCGTGCTGCTTTAGGGGAGTCTCATCCTGATAGCATCACTTATCTCACTTACGTGGCTGGTATTTATGAGGAGAAAGGCAGGTACACTGAGTCGACACGTTTGTTTCGGCAGGCTCTGCATATGTACCGTGAAGTGTTGGAGCCAGAAGACACACTCCTTTCTCTGTGTATCGGATATGTGGGATGGGGACTGGCGTCAGCCAGTCAGTTTGCTGAAGCCGAGCAGCACTACTTGGAGGCATTGAATCTGCAGGAAAAAATTCTTGGTCCTGAACATCCGTACGTCGCACGCACTCTTACCTACATTGGAGACGTAAGGTTAAATCAGATGGACATGTTGTCGGCGGACCGGCTTTATCAACGAAGCTTGACCATCAGGAAAAAAGTCTTTGGGGAGGATCATCCTGACACTGCGAGAACGCTCATGAGCGTTGCCTGGCTAGAGCAGGTTCAGTCCAAGATTGAAGCTGCTGAATCAATGTATGCGAATGCGCTTGATGTTTTTGAGTCGACTTGCGGACCTGACTCGTCGGATGCTTGTAACGCTAGAAACCATTTGGCCACTCTTCGACTGCGTTACAGAGGAGACATCCAAAATGCAGAGGTGCTTCTTCGTAAGTCCATGGATTTGCTGTCGCGGGTACTAGGAGGGGATCATCCTTACACAATCCGTACTTTGGCGCACATTTCGGAGCTATACCTGTTTCAAGGGCTCGTTGAGAAATCAAGTGTAGCTTTGCAAGACGTTGTTCAAAAACGAAGGATGCTCTTGGGTTCTGATCACCATGAAACCAAACTTGCAGAGCGCAGCCTAGAATGGATCGGACAAAATAGAGAGCAGGTAATCAGCGATCCCTCACTCTGCCATAGTTTCCCGAATCCGAATGGCCTGCGACTCGCTATCCGATAGAATACTCTTGGTTGACCATCCTGTAGCGTTTTAAACTTTCGGTTGAAAATCCTCGACGTCGATCTGCGGTGGAGCTTCGAGCATCTCGCGCCATCGCTGAAAGCTAAAAGGAAGGCTCTTGTGTGGACGGATTCACTCATGCCTCGCGGCCAAGTGAAACACTTTGAGCATCGAGCATTTCACTGCAGGTTGACTTCATTTAATTGAAGAGTGAACGAATAACCGAAACTGAACCGTACATTGATGAGCACCCCATCCCGTTCTGTCCGTGTCTTCCTGAGCTCCACGTTTCGCGATTTTGCCGAGGAGCGCGATCTGCTCGTGAGGAGTGTCTTTCCCGAACTTCGTCGCCGTGCGCGTGAGCGCAATGTTGAAGTGATCGACGTCGACTTGCGCTGGGGTATTACGCCTGAACAGGCCGAAAGGGGGGAGGTCCTGCCAATCTGCCTCGCGGAGATCGACCGAGCACGCCCCTATTTCTTTGGATTTATAGGAGACCGTTACGGTTGGGTGCCGGAGCAACACCAATACGACCGTTCGCTCCTCGTGGAGCAACCTTGGCTTGAGGAGCATCGGGGAGGCAAGAGTGTCACCGAGTTGGAAATGCTCCACGGGGTGTTGAACAACGCGGCAATGGCTGGGCGTGCGTTTTTCTATTTTCGGCACACTCAATACTCCAAGGCGAAGGGTGGAGCCTACTTGAGCGAAAGTGATGAGCATCGCCGCAAGTTGGAGTTGCTCAAGACGCGCATTCGTGAAAGCGGGTTTCCCGTGATGGAGGATTATCCATCGCCGGAAGCGCTTGCTGCGCGGGTGCAGGAGGATTTGTGGCGGGTCATTGACGAGGCGTTTCCGATGGGGAGTGTGCCGGACTCTGTCACTTTGGAGCGGATGAGGCACGAAGCGTACGCAGCAACACGTTGCAGACTTTATCTTGGAGGTGGGAGGTATTTTGAGGCACTGGACGGGGCGATGCGTAAGCAAGCCTTCAAACCTGTGCTCATCACCGGCCAATCAGGTGGTGGCAAAAGTTCGCTCATCGCTAACTGGATTCTGAACTGGCGTGCTCAACAGCACGAAGTGGAAGTCGTCGTGCATCATCTCGGGTGTGGTGCGGATGCGGCAGCCCCTGTGGAAATGTGTACGCGGTTAATGCAGGAAATTGCGAAAATCACAGGCGAGAAATTCAAACGGGAGAGTGACTCCGATAGGGAACTGGAGCAACTGCCCGAATGGCTCGCGAAAGCCGGCGCATGGGCTCAGAGAAATGAAAAGGAAGTTCTTATCGTGCTGGATGGTTTGGACAAGCTGTCAGACAGGAAACATCTGCGCTGGTTTCCCCGCTACTTGCCGCCCTATGTGAAGATGGTTGTCACCTGTCTTGAAGGCGAGATCTGTGATTCAGCGATGGGGCGAATGGATTGGTTGGAACTGATGGTTGTTCCGTTGAGTGTGGGAGAGCAGAAGCAGTTTATCAGAGAATATCTCGGGCGCTACCGCAAGTCACTCACCCCGAATCAGGTGGAAGTGATCCAAATTCATCCCTTGAGCGGCAATCCTCTTTTTCTGCTCACTGTCTTGGAGGAATTGCGAGTGTTTGGTGTCCATGAGCGGTTGGAGAGTCGTGTGGAGGAAGTGGTTCTACCCCCCGGTGGGACACCAAGGGACAGAGAGCCAGCAGTGTCTGACGTTTTTGGGCATGTGCTTGCTCGTATCGAGGAAGATCTCGGCAAGGCACGGGCTCAGGGTGCCATGGAATCGCTATGGGCGAGCAGGGCCGGACTGCATCAGGATGAACTGCTTGATCTGGCGCAGTTAGCCCCAGCGCACTGGGCCGTCATCCACAACGCGCTCAATGAATCGCTTTATGAAAGCGGTGGAAAAATCAACTTTGCGCACGATTATCTCCGCAAAGCGGTGGAGGATCGCTATGGTCTCAGCTTCCCGGCAAGGAGACGCGGGCTGCATCGAAAGCTGGCCCAATGGTTTGAAACCAGAGTTTTGAGCGGAGATGTCGTGCTGGAGCTGTCTTGGCAGTGGAGAGAATCGAGGAACGTTGCAGGTCTAAGAAGATTTTTGCTGGATTGGAGGTGTTTCGATTTGTTGCAGAGTACTTTGCCTGCAGAGTTGGATGCATGCTGGGAATCCCTTGGCAAGTGGCGCTTGGAAACTCTCAGTTGGTCCAATGGTCGCACGGTAAATTTCAACAAATGGCTGCCTGGGTATGTTTCTAAATCGTACCGGCGGGCATGGACTGTCTGGCAGAAGGAGATCGTTTCCTTGATGGACAGAGCCCGAATCGCGCTTGCACTTTGCAGGTATGCTGGAAACAGTCGCCCAAGCGTCGTACTCGCGGAGGAAGCGCTTGAAGTAAATCGCCGCGTCCACGGGAAGAAGCATAGGGATACAATCTGCTGTATGGTGGAACTAGGGCGCAGACTTCACACGAGGCACAATCGGAGTAATACAAATCGAAATGAAACAAGGCGTCTCAATGAGAGCTATCAAAAAGCTCTTCGGCTTCTTTATAATGCTGCAAGAACAGGGGTAAAGCAGTTTGGCTTTTTGGATCCCGATGTCGTGAGAGCACTTGGAGCTTTAACTGCACTTTTGGAATTCGATTTTGAGCGAACAAGAGTGTGGGACCGGGCGGAAGAG
>JBILUQ010000275.1:0-5131 GCA_044370935.1 Chthoniobacteraceae bacterium
CCCGACCCGTCCCTCTGTCTCCCATCCCGCCCGAGCCATTCGCTCGCTGTGGATAAACTTTCCGGAATTTACGTCCAGCAATGCCAGGTGCAGCAAATGAATTTCACGCGTTTGAAAGCGCTCGGAGATCGGCTCTTTGGAGCTTGAAAGGGGGGCGCCGGCTCGTCGGAAAAAGGTGAATTGAAATCCGTAGCGTTCGTTTTTCGGGCCCCAGAGGTGCCCCGTGAAATACCACCATTCCACCTTAAAATCCGGATGACTGCCGTGGTCTTTTGGAAAGGAGAAAGTGTTGCCAGGTTGCGGCACCTTGAATCCGTCCTCCGTGAAGAGAGCAAGTGGCGTAGATGCTGGAGCCGCGGCGCTCTGGTCCGGTGAAGTCAAAAAGCAGAAAATAATTGCTAGGATAAACAGAAAGGTGCGCATCGTGTTTCTAGGCTTCTCGATCCGCGGGTAGCGCAGATCCCCAGCGTCCAACTGTCCACGCAACCGCCCCTCCACAGGCTATCACTGCGAGGCCAAGTAACGTCAAATACCTCCATGGAAAAGAGGATTGTAATGTCCAGCCGAAGGTCTGTTTGTTAATGACCTTTATCAGCAGCATCCCGAGGGCCAGACTCGTAAGCAATCCTCCAATGCTGCCGCACACCGCGAGTAAACCGCCCTCCCAAGCCGCTGTTGAAGCGATTTCGTTGTGAGTCATTCCCAACGCACGAAGTGTCGTCAGTTCCGCGCGTCTCTCCGCTAGAATGCTCGCCAAAGTTACTCCAAGTCCCGCGATGGCTACGACAACGCCAATTCCCTCGAGCGCATAAGTGATCGCAAATGTTTGGCGGAAAATCCGGATCACTTCGCTTCTCAAATGCGTGTTCGTGAAGACCGCTATGCCGGGATACTCGCGGCGGAGCGAATCTCGGAAGGCATCCGGGTTGAATCCCGGATTCAGCACCAGCGCGAGCGTGGTGACATCATCGCGGTTGAACCACCGTGAGACATGCGCTGCATCGGCAAATATCACCCCCTGCTCGTCGCCGTAGTCCGTGTACACGCCCGCGATTTCCAATGAAACCATTCCATTCGGAGTCGGAATGGAAACGCTGTCGCCCTTTGATACTCGGAATCTGTTGGAGTAGGTTTCGCTCACCACGCAAAGCGACTGATTCTTTTCGTGGTCAAAAACAAGGGGGGAGTCAGGGGGCTGGACCCAAGTAAACTGATTGTGGCGCTTGGAGAAGCCGAGGTTAGCGCCCACGAGCCGCAGATTCCCCGCGTTCATTGCAACCGGAATTATGAGCGCTGTATCGGCGTCTGACACCTCTGGTTTAGAGCAGATCGCCCGCCACGTGGCTGAGGGAACATGGTTGTTGGAGGTCGCCGCCTGATTTGCGTCGCTCGTCAAATAAAGGTCGGACTGGAGGGTGTGTTGGATCCATTGAGTGACGCTTTTTTCAAAGCTTGAAACTAGTATGGACATGCCCCCTGTCATCGCTACTGCGCACAGAAGACCGGCTACAGCCCAACGATGACGGCCAGTCGGTTTCTTGACGTGGCTGCTGCCAAGTTCGAACACCGCTGAGCGTTCATTCAAGGGAGCTGCGAGTCTGCCGAGAAGCCCTAGGCCACTGCCCGTAACCACCCCGGCTCCGATCACTCCGAGCAAGGCTGCGAAGTATCCCGCGAGGGGAAAGCGCCCTCCATGCGAGAGTTGGATTGGGGGTGTTAAGGCAAGCGCGAAAGCCACGGTGAGCAGTAGAAAACCCGTTACAAGTTCCCAAACGGGCCACCGTTTCCCAAGCAAGCCAGTCCCCGAGGCGAGCAACTGGGCTGGCGGGGTGGACGCCGCATGCCTCGCCGGAATCCACCCGGCGAACAGTGAAACTGCGACGGCGAGGAGGATGGCAACCGCAGCCTCACCCCCATCCAGACGAGCTGCGGCCACATTGTTTGCGTAGTAAAGGGCGTTCACGGTCCGCGAAACCAGCCGGACTGAACCTTGAGCAAGTCCCCAACCAAGGCACACTCCAAAAATACCGCCGCCAATCCCGAGGAGCAGCGCCTCCGCGTGCCAAGCCCACTCCACATGTTTTTCCGCCACGCCGAGGGCGCGTAGGATCGCGATTTCCGAGCGGCGCCTCACAACAGCCGCATCCAAGGTTTGGAAGATGAGGTAAAGGCCAACCAGTAGGGCGATCAGCGACAGAATGGTGAGGTTGAGCCGGAAACCGCGCGTCATCACTTCCGCCGCGTTTCGCCGGGATTCGGGCGTTCTAACAAGATTCGACTCCCCGGCGGCGCGGTTTAGTTTGGCGAGCAAAAGTGAGTGGGCGCTGCTCTTCGAAGTTTCCGGCGGAAAGATAAACTCGATCCGGTCCAGCTGGCCCATCTTGGCGGATAACTTTTGCACGACCGGAAGATCCGCGACGAGCAGGTTGTCCGGTGGCGCCGGCTGATCCTCCCGTCTGGGGATGATTCCGGCAATTTGCAGGACCATTAGGCGGTCGTTCATCAGGACCTCGATTGTGGCGCCAATGCCGACCGCAAGCCGCGTTGAAAGCGCTTCGGAGCAAAATACCGCGTTTTGCGAATTCAACACTTTCCAGAATTCTCCAGTGTCCTTGGAGGCGGCTTCGGGACTTTGCTGGCCGAACCAGGATCGGTCTTTGTTTTTGGCGGCGGCGTAATTTTGCAACGCCACTAGGTCCACTCCCAGCAGGGTGTAAAAACCGCGTGAGCCGATGGACTCTGTTTCGCTTGTGCGCGGGGTTGCTCCCAGGGCCTCGACAATAGGGATGATTTCTACCCCTGTGCCTTCGAGTTCAGCTTGGACGACGTCGAGCATTGATTCCGGCAGTGTCCCTGCGCGAGCGCTAAGGACTGCGTCTGTCTGCTGAGTGACGGCCTCAGCGAAGTTGTTGAAACTTGCGACCGCCGCGCGGTTGGCTAGGCGGATTGAGAAAAAGACTCCCACGCCCAGCGAAAGCAAGCCCAGAAGAAGAAGCGCACGGATGGGGTGTTGTTTCCAGTGCCGCCATGTGAACCGGATTAGAAGAGTCGCAACCATGTGCGACAAGCCGGGTTCTTTCGGAGCACCGGTCATAGCACCGAGGCCTGGAGTTTTGAAACATTTACAAGCGCGCTTTCTCTTTCATGCTCTTGATTTAATATTCTTCCGTCGCGCATCCTAAGAACGCGGTGGCAGATCTTGGTTGCCTCCTCACTGTGGGTGACCAAAAGGAGGGCGGTGCCGGTCTCTTGTGTCAATTCCTCCAAAAGCCTCAGAATGTTTGCGCCGTTCTGTGAGTCAAGATTGCCGGTCGGCTCGTCAGCCAGCAGAAGACGAGGGCGGTGGATGAGGGCCCTTGCGATTGCGACCCTTTGCATTTCTCCGCCGGAAAGCCGGCTCGGCTGGGCATCTATCCGATGCGCGATCCCAACCCTTTCCAATATTTTGAGGGAGAGTTCGCGGCGTTCGGTCTTTGGCACACCTAACAGGTGCAGGGGGAACTCGACGTTTTCCCTCACGGTCAGCGTAGGCAGGAGGTGGAAAAACTGGAAAATATTCCCGATAGCAGTTCGACGAAGGCTCGCCAGCGATTCTCTTGGCATCTCGCAGATGTTCTCGCCATCGAGCAGGATGATCCCTTGATCCGGACGGTCGATGCCCCCCAGACAGTTAAGCAGGGTGGTTTTGCCGCTTCCGGAGGGGCCGGTGAGCGCCAGTCGCTCGCCGGAAACGAGTCTCAGACATACGTTCTCGAGGACGCTCCTTTCCTCGTAGTTTTTGCTTACGTTGCGGCATTCGAGAATGGGTGTTGCCATAAGGATTGGTGGAGCTCTCCACCTTGCGCGAACCTACCCGATCCAGGAACCGCAAGCTATAGGTAAAAACCGTCCTCGCGGCGTAGGGGCTTTCTCGCGGAAGCTGGAGGCTCTTCGGTCTGAAAGAGCTCAAGCTGTAGCGGCGTTTTTCCGATGCCTCTTGTCAACCCCGCCAAGCTTGTGAGCTTCATTAGGAACTCGATCAAAGCGCTTATTCTAGGTGCTCGTATTTTCATGGTTCACACGCTTAACCGAGGGGGTGGGACATCTGTGGGGGGTGGCTTCCGTTATTTTGCGAAAAAGTTTAGCGGTGACAGTCCGCCCTGCTTGCGCGGTGTTTTGGGGAACAGCTTGCAGAGCTTGGCTCTCAGTCAGATGATTGTCGTGTGCGTGTGAACTCCTCTCGTCCAAAAGTAGTGGCCAACCTTGCCATCAGTTGGGATGGGAAAATTTCGTCTCGTCTCGGGACCCCATCAGATTTTTCGTCAAAAGAGGACAAGCGACGACTGATCAGAATCCGGGGGGAGGGAGATGCGGTGATCGTGAGCGGCACGACCGTGGCGGCTGACACAATGACGATGGGAATTCCTGATGAAGCCGTTCGTAGGCAGCGTCTTGAGCGGGGCCAGTCTGAATATCCCGTGCGCGTTGTGGTTTCGGCCTCGGGGAACCTGAATCCGATGCTACGTGTTTTTCAGTCGCGAATTTCGCCCGTGGTGGTCTTCACCTCCGAAAGAATGCCTGAAAGGGTTCGAGACGCATTAAATCCGCTCAGTTCAATATTTTTTGCACCAGCTACGGACCGCCTCGATTTAAATTGGGTTGTTGAGGTTCTCAGGGTGCAGTTCGGAGTCTCAACGATTGTGCTGGAGGGGGGCGGACTGCTGGTGCGCGGCTTCCTAGCGGCGCGCTTGGTGGACGAATTGTGTCTGACTGTTTGCCCATTGATTTTTGGATCGGCAAGCGCAGCCAGTGTTTCCGGGGCGGTTCCCGAGTATTTGCAAAAGTCCGTCAAGACATCCCTGCTATCAATGGAGGCGGTTGGTCAGGAGATTTTTACACGCTGGAAATGCCGTTGAGCTCGGGATGCATTTGCTGGTGAGTAGGTTGCCTTGAACAACCCAGCGTTTTGTCGTACCCGCCCTTTTCGATAGTCTGCAAAAGCGGCCGGTTTGAAGGCTGGAAATTTTGTCCCTAAATCCGTTCCGGTGATCGGTGGACGTTTTTTGTTCCTTTAAGTGACACGCGTTTGCGTGAGCTAACAGACTTCCTGAGTGATTGATTAAAATGCGCCTTCCCACATTCTCTTGCTAGT
>JBILUQ010000276.1:0-5114 GCA_044370935.1 Chthoniobacteraceae bacterium
GATGGGTTGTGCAGACTTTTACAGACAAATCTTTACACCCCCGAGTCAACGACACTGGTGACTATGGGATGACTATGGAAGGCGAAGTCATGGGCACTCCCCAGTACATGTCCCCGGAACAGGCAAATGGAATGGTCGCTGAATTGGATGCTCGGTCTGACATCTACAGTCTGGCTGGGATTCTCTATGCCATTCTTACCCTGCGTCCTCCAATCGAAGGGACAACTTTGGATGAAGTTCTCACCAATGTGAAGAACGGCAGCATCAGTGCGATGGTCACCAAACGTGGGGGCAAGGGTGTGGTGACCGTGGGTGTGTCTACGGCGATGGGCGCAGAAGTGCCGGAAGCGTTGCAGGCGGTGACACTCAAAGCGATGGCGACGGATCGCAACAAGCGTTACGCGAGCGTGGAAGCGTTTGCAGGGGACATTGAGCGCTATCAAAACGGGTTTGCGACGCAGGCGGAAGATGCAGGGGCAATGAGGCAGCTGGTGCTGTTCATCAAACGCAACAAGGCTGTCTCTGTCTCCGCCGCCCTTTTTATGGTGGCTGTACTGGTGTTCACGGTGAAGCTGGCCGCCAGCGAACGAACGGCTCGCGAAAATGAACGGCAAGCCGTTGCGCAAATGGAGAAATCCCGCCGCGCGGCGGCAGCGGCGCAAATGTCGCTGGCAGAGGCCGCTGAGGCAGCATCCGATTCGACTTCGTTGAAGAATGCCCTCGAGGCGGTTCCCGAGGATTTGCGTCCTGCGGATTGGAATTACTTTTGGGACCGGATTGATACGGCCACGTTCACCGTGGAAGCGCCCAAGGGTAGGGGCTGGGTGGTTTTGGAGGATTGGCCGTCGGAGCCGGATCGGATGGTGGCGATGCTCGATGACGGAAAACTGTTTTCTTTGAACGTGCAGACAGGGACGTTGCAGGCGCTGTGGAAGTCAGATGCGGGTGCTGCCACTGCGCGACTTGGATTTGGGATTTCGAAGGATGGCAAATGGATCGCGCTGCTTTCCAAAAAAGGCGATGATTCGGGAGTTGAGGTTCGATCCCTCGAAGATGGGGGTACTGGCGGAAGTTTCCTTTGCTCTGGGAGCCGTCCCGCTCGCCTATGCGTGTCGAGCGAGCATTGCATCGTCCAATCTTTGAATCATACCGATCCGAATGGTCGAGCGGTGGTTTCCGACTGGCGTTCCGGAGCGCGCTTGTGGGAGATGGCCGCGCAATATGCGGAGTTCAGCGAGGACCAGAAAAGTGTGCTGCTGGTCAGTGGCTCCGGAGAGGTGCAGAGACGGGATGCTTCCACAGGGCAGTTGCTTGTGAAGGGGGTTCACCCGGTGAGTCTCCATTACTGGTATCCTCGTGGGGCTTCTGGAAATGAGGATTGGACGCGTTTTTTGTCTCCTGAGGGAGGATGGTCACGGCTGAGGAATATCGATCCATGGTCTGGAAAAGTGTTGTTTGAGGTGGCACCACAGCATGGGAATTTTGCGTCCACTTGGATCCCCTCGCGAAACTGGGTCGCGAACTTGGGCCGATCCTCTCCCAGGACTGCCGTGTTAGAAATTCGAGAGCCCGACCAGGGATCTCTGTTGAGTCGCCTGCCGGTCCTTTCAACGGTCAAACTGGGTGATGATTATCCTCAAATCTCCGCGAAGGCGGGCAGTGTCGTGTTGCGATCTCGGGGAGGGTTGAAGATTTGGCGTCTGGAGAGTCGCAAGCCTCAGGCCCTGATAAAAACTGGAAGGCCACATTCCTCGCGACTCGGATCCTCCACCCGTTATGTGACGATGAATGGGTCAATGGCTGCTTTGGTGGATGCTTCCATCGTCGATCCACAAAAGCGAACCCTAGCGCAAAGTGACTTGGGGAGTTCTGGCTCATATCGAGTTCTTTCGAGTCCTGATGGGAAGCGCTGGGCATATTTTTACTACGGAAATTTCTGGGCTTTTCAAATGGGGAACTCGGGGGTGGAGGTGCTTCCTGGGCGCTCAAAGCTCCCATACGCAAGCATGACGGGCACGGCGCTGCATCCTACGGATGACCTCGTTTGGACGGGCAAAGTGGTTTTTGCGTTTTCCTCAGGGACCGAGTTGGTCCGAGTGAAGGATCGCCAACACGACGGTCGGCAACTGGTGTTATCCGTTTGTCCGGTTTGGGTGAGTTCGAATCGTGTGGTGGAAATGGCACAAAAGGAGGAATCTACGGTGCTATGCCGGTGGGACGCGCAAGAGGGCAAGCTGCTGAACGCGGTGGATGCGCCTTATGCGGCGTGGATTTGTGTTTCTCCCAATGGCCAGCACATCGCGGAGGCTGGATCGGATAAGAAGGTGCGGATTCGGAATGCGGAGACGCTCGAGGTGGAACAAGAACTGAGGGTACACGAGGATTCGCTGACGGGAGTGGCTTGGCATCCCTCCCTGCCTTTGCTGGTGACCGCCTCCAAGGACGGGACGACTCGGATTTGGAGCCTTCGGGATTTCAAGAGGGTTGAAGAGCTGAAGAGGCAACCGAGGAACACCACCCGGTTAGAGGATTTGTATGAGGTGCGGATCGAGATCACCGCCGATGGCCGGGAGTTAAACCTGTACCGATGGGGCGAGATTTCGATTTTTCAGCCGGAGAGTTTTCAGGCGTCGCGGTGAGCGTCACGGAGGGCGTTGGCTGTAGGAGTGGCGGCGGCGTGGCGTGTGCAAAGGGTGTTTCAGAGGTCGATCAGCTCATCAACGCAGACGCTTGGATCCATTGTAAAAGCAAAGCTTACAAGCATTTTGCGAATGCATCATTCAACAGGTTTTGGTAAACGCAAAGGATGCAGACTTGGTCAATCACCCTCCATGGACCCGCAGGCACTCTCGGCTTGGTTGACACCGGCGAGTCGCAGTTTGTGATTGGAACGGAGACTGCATCGGATGTGTTCACCGTGGTTGGCGAGGGAGTGAAAGCACGACATGCATGGGTATGGATCGGCGAAGCGGGGTTGCAGGTGGAGGACCTAGGCGGAGGAACACTGGTCAACGGATACCAGATCACTGAGCGCGTGCAGGTGGAGTATCCAGCCAGTGTGCAGGTCGGAGACGTCACGCTGATCATTGAAGTGAAAGCAGTGCAGCAAGTGGCTGTATCCCCCACTCCAAGATCTTTGGACATCACGATCCCCCAGCGGGCAGTGACCAAGAGCAAGGTGAGCTTGGAGGTCACCATTCCGCAGAGAACACCCACACGCGGGAATGTTCAGAAGAGCGCATCAACAGGAACATGCTCTGCCGATTCAAACGCTGCAAACAAAGCACCACTCACAGGAGAGTACACTCTGGTGCGTGAAATCGCGAGAGGTGGCATGGGGCAGATCTACTTCGGCGAGGATCCACAATTGGAGCGGCAGGTTGCGGTAAAGGTGAGCAGCATCAGCGAAGATGGCGAGGATCCGCGTTTTTCCAAAGAAGCAAAGGTCCTGGCGCAGCTCGCGCATCCAAACGTCGTGCCTATCCACAACATTGGTGTCGATACACAGGGTCGCCCGTTCTATTCGATGAAGTTGGTGAAAGGTCGCACGCTGCAAGCGGTGTTGAACCTGATCCGTGATGGGGATAGTGCAGCGGTCAAGGAGTACCCAAGAGCCACTCTGCTCACGATCTTCCGCAAGGTTTGTGACGCGATGATGTTTGCGCACAGCAAGGGAATCCTGCACCGGGATCTGAAACCTGAAAACATCATGGTGGGTGAGTACGGCGAGGTGCTGGTGATGGATTGGGGGCTTGCCAAGGTGCTTGGCGAACGCGAAGAAAACTCATCCGCCGTCGGTAGAGTAAACGACAACGGCGATTATGGCATGACCATGGAAGGTGAAGTGATGGGCACCCCGCAGTACATGTCTCCGGAACAGGCTATGGGCATGGTTGCAGAGCTGGACCAGCGCAGTGACATCTACAGCTTGGGTGGGATTCTCTATGCAATCCTCACGCTTAGACCACCGATTGATGGGACGACCTTGGATGAAGTGCTGACCAAGGTGAAGAACGGCAGCATCAGCTCGATGGTCACTAAGCGCGGGGGTAAAGGTGCGTTAACGGTGGGCGCTCCATCGGCGATGGGCCCTGAAGTGCCGGAGGCGTTGCAGGCAGTGACGCTCAAGGCGATGGCGACAGACCGCAACAAGCGCTACGGGAGTGTGGAGGCGTTCGCTGGTGACATCGAGGCGTACCAGAATGGGTTTGCGACTCAGGCTGAGGACGCTGGGGCCCTTAGGCAGCTGGTGCTCTTCATCAAACGCAACAAGGGGGTTTCCGCGGCGGTGGCCCTTTTTGTTGTTGCTGCCTCTGCGTTCACGGTGAAGTTGGCAGCCAGCGAACGTGTTGCCCGCGCAAATGAAAAGCTGGCACTCGCGGAGAAGGAAAAGTCGCGGCGTGCGGCTGCCAATGCCCAGCTCTCCCTCGCAGAGGCGGCTGAATCCGCGTCTGATTCCGTCGCGTTGCGTCAGGTGCTTTCGGAGGTCCCGGAAGATCTGCGGACCCAAGACTGGGACTATTTTCAGGGGCGGATTGACACCTGTGCGTTTTCCATATCCGCGCCGCCGGGCACGGGATGGAAAGGGTTGGAGGATTTGCCTTCGGATCCCGAGCGAATGGTGGCGCTTCGGAGTGATGGCGAGTTGTTTGTCGTCAATGTGAACACTGGGACGCTTGATTCCCTCTGGAAATTGGACGAGGCGGTTGCCAAGGAATGTGGCCCGTTTGGAGTCTCTCGCGACGGCAAATTCATTGCGATCGCACATTACAAAAAAGACTCAAAGGCCGAGCAGGAAGTAGATATATGCAAACTTCAAGACGGCTCGCGCGTGGGGCAGCTGACTGGTCTCGAAAAACTCCGCAGAATTGTAGTCGGTGGCTCGCTGTGCATTCTTCAATCTGAAGCGGGTGGCCAGTGGAAAACTGAGGTCTGGAACCATGGGTCGGCACAGATGCTGTGGGACTTGCCCCGCTCCATTTACGCGGATTTTAGTGGTGATCAGAAAAGTGTTTTGGTCCTCAGCGGCTTAGAGGGAAAAAATGCGGAAAAGCGGGACGCGTTTTCGGGCAAGGTGCTCTTGGAGGGAGCAAAAGGTGCCCAGCGGATTCACA
>JBILUQ010000277.1:0-5093 GCA_044370935.1 Chthoniobacteraceae bacterium
CTCTGCGCCCACTGCAAACTCAAACCGTGCCGAACCGGCTGCTAAGCGTCCAAATATACTCTTTCTAATCGCCGACGATCTTGCCACGCGACTCGGCTGCTATGGAGACAAGGCGGCAATCACGCCAAACCTCGATCGCCTTGCGGGAACTGGAGTCGTGTTTAATGGCGCGTACTGCCAGGGAGCGGTGTGCACGCCTAGCCGGACGTCATTCATGCTTGGGCTCAACACGCTTCACGCGAAGGCCAACCATTTTATCGAAAACCCAGATACGATGACCATGGGCCGTTGGTTTCGTGAGCATGGCTATCAGACTGCGGCGATTGGTAAAATTGACCACGATGACCCGAAGGATGCGTATACCGATCCGAAGGCTTGGGACGTGCGGGTCAAGCGCGAGGAAATGGCGCCCAAGGAGCGTCTTCAGCGCTCCTCGTTGGACGAGGATCTTGGATTGAAGCGCAAAAATATTTCTTTCATCGGGGCCGCTGATTCGCCCGGTGCGGTCGAGGATTCGGTTCGTGTCGATCGCGCAATTCAGTTTTTTGATACCGAGCGTGATGCGGATAAACCATTTTTTGCGGCGATTGGTTTTCACGCGCCGCACGTCCCGTGGAACGCGATGAAGGAGGATTTGGATCGTCATGACCCATCAAAGTTCACGCTTGAACCGACGCCTTCGGACGCGACGCCGTTGCCTACAGGTTCGATGCTTTGGGAACCGGGGATCGAAATGACCGAGGCGAAGCAACGGGAAGGGCAGCGCGGTTATTACGCGGCAGTTACATTCCTTGATCGTCAAATCGGGCGTCTACTCGATCATCTTCGAGCCAAGGGACAGCTCGAGAACACGCTCGTGGTTTTCACCAGTGATCACGGGTATCACCTCGGATGGCGCGGGCAGTGGTGCAAGCACAGCATCGACGAGCAAGTCATGCGGGTGCCCCTCATCGTGAGCTACCCCTCGTCAGCGGCCGGCGCAAAGGCGAAGGGACTCGTTGAGTTGATAGACCTTTTCCCCACCTTCTGCGAATACGCCGGACTCCCTGCACCCGAGAGGCTCGATGGGAGAAGCTTTCTCCCGCTCACTAAAAATCCCGATTCCGAGGGCAAGCCCGCAGCCTTCTGCCGATGGGGCAACGGCCGTACAGTTCGAATACACGGGTGGCGGCTCACCGAACGTTATGACGGAACAACGGAACTCTACGATCACTCCAAAGACGATCTGGAGTATTACAACGTCATCGCTAACCCAGAATACGTGCCCGTTGTGAAGCAAATGCATGCTCTGCTTGAAGGCGAATTTGGGCCTTTCCAAATTGCGGGTCCCGGGCAGCCCATGAAAAGAAAAGTGAAGCCGGAATAAGTCGGTATTTAACCAAAACGGCGCCCGAGAGGGTAGGTGGCACTCGAGGGACACCTTTTCGCTGAATGGTTGTTAAGGCCGATCACATCAAAAAGCGGCTCAGAAAACAGACCGGGTGGATGCGGGCGTGCCGCCTGGCTGGCAAGAAGTAACAGTAGCCTGCAGATAGGGCCTGCCGTCAAAATCGCACCGGCAAGTCCGCCAGACGTGTCGACATGGTTGTCCCGTTGGAAACGGTGAACGAGGCGCGGAAAGCAGATTGCACCGCGCGACTCACCCACGCGCAGGCGGGGCGCCGTCCCCCTAGCGGTCTTCGTGCCGGTAATTTTACCGGGCTACCGTTGCCCTGCGCAGACGGGTCTGATACACGTTCAGGACTTTGCCCATGCCCCGCGATAACTCCATCCACAAGATTTTACTAATTGGTTCTGGCCCGATTGTTATCGGTCAGGGCTGCGAATTTGATTACTCCGGAGTCCAGGCGTGTAAGGCGCTTAAGGAAGAAGGATACGAAGTCGTCCTGATCAATTCGAACCCGGCGACAATCATGACAGATCCCGAGTTCGCTCCTCGCACCTACATCGAGCCGATCACCCCCGAGGTGGTTACCAAGATCATCGAGCGGGAAAAACCCGATGCGCTCCTGCCCACCTTGGGCGGCCAGACGGCGCTGAATTGTGCCATGGCGCTGGTGGCCTCGGGTGTGCTCGAAAAGCACGGGGTGCGGATGATTGGCGCGAAGGCGGAGGCCATTCACAAGGGCGAGGATCGGCAGGCGTTCAAGGAAGCAATGGCGCGAATCGGGCTCGAGGTGGCGCGTTCGGTCACCGTTCACTCGATGGAGGATGCGCGGAAGGCTGCGCTGGAGTTGGGGACTTTCCCGCTGGTGATCCGGCCGGCGTTCACGCTCGGTGGGATGGGCGGAGGAATTGCCTACAATCGAGAGGAATACGAGTCCATCGTCACCCGCGGGCTGGACCTTTCGCCGGTCACCGAGGTCTTGGTGGAGGAAAGCCTTTTGGGTTGGAAAGAGTTCGAAATGGAGGTGATGCGGGATCATGCGGACAATTGCGTGATTGTCTGTTCCATCGAAAACCTGGATCCGATGGGCGTGCATACCGGCGACTCCATCACCGTGGCTCCGGCTCAAACCCTCACTGATAAGGAGTATCAGAGAATGCGCGATGCATCGTTCGCTGTCATTCGTGAGATTGGAGTCGAAACAGGCGGCTCGAACATTCAGTTCTGCGTACATCCTGACAACGGGCGCATGATCGTGATCGAGATGAATCCACGAGTTTCGCGCTCCTCTGCTTTGGCCTCGAAAGCAACGGGTTTTCCGATTGCAAAAATCGCAGCCAAGCTGGCAGTCGGGTACACTCTCGATGAGGTTAAGAACGACATCACGCGGGAAACGCCGGCGAGCTTCGAGCCTTCCATCGATTACGTTGTCGTCAAACTCCCGCGGTTTACGTTTGAGAAGTTCCCGCAGGCCGATGCAACGCTAACCACCCAGATGAAGAGCGTTGGAGAGGCGATGGCTATCGGCAGAACTTTCAAGGAAGCCATGCAGAAGGCGCTCAGAAGTCTGGAGGTGAAGAGGTTCGGCTTGCTGGGTGACGGGGCAGACCAGGAGTTGGATGCGGACACGCTGCGCCGAAGGCTTACTATCCCCAACGCCGAAAGGATCTTTGCGATTGGCCAGGCATTGAAGGGCGGCATGTCGGTTGAAGAGATTTTCCAACTCACGAAAATTGACCGTTGGTTTCTTGAGCACCTCCTGCAGATTGTTAAGGAGGCGTCCGTTCTCGGGGAGTCGCTTGGGTCGGAGGAACGACTGCGACGGGCAAAAAAGATGGGCTTTTCTGACCGTCAAATCGCCTTCGCCTGCAAGACCACGGAGATTGAAGTCCGCAGGGCGCGAAAGAAATTCGGTGTGGAGCCGACTTACCGCCTAGTGGACACGTGCGCCGCTGAGTTCGAGGCGTACACCCCATACTACTACTCAACCTATGGGGTGGAAAACGAGCGCCGTGAGAGCGGTAAGAGAAAGGTAATTATTCTGGGTGGCGGCCCGAACCGCATCGGACAGGGCATTGAGTTCGACTACTGCTGCGTTCATGCGGCGTTTGCGCTCAAAGAGATGGGATTTGAAACCATTATGGTTAACTCCAATCCCGAGACCGTCTCGACGGATTACGATACGAGTGACAAACTTTATTTTGAACCGCTTACTCTTGAGGATGTTTTAAACATTTGTGAACAGGAGAAGCCGTGGGGCGTGATCGTGCAGTTCGGGGGGCAGACCCCGTTGAATTTGGCGCACGGACTTGCGACAGCGGGAGTGCCCATCATCGGGACATCGCCTAGGAGCATTGAGATCGCGGAAGACCGGAAGTTGTTTTCCGCGATGCTGGATAAGCTGGGAATCCGTCAGACGCCGGGTGGCACCGCGACGAATGAGTCCGAGGCGGTGGAAGTCGCTGCTCGGGTTGGATATCCGGTGCTGGTGCGGCCTTCGTTTGTGCTCGGTGGGCGTGCAATGGAACGCGTTCATTCGGAGTCAGATCTTCGCCGCTACATACGTACTGCAGTGGAGGCGAGTCCGGAGCGTCCTGTGTTGGTGGACCGCTTTTTGGAGGACGCGACCGAAGTGGACGTGGATTGTATATCCGATGGTGAAACTGTTGTGATTGGGGCTATTATGGAGCACATCGAGGAGGCCGGAATCCACTCGGGTGACAGCGCCTGTGTGATCCCGCCATTCAGCCTCAGTGACAGCGTGAAGGCGACTATCGCGGACTTTACCAAGCGGATGGCGAAGGAACTGAAAGTGCTGGGGCTGATGAATGTACAGTTTGCTGTCAAGGACGAGCAAGTTTACGTGCTGGAAGTGAACCCTCGTGCTTCCAGGACGGTGCCCTTTGTCTCCAAGGCGATCGGATTCCCCCTGGCCAAGCTTGCGGCCAAGGTGATGGCGGGCGCGAAGTTGACGGATCTCGGATTCACTAGCGAAGTGATCCCCAGTCACTTCTGCGTCAAGGAGGCGGTGTTCCCTTTTATCAAATTCCCGGGAGTGGACATCGTGTTGGGGCCGGAAATGCGAAGCACTGGCGAGGTGATGGGAATTGACCGTATCGCGGGATTGGCATACGCGAAAGCGCAAATGGCTGCACAGCCGCCGCTTCCGCAGGCAGGGAACATATTCATGTCAGTGCCCGAACGGGACAAGGCCCGCGCGGTTGAAATCGCACGGGGTTTCGCAGAACTAGGGTTCACCCTTTTTGCGACGACGGGAACCGCCGCAGCCTTGAAGGTTGCGAAAATTCCTGTGAATGCGCTCTTTAAGATTGGAGAGGGAAGGCCGAACGCCCTCGATATGGTGAAGAATGGCGAGCTGGCGCTCATCATTAACACGCCGAGCGGTAAAGTTGCCCGCGAAGATGAAATCAAGATCCGCTCAACGGCCAGTAGCGCCCGCATTCCAGTGATGACCACTTTGAGGGCGGCTGCGGCGAGTTTGGAGGGGATCCGCGCGATTCGGGAGCACGGCCTTTCCGTGAAAACGCTTCAGGAATTCCACGGCATCTGAGGCGTAGCGTTTTTCTTCACTGAAAAACGCGAAAAAGCGCGAAGAATTCGTTACGGATGCTTGACGGTTTTGGGAGTGGAGGTATGGTTCGCCCCCCGAACGATTCCAGCCCTCGTGGCGGGAGTGAGTCTGGGA
>JBILUQ010000424.1:0-2709 GCA_044370935.1 Chthoniobacteraceae bacterium
AATTCGCTACAACCCAATAGACCCCATTTTCGTTCAACGAAGGCGGCCGCGCACCGCAGCAGATTGAGTCAATACGGGCAAAAACAAGACGACCGCCACCCGGTCAGGGGTGCGCGGTCGTTGACTTGTGAGCTCTTGCCGCTGCATAGCAGCGTTTCCGCTCTGATCGGTGAGGTTGAGCTTCGGCGCGGGTCAGGATTCTAAAAACGAGCACACGTATTCGCAGATACCTTCCGCAACGGTGATCGTAAACCCGCTGTTGGCGGCTACATCGAAGTGACTTCCGCTTGCGATTGAGAGCGTGTCTTTGGTGCCATCAAGCACTACCTTGCATTCGCCTGCGATGATCTCCATGCGCTCCGCTGCGCCTGTGCCGAAGTGGTACTCTCCTGCGTAGATCAGGCCTGCTGTTTTTTTTGATCCATCGGCAAATCGAATCGTGTGTGAAACGACGCGTCCGTCGAAGTAGATGTTGGCTTTGGCATCCACGGTGACGTTGGAGAAAGAGGGTGTACTCATAAAAGATGGCTGTCAGTTCTGAGGTTGCGGATGGTAGCCGACTACTTCTTGATCTCGAGTAGTTCGATATCAAACACAAGCATGCCGCCTGGGCGTCCACCGCCTGGGTTTTCGCCATAGGCCAGTCCAGCTGGGATCCAAAACCGGCGTTTTTCGCCTTTCACCATGAGTTGCACGCCTTCCGTCCAGCCCTTGATGACTTGGTTTAATCCGAAGCTGCTCGGTTCGCCGCGGGTCACGGAGCTGTCGAAAAGTTTTCCATCGGTGGTCCAGCCGGAGTAATGCACCGTTACGGTGTCTGTTGCCTTCGGGTGCGCGTCTCCGGTTCCCTTGCTGATGACCTTGGAGATCAGTCCCGATGCGGTTTTTTCTCCGTCTGCGGGAGCGGATGCGACATCCGCTGGGGCGGCGGGCGCAGGAACGCCCTCCTTGAACGAGACCAATTCGACTTCAACAACGAGTCCGCTTGCGGGCGCGCCGGGAGGCGGGTTCGGGCCGAATGCCACATTGGCTGGGATCCAGACGATCTTCTTTTCCCCATCGACCATTGTCTGGATTGCGTCCGGCAAGCCGCCGATGCGCAGCTTGTCCAATGGAATGCTGGCAGGCCCGCCCTGCTGCTCGGTGCTCTCAAGCAGCCTACCATCTCCGCCCCACAGAGTGAGGTTGACTCGAACCGTGTCTGCGGATTTCGGTGACTTCGCGCCGGTGCCTTTTTTGACGGTTTTGACTGATACACCGGACGCTGACTTTTCAGCGTCAGCAGGTGCTTGTAGTTCCGGTGGCTTTGGCGCCTTCTTGATGGAGATGAGCTCAATGTCGAATACCAGCAATCCGCCTGGGCGCCCGCCACCGGGGTTTTCGCCATAGGCCAGATCCGCTGGAATCCAGAAGCGGCGCTTCTCACCCTCAACCATCAACTGGACGCCTTCCGTCCAGCCCTTGATGACGCCGCCAAGCGGGAAGCTCGTGGGCTCGCCGCGTTTGACCGAGCTGTCGAACATTTTGCCATCGGTCGTCCAGCCCGAGTAGTGAACGGTCACCGTGTCCGCGGCGGACGGGTGTTGGGATCCGGTGCCTTTGGAAAGGATTTTGGATGCCAGTCCTGAGGCGGTTTTGATTGCATCGGCAGGAGCGGCTTTTACGTCGGAGGGTGTTTCGGGCATAGGATTTTGAGCTAGTGTCACACGTGCGGGGCAAACGAGCAGTGCTCCTATGGCGACAAGTGATGGAAGGTGTTTTTTCATGGGGGAAACTTGTGTTGATTGTGGAACTGATTGGGGACCGAAAAGCTATTTGCGTCAGGGGCGGGCGAGGTTCCGCGAGTCGCTCTGGGTTGACAATCATAAATTTGAGAATCATCCCCGTCGCTTCATCGCACTATTCATGTGAGTAAAATGCTGCAGACGACCTGCGGGCTGTGGGGATATTACCTGCCATGAGTTGCGGATACGCCCTAGAGGTGTGTTGAATTCAGGGCTTTATGCACTGACATCGTCGCTTGGGTTTTGTAAACTCGGCGCCATGCCAGTCACAAAAAAGCGGGTGAGTTCGTCTAAAGTGCTTAGTAAAAACGTTCACCTGCGCAGGTGGGTTGATAAGATGGTGGCGCTGTGCAAGCCGGACCGGGTGCACTGGGTGGATGGATCAAAAGGCGAGTACGACCGGCTGTGCGATCAGATGGTTGATGCGGGCACTTTCATTCGGCTGAATCAAAAGACGTGGCCCGGATGTTTCTACGCAAAGTCCGATCCCGATGATGTGGCGCGCGTGGAGGAGCGGACCTTTATTTGCAGCAATTCCAAGGACGCGGCGGGCCCGACAAACAACTGGGTGAATCCGTTCGAGATGAAAGCCAAGCTGCGCCAGCTTTTCAATGGATGCATGAAGGGGCGCACCATGTATGTGCTCGCGTTCAGCATGGGGCCATTGGATTCGCCCATGGCGCAGTTCGGAGTGCAGTTGACCGATTCCCCGTACGTTGTGGTGAACATGCGCATCATGGCGCGCATTGGCAAAAAGGTGTTCGAACGCATCGATGCTGGGGGCAAGCGCGTGGTTCCCTGCATGCATACGGTGGGCGCGCCCTTGAGAAGCGGGCAGCGCGATGTGCCGTGGCCCTGCAACAAGGAGAAGTACATCGTGCATTTTCCCGACACCCGCGAGATTTGGAGCTACGGCTCGGGGTAT
>JBILUQ010000278.1:0-5065 GCA_044370935.1 Chthoniobacteraceae bacterium
CCAGAATCAGAATCACATTTGGGGGAGCCGCACAGATGGAAGCAGTGAGAGCGATGAGCGCTAGCAGGACAGTTCTCATTTTCTTTTAAAGCCAGGAGATGCTGTTCAGTGAAACGCTGTCGGGCCGTTGAAGTTGCTCTCAGTCCTGGAGACTCGATGCTTCACAAGAATCCCAGCTTCTGGACGGAAAGCGTTGGAGGCAGATATCCGCCGCGCGTTTGGTTCAACAAACACCGGCAAAAGCACGGCGTCTCGAGGTTGATTCGAAGACCTACTTTTTTGGCGCTCTTTTGCCGGGTTCTAAGGACCGAGCTGCATCCATTTTTGCAAGGTCTTCTGGCGTTGGAGAGCCGCCGAATTGCGCGTAGAAGCGTTCTTGGAACGGATTAATTTTCGGGCCGACCGCCTTTTCATTAACCATCAGTGGCAGGCAATCGCTCCACCACTTATCGAATGTCGCGCCGAGTTCTTTGACGATATCCGGGTGCTGCGCTGCGACGTTATTTTTCTGGCTGTAATCCGTCGAGAGATCAAACAGCTCCCACTTGGGCTCTGCGCCGCCCGCCTCGCTCACCATTGCCCAGCGGGTGTTGCGCACCGCCGCGACATGGTATTTGGCGAGGTTAGGATCGGAAAACCGCGCCCACCGTCCTTGATGCGTGAACAGATGACGGTCGCTCCATGCCGCTTTCGGATCATTGAGAAGCGGCACAAGGCTTCGGCCTTCAACCTGTGTTTTAATCTGAGTCGTGGTCTGTATTCCTGCGATCTCTGCGAGGGTTGGGAAAAAATCAATGTGCGCACATAGCGCCTTGCAATCGCCCGGCTCGATCGCGCCCGGCCACCGCCAAAACGAGCTGGCACGGGTGCCTCCAAGCCACGCGCTCCCCTTGTTTCCGCGCATCTCCGCGTTGAAAACTGGAACACCCGCAGTGCCGCCGTTGTCGTTCATGAAAACAACCAGCGTGTCCTTTGCAATTCCCCATGTCTCTAGATTCGAGAGCATCTTCCCCACGTTCTGATCAATGTTATGGAGCATCCCGAAGAAGCTTTCGGTTTCCGGCTTCAGTCCCTTGCCTTCGTAAAGAGCTTTGTCCTCCGGCCGCGCGATGTACGGGCCGTGCGGTGCATTTGATGGAATGTAGGCAAAGAAAGGCTTTTTGGCTTTGCGCTGTGCGTTCATCCATTCGGTGGCCTGCTGGTAGAAAATATCGGTGCAATATCCGGACGTCTTCTCGAACTTCCCGTTGTGAAGGATGAATGGATCAAAGTATTTGTTCGATGGTGCATCGCCGCATGAGCCCGGGTAAATCTGGCCGATGCCCCCCGCGCCGTGTATGAACACCTCGTTAAACCCGCGCTTGTTTGGCTGATAGTCGTCTTCATCGCCGAGGTGCCACTTACCGAAGATGCCAGTGGCGTAACCCGCCGCTTGGAGCTGTTGGGCGATGGTCGTGGCATTCAAGGTCATCCGTTCCCGCTCGAGAATGGTGTGGGTGATGCCATTCTTGAACTCGTGCCGGCCGGTCATCAGCGCGCTGCGGGTTGGCGAACAGGTCGGGCTGACATGGAAATCCGAAAAACTCCGTCCCTCGCTTCGCAGTTTGTCCAGATTTGGGGTCTTGAGAACGGGGTTGCCGTGCGCAGAGATGTCTCCAAAGCCCTGGTCGTCGGTAAGGATAAACAAGATGTTCGGTTGTTTGCCCGGTTGGATGGCTGCTTGCGAAGCGCCTGCGAGCAGCAAGGAAGCGAACAGGAGGGGGAGGAGGATGCGGATCATAGGTGTGGCTTGCGGGGTTCACCGTGTCTTCGAGGGATCACGGCATGGGCTACTCTTGTCGCCAACGCCCAAACACCGTGGCGAGCCTAAAGTTTCGGGGACAATAGTTGGTGAATTCAGTTGCTGGCTCCAAAGCGCCAGAGACGCGAGCTGATGACAGTCTGGCTCGGAACTAAGCCTTTGCCCCCTGGGAGCGTGTAGCTCTAGCGGCGCCCTGACGCGGGGTGCAACGCAGAGGTTGCGTAGCAGCCGAGGGGCCAAGGCAAGAATCCATCCTGAGGTGAGCGTGTCAGCGCAGCTGGGGCTACGCGCTACCAGGGGGGCGTAATTGTTCTGGTCCGGTTCAACCGTACCTTCCCTCCTGCGGAAAACTGGAGCATTTCACGCCCAGCCATCCCATGTTCGTTCAATAAACCCGACAATGTTCGACCCACTGCCCACCAGGCGCACTGGCAGCTCAAGGAAGCCGCCGGGCGCGCTCGAATGCCCACCCGTATCCTCTGGTGTGCCCCGCCTCAGAACTGGCGCGCCGGCTTGATATTGTGAAGATACAGAATAAACAATGTGCGCAGCCACCCTGTCATGCCACCCCGAATTGCGATTGCCATCTTTATTCTGTGTAATGGGTTTCTTGTGTGGCAGTTCCGCTCATCGGTGAAGGACGGTTCCAGCCTCGCACGCCTCAGTGCCGAGGCGGCGCGTTTGACTGGCGAGCGCCATGAAGCGCAGCGTCTCGAGGGGCTTGAGCGGGAAAGGCTCGCGGCCAGTGTGGCTGCTGCTGCGAATGCGGCCGAGCAGAGCAGCCTCGCCGCCAGAAAGTGGGCCGAAGAGCGGGAGCGCCTTCAGGCGAGCATCAGCGATTTGAACGCCCGCATCGCCGCGCTCACCCAGTCGGTTGACGAGGTGAACATGCGCCTCTCCGGACTCGGCGGGATGTGCGCCGCGCGCCTCCGCGTGCTGAACGCTGCCCCAACGGTTATTTCGCCCCAAGACGCGAAGGGGGAGGACCTGGAGCGGTTCAGGGAAATGTTGCGTGCAAAAAATCTGGAGAGGCGTTTTGAGGGTTTGAACGAACTCGCAGGAATCTTCGAACAGGTTCAAAAATTCGAGTCATTGCCCGTGCGGCTTAGTCATTTTTACAATGGCTGGCTGATGGAGGCGCTGGGTGAGGATTTCCCCAAGCACCAAAAAATCCGCCTCGCACTCGAGCGCAGTCTCGCTGAGTGCGTGGAGCTCGGTGTTCCTCTGATCGCAAACTCAGACGCCGGGACCGATGCCCAGTCCCTTCGGAACGCAGTGTTGGATGAAATCGACGAATCCATTTTCGAAGTACTTTCTGCAGGCGACACCGACTGCAAAGAGCGCGTCGGTTCAAAGATCCGGTCCACGGCTTTTGACGATCCCTTGGTAGCGGGTGTTTACAGGCCTCTTCAACGTTTCTTTCGGCATGAGTAGCGCGGCGAAGGTGCAAGCTAAAAGCCGTGAACAAGCCCTCGGACGGTTGGGGCAGTGGATGCTTCTGCTTTCCGCTGGCGCTATTGCCGCCGTCTGTTTTCTCGAAATCAAACGGCGCGATGTCGCGGCCGCGACCGCGAACATGCTCTCGGAAATCGGGCGGTCCAAAGCGGCTTTGGCGAACACTCCCGAGGAACCCGCCGCGCTCCAAGCCGAGTTAGCGCGTCTGCAAAGCCGTTTGGAGACCTTGAGGGCGGAGGAATCCATTGCAAGAGCCGCCCGCAACGCCAAGGCAGAGGAGGAGGCGCGCCTCCGTAAGACGTTTCAGCAAATGGAGGCCGGCTTGAGTGTTGTTCCGGAGACGTCGGCGGAGTTCGCGTCAAGGATCGCGCGATCTCTGATCGTGTGCGCTTCCGAGCGTGTGAATGCGCCGCGCGATGTGAAATTTGGAAACACCGCCACTCAGGCCGAGGCGAGACTCGTGCTCGTGCGCAGCGTTGGCGCTCTTCGCCAAATGGAGCGAGATCTGCCCAAGTTTTCGGAATTCATGACAAAGGTCATCGCTCAGTTCTACGACTTGGGGGAGGACGCGAGGAAAGAAGCGGGAACGATCATATATGCCGGGTTTGATCAAATGCGCCGCAACGCGGCTTCGTCGCTGGACCGCCCGGAGCCCGGCAGCGATCGATGGGAAATCCGTTCGCTCGAATGGGAGACCGCCCGGGACAGTGCAGTCGAGCGTATCGCCCAGTCCATGCGATCCATCATTCCGGAAACACATCCTTGCAGTCCGTGGCTGCCATCCGTGCTTTCGATGAGCAGCGGCCTCCGGGGCGCTGTGAATGTCGATGAAGCCAACCCCGCGAAGAAACCCGCGATCACCGTCGGCCTTCCGCTTTCCCCGGTCAAAAACTGAGTCACGGCGGCATTCGAATCAGAATTTCAAAGCAGGATTCGAAACTGGCCCCCGCCGCGCTTAAGCGGGACTCAAGCGGGAACAAGCGGGACTCAAGCGGGACTCAAGCGGGACTCAAGCGGGACTCAAGCGGGACTCAAGCGGGACTCAAGCGGGACTCAAGCGGGACTCAAGCGGGACTCAAGCGGGACTCAAGCGGGACTCAAGCGGGAACAAGGCATTGGTCTTTTCTAGTTAGTCGATGCTGAAAAAGCCGGACTTAAAAGGCAGGTAGGGGGTACCCCTGCGAAAAAATGCCCTCGATTAGGGTGCGGAAAAAGAGCCAAAAACGCCCGACCCACGCCAACAACTTGCCAAAGTTCATCGCGACCCCGCTCAAAAGCGCATTGATTGCGTCTCCGCAGGTCCCTTTGAGTCGATTTCTTTCCAGCCGATGCTCGCTCTTCATATGACCGATCGTCGGTTCAATGGCGGCTCGCCTTTTCATCAATCGCCATAACCATTTTGGAATCGCTCCGCGCCGTAGCTGATCGACACTCACTGATTCAGGCCCCTGATGTTTGTGTCCACGGTACCCTCTGTCGACAAACACATGTTTGATCCGCGCTTTCTCGCCGATCATTGATCGTGTCTGCGTGAGTTGCTTGCTCAAGGTATGCCCATCGTATGGATTTCCCGTAAAACTCAAGGCGCCCACTACCCAGTTGTTTTTACTGGTCACTGCCAGACTCACTTTGTTGCCAAACTCATATTTTTTACCAGCCTTGCCCTTGGCAATACACTGCACGTCCGGTTCATGAACACTGTAGACTTTTCCGGAGTCATGCTTGCTCTGTGAGTGAATTCGTTTCGCCAATTCCAGCATTCGGGCCGTTTGGCTTTCCGGCTTTGGGGATTGCTTCTGAACTTCACGA
>JBILUQ010000280.1:0-5033 GCA_044370935.1 Chthoniobacteraceae bacterium
AAGTCCTGGAAGACTTGCTGAACTCAACGCGAGGACCATCGCCAAGAGCTCTTTGATCCGAATGGTCATCGGCGAACGGGATGAGACATTCCAAAACAACCTCGAATTCCATAAGCACCTTCAGTCTCTGGGCATTCCCCACCAGTGGACAACCCTGCCAGCCGTGGGACACGATCCGGAGGGTGTATTGAGCGCATTAGGCGAATCGAATTGGAGCTTTTACCGGGCAGCATTCGGTGAACCGTAGCAACAAACACTGCCGCTGCGCTGACGTCGGACCTCAAGCGCAGGATTGGGTGCCCAGCCGCCCCGCCTGAAAAACGCCCCTGAACAAACAGTTTTCCGTCAAATTCGAGCCCAATCGGGAGTCTAGGGGTAAAAGACAAGAAATCCCGCTTTTGCGTGATGCAAGATCGCGCGCATTCCTTCAGGATAACTTTTCGCCCCGGTTCCTATGCTTCACCCCCGAGACATCCTAGGTTTCTGCCTGCCCATCCTCGCCCTCGCCGGCGCCGTCCGCGCCGCGGAACCGTTCGAGGGGTTCCTTGAGAAACACTGCATCCGTTGCCACGGGCCGGAGAAAGAAAAAGGAGACCTGCGCATCGACCGGCTCTCGCGTGATTTCAAGCTTGGCGCCGACAGCCATCAGTGGGCCGAGGCCATAGAAAAGGTCAACAGCGGCGAGATGCCTCCAAAAAAGGAGAAGAAACCCACTCAGGATGAAATCGCGGGTTTTGTGACCAGTCTTGATGCGCGGCTCAAAGACGGACGCGCAGCGCGGATGGCGGCGCGCCCCGCAGTGACCCACTACCGGTTGAGCCGGCGGGAGTATCAAAACACCGTCTACGACTTGCTCGGCGTACGGTACGATCCAACCAAACCGGGTGAGCTCAACGAGGACACGCGCTGGCACGGCTTCGAGCGTATCGGCTCAGAACTCTCGCTCTCACCCTCACATGTAGACCGCTACTACCGCGCCGCGGAGCTCGTGCTCGATCGAGCCTTCCCTTCAGCCGCTTCAAGCGAGGCGCGCAAGGTCCTCAAAACCGCCGCCGAACTCCGCTACGGCGGCGGGAAAGACCAGCAAGCCGCACTGGACCGTTTCGGCATCAAACGGCCGCTGCGTTACCTGCTGTATCCCGGGAGCACGCAGAATGCGATCGCGCCGCAATGGTTCGGAAAGACCGGTCCGGAGCACAGCGGCCTCTACCGTGTTCGCCTCCAGGCAAGCGGCATCCGTCCTATCGGCGGACAACCGGCGCACTTGAGCATCGGGAAACGCACGGGCGAGGAAACTGTGGACGGCCTCATCGAATTCGATGTCACCGCTCCGGAGGACAGCCCGCAGGTGTACGAATTTGAGGTTTTTTTGGAAATGCCCGCCACTCTCGATTTCTGCGTCGTGTCCACGAATGTGATCGACCGGCGGGCGGGCGCGGCTTTTCGAAATGCTCTTTCGAGCCGCGGTGGCTACATCTTCACGCACAGCAGCGAGACGCTACTGCTGAACCCGAACGCACCGCAGATGTTCGATGACAAAGGAAACGGCATTTTCTCGACGGTTCTCTTGGACTGGATCGAATGGGAGGGGCCGCTTGTTTCGGAGGCGGAAAAAGCGAAGCGCAGCAATGTGATGCCCGCCGGAGACGCGTCCCCCGAGGCGGTTGCCGCGCATTTACAGCGGTTCGCGGAGCGCGCGTGGCGTCGCCCGGTGCAGATGGCCGAGCTTGAACAGTACTTGCGCTCCTACAGAGTCGAGCGCGAAGCTGGCGAGACGACGGCGGATGCTTACCGCGTAGCGCTGAAAGGCGTGCTGACATCGCGACATTTCATTTATTTGGTCGAGGGCGACACCGCGCCTCGCGAACGTCTGACGGAGGCAGAGCTTGCCTCGCGTCTCTCGTTTTTGCTTTGGAGCTCGATGCCCGATGATGCGCTTTCTACAGCGGTCAAAGCCGGCGCTCTCAACGGAAACGGGCTCCAGAGCGAAGTCGACCGGATGCTTGCGGACCAAAAATCCAGCCGTTTCATCGACGACTTCGCCCGTCAATGGCTGCAACTGCACCGCCTCGGCATGTTCCCGCCTGACAAGAAACTCTACCCGGCCTATGACGCCTGGCTTGAGAACAGCATGCGCGCCGAACCGGTGGAATTTTTCCGCGAGATCTTTGAAAAGAACTTACCCATCGACACCCTGATTCATTCCGACTGGACGATCGCAAACGCGCGTCTTTGCGATTTCTACGGACTGCCGGAGCCGAAGACCGGCGGGTTCCAGCGCGTTTCCTTCAAACCCGAAGACCGACGCGGCGGTCTCCTTGCGATGGGTGCTGTGCTCGGGCTCACCTCCGATGGAACGCGGCACCGGCCCGTCCATCGCGGCGTGTGGCTGAGTGAGACGATTCTCGGCAAGACACCGCCGCCGCCGCCCGCGAACGTTCCTGCAATCGAACCTAATCCTCCGCAAAGCCCAAAAGCCACGCTGCGCGAAAAACTCGAGGCGCACCGCAACGATGCGAACTGCGCCGCATGCCACGCCCGGATCGATCCACTCGGGATCGCATGGGATAATTACAACGCAATCGGACAGTGGCGCACCCGAGAGAAGGTCGCGGCGGGACTCGGCGAGGATCCTGTGGTTAATCCTGCCGGGGTGATGCCCGACGGACGCACATTTAAAGACGCCGAGGAATTCAAACAAAGACTGCTGGAGGACAAGGATAAGGTGGCGCGCGCCTTCATCGAGCATCTGTGCACCTACGGGCTACGCCGTGCACTTGTTTTCGACGATCAGGAGGACCTCAACGCCATCCAGAACGAAGCCAAGAAAAATCAGTACCGAGTTAAGGACATTGTGCGGGCAGTGGCACTTTCTGGCCTCATGCGTAAACGCTGATAGGAGCCGCCGCCGAGCACCCCATGTCCTTTCGATGATTCAGGAAGCGCCAAGCACAACACACCAACCAGACCCCCCCATGAATTTCCAATCCCAATCCTGGCTCCTGAACCGACGCCACGCGCTGAAAGCTCTCGGCAGCTTTATTTCCCTGCCCTTTCTTGAATGCATGGTCCCGGCGCGGGCCGCGGCAAACGCGACTGCAACGCCGAGGCGCAGCGCCTTCATCTACCTTGCCAACGGGGTGCATTCACTAAACTACCAGATCACGAAACCGGGACGGGATTACGAATTTTCGCGTTCATTGAAGCCGCTTGAGAAGCACCGCGATTTCATCACTCCGATCAGCGGGCTGCACCATCCGGGAGCCCTCAGCCACCATCACAACTGCATTTCCGTCTGGCTCACCGGCGGAAAACTCGGTCCTTCGGACAAGAACACCATTTCAGTGGACCAAAAAATGGCCGAGATCACGGCGAAGCAGACCCGCTATCCCTCAATGGAGATCGCGCTTACGCAGGAGTCGCTTGCATGGACTGCGGACGGCGTGCGGCTGCCCGCGATGCGTCGCTGCAGCGAGATCTTCGCATCGCTCTTCGAAGAACCCAAAGGCGGCAAGGCTGCCCAGAGGCGCGCCTTGCGCCACAAGGGAAGCGTCCTCGACGCCAACCTCGCAGAAGTACGCAGGCTCGAACAGAAAATGGGGACCGCGGACAAGGGCCGCCTCCAACAATACCTCACGTCCGTGCGCGAAGCCGAAATCCGCACGCAACGCGCTGATGAGTGGCTCGACACACCCCTTCCAAGCATCTCCGACGCGGACCGCAAACGCACCAACCGCGATATCCCCGCAACCATGGCCGGTGATTATTTTCGAACCGTCTACGACTTGATGGTGCTCGCATTTCAGACGGATGTCACCCGCGTCGCCACCTTCAGCCTCGGTGGTGAAGGCGACGCATTTTCCATCCCGGAAATCGGTATCACCGAATCACGTCACCAGCTCAGCCATCACGGCGGTGATGTTGGCTACATGGAAAAGCTCACCAACTACGACACCTTTGCGATCGAGCAGTTCAGCTATTTCCTCACCCGACTCACGGAAACGAAGGACCTCGATGGGAAACCGCTCCTCGGCTCCACGATGGCGCTCTTTGGCAGCGGAATGTCCTACGGCCACAGCCACGGCAACGCCAACCTGCCAATCGTTCTCGCCGGCGGCTCCGACCTCGGTCTGAAACACGGCAGCCACTTAGACTTCAATCAGGGCCATTTCAACGGGTACCAGCTCGACAAACCCGCCGAGCACTACGGGCTCTGCAGCCGCCCCGCCAACAGCGTCGCTCACATGAGCAACCTGTTACTCTTGATGGCGCAGTGCATGGGCGTTGAAACCGAGAAGTTCGGTGACAGCAACAAGGTGGTCACCCTGTGATCGCGCTGTAATCGCGCTCTGATCGCTAACGCAGTTTATTGTCACCCCGACCCTGCTCTTTATTTTTGTGCTCTACTCCCGTCGCTTAGCTTCTTGCTTGCTAGGGTTGGCTTCCGCGTGTTGCGCAGTCATGGAAGTTCATGCACAAGCTTCAGCAGCCCCAGAGCAGGGACTGAGGACTGCGGAGCATTTGCAGAAAACCCAAAGTAAAGAGAATGCATCCGAGATTTTCCGCCCGATGCCGGGCGCTTTTCCTCCTCTTGAAAAGGCGCGCGCTTACCGCGGGGAATTAGTTTTTGTGGATCACACAAACCGCCGGGGCAGTCTCCGGATTCAGACGGCAAACGCCTTCCGATTCAACAGTCCTCACCCCTTTGCCTTGCTCCCCTACGCCGTGGTTCGCTACCAAGGTGCGCCCGCGGATCTGCGGGACATTCCCTTAGGCACCGTACTGCATGCAAGGGCGTTTCTGCCTCCCGACCCCACGACCTCGCCTGTGCCCGTTTCGTCGCACAAACGCGATGCCAGCGCGGCCCCTCCGGAGAATCACGTGCTTTTGTTGGAAGACGAACCCAGTAATTGCTTGCGCGAAGAGGAAACTTGGATGCTTAAGGAAGTGGAGTTCCAAAACGCCCAGGGACTGATTGTTGCAGTCCGCGGCCCCAAAAGCGGAGGGCCAAGCCGGTCTGGCGAGGAAAGCAT
>JBILUQ010000281.1:0-5031 GCA_044370935.1 Chthoniobacteraceae bacterium
GTCTGGCACCGAACGGGCGCAGCTCGCTTGAATTTCGCGGGTCTCGGGCACGAAGCCGTTGAATTTTGGCAATTGGACGAAAAGGAATGGCAGTCGCGACTGGTTCCAGGCTTCGCGCCAAGATTGGATCATTGCGGGGAAGCAGCGCTCAAAGTTTGGGTCGCCGTTGTTTCCCTCGGCCTGATACCAGATCACTCCACGGAGGGTAAAGGGCACGAGCGGATGAATCATTCCATTGAAGAGGACTGACGGACGCATTGGCATCCTGCGCGGGTCATCAGCGGCGGGCTTGTCAGGTTTGGTTTCTGCATTTTGCCGTGCCATCGCTTTTGCAGAGTCGAACTCTGCAATGCGCTGCTCCCAGTTCACGATATAATCCGAGAGGAGTGGGTCGGATTTGAGGGTGTCCACTGGAATCCATGCCTGGCAAGTCGAGGCGGGAAACGCCGATGTGATGATCCCGACCGGCACGCCTTGTGTCCGTCGAACCTCACGTGCAAAGTGATAGGCAACAGCTGAATATGCAGCCGCTGCTTCCGGTGTGCTGGGCTGCCACACTGCATTCGCCAAGTCATCCTGCGGGTCTGTTGCGATTCGCTGTGGAATCTTGGCGAGACGCAGCAGCGGGTCGGCTGCGGTTGCTGCGGCTTCGGCCCCGCCCGTGGTCTTCGTCAAGTTCCACTCCATGTTGGATTGGCCGGACGCGAGCCAAACTTCGCCCACGAGCACATCCTTCACCTCGACCTTGCGCCCCTCCTTGCCCGTAACGACGAGCACACGTGGATCTGCGGAAGCTCCGATGGCATCGAGCTTCAATGACCATTTGCCATCAGCACTCACAGTGGCAGACTTCGATTGCCCGGCGAAGGAAACGGTTACCTTCTCACCTGCCTCGGCCCAACCCCAGAAGGCGACTGGCTTGTCGCGTTGCAGGATCATGTGATCCGCGAAGAGCGCGGGAAGTTTCAAGTCCGCAGCGCGCATCGTGGCGATCGGGCCGGAGAGTAGCGCAAAAAGGATCAAAGATGGCAACCGGGGGGGCATGAGAATGGCGCGTTTGCGAGTGCTGGGGACAGACACTTGCCCCCTCGCTTGGAGCGCGCAGCCCCAGCGTGCGCCGACACCCGGTCACATCGGGATGTATTGTACCTTAGCTGTTGCGCTACCCTTTTTGGTGCAATCCGCGTCTGGGCGCAGCTGGGGCTACGCGCTCCCAGGGTTTGTCGACGGACCGACATCTTGAAAAACTGGATCCCCTACGCCTCAAAACCTAGTTCCGACCGAGGCTGCCACAAAGTCGCGCCTCTAGCGCTTTGGAGCTAGCAACTGATTTGCCAACTATTTGACCCGATTCTTTACATCATACTGCCTAATTGGCGTATCAGATTCACCGAATCCGCCCGTGATCAGGAATCAAATGGTACGGGGACCAAATGATACCGGACAGGCAAGTTGTTTCACAGTGACAAGCAAGTTGTTTCGCTTGCTGAGCTGCGCACACTCTCCTTCCTCAGAGTTCTTAAGCGGTATCCCTCGCCGAGAACTGGGCCCGTCGCGCCCCGACTGGTCATAAAGCTTTCGCGATGGCTGCTGCCAACAAATCAGCCGCGGGCGGATGAAAACGGAAGAACAGTTCTGGCTCCACCAATTCAAGTTCCATCAAAGACAGAGCATCTGATTCATCTCGCACCACGTCCACGCGGGCATAGAGCGGCGTTTGTGAACACGCTGCCACAGCGTGCTCAGCGAACTCTATTTCGTCTACCGTCGGCGTATGCGCCTGCACGGTGCCTCCGTGGTCGTCTTGCACTCTAAAATCACCTGCCTTTGCAACCTTTCGAACCGCATGGGTGCATCGCCCCCCGATGACAACCAGCGAGACTTCACCTTGCGTGAGCACGCTGCTCAGAAAAGGCTGTAACATCATCGCTTCTTCGCGCAGCAACTCGCGCAACACCGCTTGGTGTGCCTCAATGTTTGCATTGTTGATGCGATAAGTATGCCGAGCAGCACCTGAAACTGCTGGCTTTAGAATCACCTCGCTCCAGCGGTTGGCTGTGACCAACTCACGCAGCGTGCTGGTTTCACCGCGTTCGATGAAATGAGTCTTTGGAACATTTACTCCGCGCTCAGCAAGGTCTCGCAGATAATGCTTATCAATATTCCAGCGCACTAAAGATGCGGCATTAAACAGATGCGTGCCGCCCTCGATTTGTTGCATCCATCTGCAAAACTCAGCAAACTTCTCAAAGTAATCCCATGTCGAGCGAAACACAGCGGCGCGGGTGCAACTCCACTCAAAGTTCGGATTAGACCAAGCCACCCGCGCAGTGCGAAGACCGCGCGCTTCGAGTCCATCCCTCAAAAGTTGCTCTTCGTGAAGCAACTGAGCGTTATACCATTGGCCCTCGTCAGGCGCTTCGTACCGCATGTCGGTTAGTATAACCACATCGTAATCACTCATAGCGGCGCGGTTCTGTGTCTTTCGAAAATCGGAGCAATATCGAACACATCATGTTTTTATATTGAAACACCGAGATCGTGGCGACTGCGCATTTTAACTGCCCTACTGCGCACGGTTGCCATGCAAACACCTAGCATAATTTGCGAGCGCAGCTAGGTTCTTCTTCATATGAATTGCTCAAGTCTCCCCCTCGGGCTTGTTATTGCGCTGAAGCTTTCGGCTTCTCTTCTCGCGCAGACCACGCCACTGCCGATCGCCGTGGAAAAAAGTGTTCCCACAACTACGGAGGTCCCGGTTGCCAGAAATCCAGAACTCATTGCGGCGTCTGAACGGCTCCAATCCAGCTTTGGTGTCATTATAAAATTAGGCTTGGGCGCTGATCCAGCAGTGTCCGCGGTCTATGATGTAACTCCTATAAAAGCGGAGCATGTGGCAAACGCACTTTTGATGCTCGAGTGGATTACCGCTGAATTAAAAAGATACCCGGAGGGATTCTTGAAAAAGTTTGGGTCAAAGAATTTGGTTTTGGCCAATGCGTACATTTCCAAAGCGAGTAAAGGAGCTGCGACGCCTTACTCGCCAACATTCATTGCTCACAAAAACAGCGGCTCAATCTTCGTGACAGTGCCAACCACGATGACGGCTACAACGGAGGCTCTGGGTAGAGGCTCCATCCATAGCACGCTTTTCTCCTACCTCTTGGAGGATGTTAAAGCACCAGAATCGCCTATCGGATTGTCACACTGGAAGACGCTTGAGTCGGATGACTCTGCGCTTGAAGCTGAAAGTGCAAAACGACTGAAAAAAGCAAGCAATTCAAGAGAGGGTCTTTACAAGACAATGTGGGACCCTAGTGATTTCGCTGAATTAAATGCCCTTGCTAAGACAGATGCTCGCTTAAGGCAGCGCATCGAAATAGTGCAGGACTTTCTGCACACCTTAGACCCGCAGTTCAATCAGGCCTACTGGACCGCTCTTGGCACCATACCAGAGCACCAGCGTATCGTGTGTCTCAATAACCTCGCTGACGCTCACAGCAATGCCCAGATCAAAGCCGATGCCGCGATTCAAAATGATATTCAGACACTCGAAAAACAATGGGGCTTCAAGGTGCTCTGGGAACCCGGCTCCGCGGCGCCACCTATGCCAAGCAAGGTAAGACTGGAATACTCCTATTTTACTGACAAGAAACTTCCCCAATTCAAGGAATTCATTCGTATGATTCGAGATGAATTACAGATGTACCCAGTGGAAATAACCCGGCGGCTGAACGTCAAAAATCTTTTCATTTTGGATGATTTTAATTTTCGGGGCGCGGGGGTTGCGGGTCAGGGCATGAGTTGGTTGCCGCAGGTTTCTTTCGCTTATGGTCTTCACGGTTTTGATACGACTAAAACGACATCGATGGATTTTCTGCGCAGAACTATCCATCACGAGTTACTCCACTTGATGGACAAAGAGTTTTCTAAGGAAGGTGGGCCAATTTATGGTGAAGCTTGGGAGAGTCTGAATGAAACGGGCTTTGTCTACAAAATCAGCAGACTTAATGCAGTTGTTTCCAATACGCCGGTTGCTCCCACCGCCTCAGGCCAAACTAGTTTTTACAAAGACAACACCAAGTGGCAGGGGTTTGCCGAACCCTATGGCATGAACATTGCCACAGACGATCGAGCCACTCTTTACGGTCGCCTGATGACTGCGCGGCTCGCAGATGGAGGGAAAGGAGACCAGCCATTTCTAGAGAGGCTAGATACCGACAAATTTTTGAAAGTAAAAGCAGCTCGCATGAGCGAGTTCTTTCAAATGCTCAAACGTGATCTTGCGATTTCACCGTCAAGCCCACTCTATGAAAGACTCCAAAGTGTATTCCCTCCGGGCAACACTCATTAACGGTTGTCGACTGTCGCAGCGGCACGCTGGGGACGGACACTTCCCCTTGCTTGGTTCTGGATTCTTGGATTAGTGGCAAGCGAAGCGGAGCAGGGCCGAACGCCCCACGCTCAACCGCGGGTGACCAAGCTGAGTCAGCTCTACCCAGGAACGCCTGCAATTAGCGCGCCCCGCGACGATGCCGCGCGGGCGAGTTGCGGAAACGCAGCGATGTCTTCCCCCGAAAGACAGAAGCAGACCTCCGCTCCTGAAAGGATTCCCAGTTCAACCTACTTTCTTTTTCCGAGAGTCTCAATCGCCTGCGCCAATGCCGCACGATGGGCTTCAATCGGTTCAGGCGCGAACGTGTATTTTCTCAATGAAGTACTCACCTCGGGGGGGACGGCGAGCAACGCATTAAAAGGGGCTGCCTCCTCCTCACTCAAATGCGCGTCCGCAATGCGCGCACGCAGCAACGCGAAGTACTCCCAGTCTTCGATGCCATCCCTCGTCATCTCCAAGCGAATCGAATCAGCGGGTTGTTCGTCCACAAAGGCATTACCGCCGTCAAAACACGCCTTTGGGGGGTAGAAAAAACGGCCGTCGCCGGCCTTGAATGGACGCCGGTCTCCTTTAACGAGCCCCGGCCGCAATCCCTGCCAGCTCATTGCGTCGGTGTAAGGATTTTGAAGCGAGGC
>JBILUQ010000282.1:0-4950 GCA_044370935.1 Chthoniobacteraceae bacterium
AACAGGTGGCCGACAAGACGGCTGTTGAGCAGGACGCGGAGCGGGTTGTGGCGGCGTGTTCTAGCCATCAGAGATAATTTTCCATTTCCTTGTCCCAGTCCTTGGCGCGGGGAGTGACTTGGAGTTCCAGTTCAAGTGCCGCCAAAACCGTCAGCAGGTTTTCAAGGCGCGCCGCTGCGTTGCCGGTCTCCAACAGAGAAATGGTCGCCTGTCGCATAGCAGTTTTCTCTCCGAGCTGTTTCTGGCTTAATCCGAGCCGCTTGCGGGCACGCCGGATGATGTTTCCAAGTTGCTTTGGGTCGCGAGCCAAATACATTCCAAAATGTATACGCCAGATCACATAAACACGCACTATCCAATTTGGCGTATAAAACAAAATATTCTAATTTAGCGTATAAAGCTGCTGTGTGACGGGGCGCATTTTCCGACGCTCGGTTCCCGAAACGGCTGTAGAGAGCAACTCAGAGCTGAAACTCTGGCGAGGCGGCACGTTACGTGGCAAGCGGATGGCTCGTCAGGCTGGGACAGGGCGTCTATGCCTTCCCGTCGGACAAACTGGATCCCCCGGGCTGTATCCGCATACTTCAAAAAAGGTCCTCAGGGCTTCATGTCGGAGGAAAGAGCGCCCTAGCCTTGCATGGAGTGCGACATAATCTCGGAGTTCGTGAATCATGGATTCTCTGGGGGGAGGAGAGATTCGTCCTTCCCGAGTGGTTCACATCGCGCTTCCCGGCTCGGTATGTCCATTCCCGGATTTTTGATTGGAACCCCTCCTCGTTGAATGCTGACACCATTTCCACTCCGGCTGGAGCCGCTGAGAACTTGAAAGTCTCGGTGCCGGAACGAGCGGTCCTAGAGCTTCTGTCCGAGGTGGGCACACGCCAGGACCTCGAGGAAGCCCGGAATCTTTTCGATGGACTCCGCAATCTTCGCACAGAACTGATGGGACAACTGCTTGCCTCCTGCTCCAGCGTAAAAACCGTACGCCTCTTCCTTTCCTGGGCACAGGAAACCGGTGTTGTTGATGTCGATCACTTCCGGGGGGCCTTCCAGATTGAGCTTGGAAGCAAAAGCCGCTGGATCACTCGACTGAAGGACGGCACGCTCCTGGTCTTGAAGCATGGATAGGGCCTATATCGATACCGTCCGGCTGATGCTGCGAACCTGTCCGGATGTATTCGCCGGGGATCTGTTCGCGCTACGGGGAGTGACTTCCTGCAACCCATAGCGCGGATGGCGCGGGATAGAGCGCCTGCCTCCTGAGGCCTTGTTAAGGACGCTTCAAGTGCCGGATTGAAGGCCTTCCGGCCGCTCTCAATGACGGATGGAATAACTCGACCAGCCTTGCGGCAGAAGGTGCTCCTCGTCGACAAAAGCGCGGACCACGAGAACTGTCGGAGGGAATGAACTGGCAAGAAGTGACCTTTCGCTCAAGATCGGCGACCCTTGCGCGGTATTGCTTCACGGAGTGCGTAAAAATCTCAGCGTCGATGAAATCGCCTCTAAACAAGAAATTCGTTCACTTTGCGTTCTCTCTGGTCCTTGCGCTGTTTGGACCGTTTATTTTGCCGCCGCATGTGGTTGGCACCTACGAGCCCCTTGTTTCACTTCTCCTTGTGTCCGACGTTTGGAGAGGCAAAGCGGAAATCGCGTTCTCTATTATTATGGGCGTGGAGTGGGTGGTTTACTTTTTTCTTATCTATTGCGTCAGCGGCTTCATGCGGAGCCGAAAAGACACCTAGCAGCTCGCCATAGGCAACTTGGAGGCGAAGCCGGACTTCAATCCACTTCAAAAGTGGTTGAAAATCGACCATTTTATGGTCAAATTTCGCGCATGTTTCAGCGCCATGTCCAACCCGCCCTTCAGGAGGCACTCGCGGAAGACCCCGTAGTATTCCTTCGTGGGCCGAGACAGTCGGGAAAGACGACCCTCGTCAAAGCGCTACAAACCGGTCCGCAGGTAAGGCAATACCGGACTTTAGACGACCTAGCGACGTTGTCCGCAGCGAAAAGTGATCCTGTGGCTTTTGTCTCCGCAATCAAGGGTCCAGTCACGATGGATGAAGTCCAGCGCGTTCCGGAGCTGCTGCTCGCCATCAAGCAGAGGGTGGATGAAGACCGCACCCCGGGACGTTTTTTGCTCACCGGATCGGCAGAGGTACGGGTCGGCGGTGCCGTGGCAGAATCGCTCGCAGGACGGATGCGCGTGCTGGACCTCTGGCCATTGAGCCAGTGTGAAATCGAAGGAACCGGAGGCGATTGGCTCGAGACTTTCTGGAGCGGCTCTATCGTCACTTCGTGTAAAGGTGGCACTGAGAAAGACCTGCTGATTCACCGGATGCTGCGGGGCGGTTTTCCCGAAGCGGTGACCAGAAAAACGGTTGCGGGAGCCCAGCGCTGGCTTCAGTCCTACGGCGACGCCCTCATCGAACGCGACATGACCGACCTTGCGCGGATTGGAGATGTTTCCAACATGCGACGACTTTTGGCGCTGGCGGGAAGCCGCACCGGAACCGTGGTCAATTACGCGGACTTCGCGCGGATCCTCGGGGTGCCCCTCACGACGGTGCGTCGTTATATTGCGCTGGCGCAGGCGGTCTTTTTCGCGTTTGAAATTCCTGCGTGGGCAGGGAACACCTCGGCCCGGCTGGTTCGGCAACCCAAGCTGCATTTGAGCGACACCGGAATCGCGTGTGTCTTGACGGGTTTCGACGACCGTTCCCGCGAATCGCAGGCGATTTTTTTGGGGCAGCTTTTCGAGACTTTTGTGGTGTCTGAAATCCGGAAGGCGGTCACATGGTCTCCGCTGATGTTGAGCCTGTCTCACTTCCGATCTCACGCCGGGAGGGAGGTGGACTTGGTGCTCGAATCAAGAGACGGCTCCTTGTGCGCCGTAGAGATGAAATTTGGATCGACGATTCGGAGCGAAGATTTTGCGGGATTACGCTACCTCCGCGAAGTAATGGGCAACAAGTTTCGACATGGATATGTGATTTATTCTGGGGAGTGCGTTGTATCCATAGCTCCTGACCTACATGCGTTGCCGATATCGGCCATCTGGTAAAATTATCCAGTGCCCCTGATGGTTGATTGGGGCGAAACGGGGTGGACTTTAGTTTGGGCGTGAATGCCGGGGTTGATCGATTTGTAAGCGAAGGTTGTCCTGTGGCGTTTATCGCCAACAAACAAGCCATCGGCATTTGTTTTTTGTGAGTCTGTTTAGTGTCCTAGCTGGGCTGGCCGTCAAAACATCATAGATCGGGGTCAATCGAAAGCGGCGCGTCGGGCGCGCTAACTCGGGGCGGTCTATTCAGTGGTACGCGTGTAGCTCGATGCAGGCATGCACACCGGCGCCACGGTCTCTCCGGACTTGCGCGGACCTCCTTCCCGGACGCCAGCGACAAAGACGTAGAGTCCCTGCTTCAGCGTGATCTCGCGGCCTATGGATTTCGACCCGATGCGCTGTTTCTGAGACGCCTGCTCACCATGCTGGCAGCCCAACAAGGTGGCCTTGTAAACCTGTCCGCCCTAGGAAACTCGCTCGGTGTGAGTTACCACACGGTTCAGCACGGCTTGGATTTGCTGGAGGGAATTTTTTGTATCCGCCGACTGCCTCCATATTTTTGCAACATCCGCAAACGCCTTGTAAAAGCGCCACGGGTTTTTATCAGGGACACTGGCCTTCTGCTCCACCTGCTCAACGTTGCGACTTTGGAAGACCTGCATAACCACCCAATTCGAGGAGCAAGCTGGGAAGGATTTGTGGGTGAGGATTTGATGCGTCGAGAGCGAATGGCGCATCCTTTCACTCAGTTCTTTTTTTGGCGCACAGCCACCGGTCAGGAGGCAGATCTGGTCTTTGACCGAAGTGGCGAAAAATGGTGGTGGAAGTCAAAGCCAACAGCGGCACCAATCCACATGATGCCAGGAAGCTGGAAACTGTTCTGGATGACATGGGAGCCTCCGAAAGGTGGATTGTCGGCCAAGGGGCCGAGTCTACCCAACTCTCTGCCCGAGTCCGGTCCGTTTCGCTCGATCAGAATCCTGGATGGTTGCCATAGGATGAGACTTCACTCTCGGGTCTGCGTGGGCGAAAAGGAGAGAAGGCACAGAAACCAAGGAAATCATTGCAGTTTTTAAAAGGGTTTGTGCCGTCTTGCTCGTGAAGCCCCTTCGACAACTCCGGGAAACCGTGCTTCTGCTTGTTCCCGCGAATCCTACAGATTGCAACGGGGGGTTGCATGTTTCTTTTAATAAAGCTTTTCTGGAAAACCATGATGCTGCTCATCACGCTCCCCATGAAATGAAACCCCTTCTGCTCCTCCCGCTGATATTGTTTGCCAGTTTCACGCCGGTCTCCGTCTTGGGACAGGGTGAGACTGCGAAGGTTTTGAAGGCAGGCGCGGCCACCAGCAACATCACGCCGCCGCTGGGGATGGAGATTGTGGGAAACTTCGCGCCGCGTCCGATCGCTGGGAACGTGCACGACGAGTTGCACGTGCGCTGCCTCGTGCTTGATGACGGAACAACGCGACTGGTGTTTGTGGTGGCTGACACGATTTCTTTGGGACGCGAAGTCTGGGACGAGGCGAAGCAGAAGGTCGAGGCGTTGACCGGCATTCCGGCGGCGAATCTGATGTTCTCAACCACCCACACCCACTCCAGCGTGGCGCCCGTTGCGAGCCCCGGTGGAAAGCTCCACTATCGTGATTTGCTCGTCTCGCGCGTTGTGGACGTTGTGCGCCGCGCCATACACCAACTCGAACCAGCACGCATCGCATGGGGGACGGGTCGTGTGCCCCAGCATGTGTTCAACCGGCGTTGGCTGCTGAAGGAGGGCATGACAAATCCAAGCCCCTTCGGAGCGGAAGACCGCGCAGTGATGAATCCCGGCGGCCATCTGCGTGCGCGGCTTGCAGGGCCAGCCGGTCCCACGAATCCTGAGGTGTA
>JBILUQ010000283.1:0-4941 GCA_044370935.1 Chthoniobacteraceae bacterium
ACTGCGGGGCGGTTCTTAGGTAATTTCGGTCGGGGAATCCTCGCGCAATCAAACTCAGGAAACCGGATTTCGCAAAGCTAAAAACAGATGCTCTGCGACAACACGGAACGTCAAACTATCCATTCGATCTGCCAGTGATCGCCATTCTGAGAATTCGCATCGAGTAACTAACAAACTCCCCCAGCGCCTCATACTCCGCGGAGTTCTTGCTCATGGACATCAACTCGTCCTGAAGGATCACGTTGTTCCCATCTTTTCTTTGAGACGGCGAGTCAAAATCCGTCAGGATCTTTGGACTTGGGGCTTGCTGAGGGGCTCCAGCGTTCAATGCCTCCGAGAATACTTTCGAAAAGCCCTTGTCCACTTCAATCCGTTTGTACCCCGGAGTTTCAATGTTAGCCAAATTCGAGGCGATGGCCTGTTGTCTTTGGATCGCTACATCCAAAAGCATCTTGGATCCATCATAGCTTGGACTGGAGAAAATTTTTTCTATCATCTGCTCAGTTGAGTTGAAAAACGCTGATTAAACGGTCGAAAGCCTCTGAGATCATTGGTCTGGCGGCTTATCTTACACCGCTTTTCAATGGCAGAATAAACCCCTGCGCCCGCGGAAAACCGCCTGCGTCAGCGGACAAAACAGAAAGCGCCTGACCACCAGCCAATCCCCCGTTGCGGGCTGCCTCGGAGAGCGCAGAAAAAGCCCTCACACTTAATTCTCGTGAGGATTGTGAGAGCGCGACTTCAATGGATCCTCGGGCCGTCGAAAGTGCAACAGAGCCATCCTGCCTAACTTCAATTCCATTCACCGATCCCGCGGGCTGCGCAGCGAGTGCGCTTTGGACTTCTGTCATCTGAAAAATAGATTCCTTCTGCAACTCGATTGGAGACATCCCCCCCAAACGTTGAGAGGAACTCGGAAGCCCCACCCCAGAGCCAGCAGCCTTATACAAGGCGTGATCAAAACCCTTTACTAAAGAGGGCTGGATTGAAGCAGTGCTTGAGGGCAATCCTACAACCCTGCTGACTCCAGAAGCCAAAAGGTTGGCTACAGAAGCTGCGCCAGAAATAACGAGCGGTGACATACTCGGAAAGAGGAGCAGCAGTCATGCCAACTGCAGGATCGAAACTAAATATCCCTCCTTGGCGCCCAAGTGCCGAAATGACCTGCTCAAGCGTAAATAAGGAGACGCTCCGTTACCAAGTGCTGGGCAGCATGACTGCGCAGCTTCGCGATCGACACTTCCGATAGTTCGTGCCCTTCAGGCATGAGCAAAACCCCAGTTGTGCCTTGTATCCCCTTGGCAAGCTTCATCCCCGGCCGAAGCTCAACCATCAAGACCTCACGGATGTTCGGAGGCAAATCAGATAACCGCACCGAACGAACAAATAGCCTCACAGCCTCCGGATCAAATGCCCGCCCGCTTTCACCAAGCAGGTACTCAACCGCTTTTTCATTCGAAAGTCCTGATTGGACGAATCCCACCGCCACCGAGAGACAGCGCGCAGTCCAAGGAATACTATAGGCAGCCAGACGATCGGGATATCCAGTCCCGTCGAACCTCTCATGGTGCGCACGAACCGTCAACCCGACGTCGTGATTGCGGTCGACAAAAGCGGCAACCACCTGTCCGATCAGGGGATGGTCCGCAATCAGGTCACGCTCCGGGCCGGAACAGCTATTAGGATCAGAAAAATAGAGGCGCACCAGCGGACGGTCCAAGGCGATCAGCCCCACGTCATAAATCCACGCGCTTGTCATCAAGACTTGCCGCTGAGATTCCGTGAAATATTCGGTTCGAGACATCGCGCGGCAAGCCTCAACTACAGCCTGAGCTTGCGCGCCCAAAAGTGGGTAAAACGTGCTGATCAAACGAAAGCACAAGCCAACAGAGTGCTGGTAGGATGCGAGCGAACAATCAGGTTCTGCGGCGTCTGCAACTGGCCTAGAGAGCAGCGAGTTCAGTTGATCGCGAAGCGTGGCGTTTAACGAAATCAAACGATCGTTTGACTGAATGCCCTCGATGATGCGCTGCGCGGACTCCCAGGCTAGAGCACTGCGGCTTGTAGCCAACTCCATCACCGAGAGGAACTCAACTCGATTCCAGGGTTTTGGAATAAACCGGAAAATCTCCGCGTCGTTGACCGCACGGACGAGCACCTCAGGGGAAGCAAACCCCGAAATCAGGATTCTCGAGCAAGAGGGCTGCGCATCCCTGACCTTGATCAAAAAGTCCACACCGCTGAGACCAGGCATATTCTGGTCAGCAAGCACCACTGAAAACTTCTCCCTCTGAATCAAATCGAGAGCCTCGAAGGGATCCGAAAAACCCGTAACCCTGTAACCGCCAGCCTCTAACTCTTGAGAGAGTAAAAAAAGCAGGTCTTTGTCATCTTCGACCAAAAGTACACCAAAAGAATCGCCAGCCATGGACCCTTCCATATTTTACCCTTCGGCAAAAAACGCACCCCCATGCGACTCCGCCAAATAGGCTCCCCTCAATGAGTGAAGATTTCTTTGAGAAGCAACAGATTCACGCAGTTCGACACCAATCCCCTCAAGAATGATAGAAATCTTCGCAAGATTTCGTCTCTCAGCACGCTCAAGGGCTTCCAAGCGGACGCGCAAATCTTTATTCGAGCGGTCCAAGCCTAGACTTCTCCCCAGGACATGCAGCATGGCAAAGACCGATGCCTTTTCATCCTGAATCCGGTCGAACTGATCCGCTTCTCCAACAGAAAGAGCGGCTTCCGAGGCACTAAGGGACTCCAACCTCGCCAAAAGGCTCCAGAACTCTCGAAACTTGGCAGGCCTGCTGCCGGAGAGAGGTATCGAGGTGGATTTCGCAAGACCGTGCAAAGAAGACCCACGTTCGCTAAGGCCGCTTTGCTTTTGATCTTCCATGCAAAAGTCATTACTGATTCTGGAATTTCTGAAGCATCTCAGCCCAAGCATCGCGGAGATCCTGAAGGAAATTTTTCACTGTCTGAATCCGCTCAATTTCCTTCTTCACGTTGGCCTCGAGCAGTTGATCAACCATGAAATCATAGAGAGCAAACAATTGGGCTGCAAATTCACCGCCCCGCTCCAAATCGAGCGATACTTGAAGCTCCCTCACTATGGACTGAGCTTTGGTCAAGTTATTATGAACCTCCTCGTTCCTCCGAGGCAAAGCCTCTAACGTGAACCCATGTTCCGCGAGAGCTATAAATCTAAGCGCTCCATCGAAGAGCATTAGAATCAACACGCCCGGCGACGCAGTGGAAACTGCGGCCGCCCTGTAAGAGCCGGCCAACTGCTTGGCTTGACTCTCAGATAGTTCCTGAGGAGCCACTAGGCGGCTCCTGTATCACCACCACCCAAAAGACTGACCGCCACTTCTTTGATAATATTCTCGGAAGGATAACCGTTCTTCCCAGCGACTTCCCTACCATAAGCCACCTTGTCTGTACGGACTTGAGATTCAGATGAGCGAAGCTCACGCGTTAGACGGCTCACAACTTCAGCCGGTGAGAATACGTTATCAACCTGCATCTCTTGGCGTACAGATTGCGTTTTCTCGACCGAAGCTGCCTGCGCATGACTTAATGGTTGAAGAACCGAAGACTGCAAGCGAAGCGACTGAATGTTCATACTCATACTTTAATAGTCGGAGGGAGGCTCAAAATCTTTAGAAAAATTTATAGCACACCAGAGACAGGACTCCGAAAAGATATGCCAAACCTTTGCATTCAACTCAAATCCAGGCTTTAATGATTATCTTTGCAAGGATTCAAAATTTGAATACGCGGCAAATTTCGCGAAAAGCTTTGGACTCATCAGCACCGTCGCCCCATCACTGTTCTTCATGAAATTATCTTTCCCAAGAACCTTCTGATAACTCTTTGCAGCCTCTGAAACGCTTGCATTTCCAGAATCATACACAACGTCACTGGCCCAGTGAATCCGACCACTTTCGATGTCCACCAACTTGGAGCGCACTCCCAAGCCGACAGGCTTGTAAGGGGAGTAGAAAGTAAGATCATTAAACATCACCCCGTCCACGCCATACCGATCCTTCATCTTCAGGAATAAATCACCTGAGATCCGGTCATATGACGCCACCATTCGCATGCCAATGAGCCCCTCCAAATCTCCCCTCGTGATAGGCACCACTTCGAACAACGCTTTTTTGGAAAGCTCCTCGCCAAAAGCGTAGTCAATGTCCCTGAGCAAACCCTCCGTGAAACGCTCATTCCAAACGGGCAACAGTGCTACACGGCGAAGAGGACGCCCAGGTCCACTCGGCAAGAACCAGTTTTGCGGCGCCTCAGGGCTTCTCTGAGTGGGGTAACGACGCTTGGTCTCTGTCTGGCATGCCCCCAGGAGCAAGCCAACCAACGAAAGATTAAACAAACTACGGAAAAGAGGCGTCATTTTGTATTAGTAAAGGCATTGCTGAGCTGCGAGAGTTGGCTTTGCGAGCGGGACTGCGCCCTCTCCATCGCTACAAAACTTGCCTCCAACTGCTTCTGTCGAGCCAGAATCCGCCTTTCCATGGCATCAATCTGCTTCTGGATCGAACTCGTTTGACTGCTGATTGCCGAGGAGGCCGTCTTAAAAAGCCCCGGCTCACTGGTAGTACTACTCAACGAAAGCGAGAGCAGTCCCCCCAACCTGACAGACACCCCTTGGTTTGCGATCGGCAAATACACGCTGGAGCCGCTGATCGAACTAGTCAGCGCGTTGTCGAGTGTGATCTCTCCCGTTCCGATGGATTGAATCTTTGTGCCGGAAGGAATTCCAGCACCGGACACTACCTGCCCCGCCAGCAAATTGCTGGTGCTTGAAACCGACAGCGTGGTAGCCCCGGCAGACCCTGTTCCCGAGACCGAACTTACCCCCGAGGAGAACAAAGCATTCACCTTGGAGGGCGTCTGACTCAGCGCCGTAGTGAGCTTCGA
>JBILUQ010000284.1:0-4927 GCA_044370935.1 Chthoniobacteraceae bacterium
CTCGTTCGATCCGCAGCCAAGAATAACGTTCTCGCGTTTGAGCTCCATTTTCTCCGCAATGGCTTCGCGTAAATAAAATCCGCCGCCATCAGGATAGAAATGGCTTCGCTCGAGAGTCGCATGCATCGCCTCAAGCGCTTTAGGAGAGGGTCCGAGCGGGTTTTCGTTTGAGGCGAGCTTGATGATTTGAGACGGCTCGAGGCCAAGTTCACGAGCCACATCTTCGATCGGTTTTCCGGGCTCGTAAGCCACCAGATCGCGTAGCCAAGGGTGGGCGAGATTCCAAATGTTAGACATAGGGTGAAAGGTTAGTTGCGAAATTATGCACTCCGGTTGCTGGTTAAGAGGAAAGGTTTTTGAACGGGGTTGATCCAAGCCGCAGCGGGGGTGAAATTGCTAGGGTTAGCTAGGCGTTCTTCATTTCTTTATTTGGTTAAGGTCGGATTGTTACTCCCACCAAGATTTCAGAATTTCCATGTCGCGCTTGGTTGCCTCCACCAAAGTGGCCAGACCCTCTGAGTCTGTTGGCTTGGCTCTGAGGTATTCCACGTGAAGCGACACTGGCCCTGAATAGCCGTTTCTCCGGAGCATATCCACATAAGGCTTACCAATAATGCCTTCCCCAAGTGGCGCTGGTTGGGGGCGTTTGTTGTCCCAAATGAAGTTTTTAAAGTAAGCAATTCCAATCCGCTCCTTCACCAGCGCTACCTCTGCGGGCCAGGATAGGTTTCCCTCGATGGTGGCGTGCATGATGTCGAAGCTCCAAGCGAGTTGATCTGTGGGAAAGTCCCGCATCATCAACGCTACATCCCAGATCGCCGCACCCACGTAACCCGCCCCAGAGTGGTTTTGGAAGCATGGCAAAATCCCGATTTCCTTGCTCATTGCCACCAGATCCTTGAGTCGCGCTTTAATTTCATCCAACTGGGGCCAGAGCGGTTTGCCGAGGTCGTATTTGAAGAATCCAAGCCGGTAGCGTTCAATGCCTAGCGCCTTTGCCGTTCGCAGCAGGGATTCTGCATGCGACTGTGGGCTGGCATCAGTCAGGGCGGAGGTTAGTTGTGTGATTTCAAGTCCGTTTTTCTTCAGCGCTTCAGCGAGTTTGGGCAATTCTTCCCGCGCTTTCGCCGGTTCAATGTGGCCTCCGGGACGGATGGGGGCCTCGATTCCGTTCGCTCCGCAACTTGCAACCACCTCGGCAAGGCGGTTATATGGGAGCCCGACAAAGTGCTTGCTGAACACTGCGAACTTTGGCTCGGACGCACTAAAAGCAGGAGTGTTTTGCGCGAGCAATGAGTTGACCTGGGATGCCGTCTGTGCGGCCGCTGCAGTCAGCATAGATTGCAGCAAAGTGCGTCGTGAAATGTTCATGGGGTGGTGTTCGAAGTCTCTCGCCCTCCGAGTAAACTTCAAGATGTAAAACACGTGAGGAATGCGTGCTCGATATCTCCCGGGAAATTGGATTAAGTGCCGCCATGAATTCCACTTTCAACATTGGCGGCGACCTTCCTGTATCCCGCATGGGATACGGTGCAATGCGTCTTTGCGGCCAGCCCGGGAACTTCGGCCCTTATCCCGAATGGGAGTCAGGAAAGCAGCTTCTGCGTAAAGCTGTGGAGTTGGGTGTGAACTTTATTGATACCGCCCACCCTTATGGGCCGGGGTACAACGAGGAAATCATAGCCGATGCGCTGGCTCCTTATTCCGGTGGAGTGGTGGTCACGACTAAAGGAGGTGTCGAAAAGACCGCGCCAGACAAGGTTTTTGCGGACGGAAAACCGGAGAGTTTACGCCGTTTTTGTGACGCGAGTTTGCGGCGTCTCCGGCTAGAGCGGATAGATCTTTATCAGTTCCACAAGCCGGATCCAGCGGTGCCGTTTGCTGAAAGTTTAGGCGCCCTCTCACTACTGCGCGACGCTGGAAAGATTCGGCACGTGGGTCTTTCAAATGTAAGTCTCGAGCAAATTCGCGAGGCTGAGGCTATTGTGCCCATTTGCAGCGTGCAGAACCGCTATAATTTCGAGGAGCGCGGGGACGACTCTGTTCTTAACTACTGCGAAAGCAACGGAATCGCATATTTGCCTTGGGGGCCTCTTGCTGCGAAGCCGTTCGCGCCGGGGGCGCCGCTTACTCACGATTCGGACACCAGTCGACTCGCAGTAGTTGGGCGCCGGATCGGGGCGACTGCTGGACAGGTCGCGCTTGCGTGGTTGTTGGAGCGGTCTTCCGCTATCATTGTGATTCCGGGCACGACCAGCCCAAGGCACCTGGAGGAAAATGTGAAGGCTGCGAGTTTGCGGCTAAGCCGGGAGGACCTAGAGGAGCTTAATGCCGTGGGTTAGCGCGGAAGCCTCCGGGTGCTCGCAGGCGAGCCGGTTTTTCTTCGCACAGTTCCCGGATGGTGATGCACTTACACAAAACTCGATGCGACCAAGTCGGCAAGCATCCGCCCTCGGCGGGTGAGTTTGAGTCGTGAGCCCGCGGTTTCAAGAAGGCCTATTTCCAAAAGATGGGCAGTTTCCTCTTTCCACGGGTCAAAGAGATCCATTTGAAGCCCTGACGACATCCGTAAGCCGAAGGCGATTTTTTCGCGCGCCCGCGTCTCAACCGAAAGCGTCTCCTCGGAGTGCACCGGGGAAGTGCCTGCCTGCATCCGTATGGAGTAGGTCGCCGTGTCGCAAACATTCTGTGTCCGCACTTGACCAACGGTTGAGAATGCACTTGGGCCGAATCCGAGAAAGTCGCGTCCTTCCCAGTAAGCAAAGTTGTGAAGGGAAGTTGCTCCGTCGCGAGCGTGATTGGAAATCTCATACTGGCTGTAGCCTCCCGCGGAGAGTCGGTCCATGGTCGACTCGAAGAGCGCGGCATCGTGTTCCTCGTTCTGTACAAACTGGCCACCGGTGAGTTTTTTGAAAAAATCCGTGTCTTCCTCGTATGTGAGGCAGTAGGCAGACACATGGTTGGGCTGGAGTCGAATGGTAGTGTCTAGGTCAGCCTCCCATTCGCGCAGCGACTGTCCCGGAACGGAAAACATAAGGTCGATGTTTAAGGAGTTGAAGCTTTGCGCCTGCAGGATTTCATAAGTGGAAAGCGCCTGTTTCGCGCTGTGGGTTCGCCCAAGGGTTTTTAGGCATCGATCGCTCCATGACTGCACTCCAAGGCTGACGCGCGTTACCCCAAGTTGCTTTAACAGGGCGGCCTTTTCCTCTCGCACGGTCGCGGGATTCGCTTCCATTGTCCATTCACGGAGCATTGAAAGGTCGAGGCGGGCCTTTAGTCCACCGAGTAGGTATTCGAGCTGCTCGATGCGAAGCGCGGTCGGAGTGCCTCCCCCAAAGTAAATGGTCTTCGGCCGAATATGCATTGCCTCTGCAGCGCGGCTGACCTCCCTCAGGAGCGCGTCCAAAAATGCCTGGTTTTTGTTTTTACTGCCTTCCTCCACGTAAAAGCAGCAGTAAGGGCAGATTTTTGGGCAAAAGGGGATGTGGAAATAAAGGTGTTCGATGGGCGCGAGATCGAGCTCTCCCGGAGGTTGATGTTTTGGTGAGGTTGGCACGGAATACAAATGTCCGGACTATACTCCGGAGCGCTGCACGGATCGGAGTTCGACGTCGCCAACTTGCAGTCCGAGTGCTTGCTCGGCGACCCGCAGAAACGAGCCGGATGGATCTGTGAGCGCAACCTTGAGGCCGCCAAGACGGTTTTTCGGCGCTGCCAACGATAGTTTTTGCAAGAGCGATTTGACATTTGCGGCGCAGTTTCGAGCTGAATCAACGAGCGTGATTCCGCTGCCAACGTAACGCGCCAGTGCTTTTGAGAGCAGGGGATAGTGCGTGCACCCGAGCACCAGCGTATCGATGCCAGAGCGCATCATTGGATTCAGGTAGCGCTGGATTACCTGATCCGTCACAGGATCTTCAAGCCAGCCTTCCTCAATGAGAGGCACAAGCAAAGGACAGGCGTGAGCGCGCACTTTGATTGTGGAATCGATGGCGTGAATCGCTCTTTCGTATGCTTTGCTTTGGACCGTTGCACGGGTGCCGATGACACCGACGTGTTTTGATTTGGTGGCGGATACCGCAGCGCTGGCGCCCGGTTCGATAACTCCGATTACCGGTACGCGCAACAAATCTTGAAGACGCGGGACAGCGAGAGCAGAAGCTGTGTTGCACGCGACAACGATCATCTTCGCGCCCTCGGCAAGTAGCATGCCGGAAATTTCAATGCCGTACCTTTCAATGGTTGCCGGACTTTTTCCGCCGTAGGGGACCCGAGCGGTGTCGCCGACGTAGAAGATTTCCTCCGCAGGAAGCAGTTCTCGGAGAGCCGCGGCAACGGTCAGCCCACCGACACCCGAGTCGAAAACCCCGATCGGCCGGAGATTTTGTTTCTGACTCGACGGCGGGGAGGGGCTTTTTCGGTTTTTTGCTGAACGGCTCGCTGTCACAGTGATGGAACCTTACACCGCAACCTCCCCGCGGAGAAGCTTGGTTGTGACTTTCATTCGGATTTCGTAGACTTAACGCGCCGCAGGGAGTGCACTGCTCGGATTTGTAATTTCCTCACCCCCCCCATGCGTTCCATCTTTCTGACTGTTTGTTGTGGTTTGTCGTCCGTGACATATTTGTTTGCCCAAACCAACGTAAAATCTATCGGTGCAGTGGGCGATGGCATTCACGATGACTCTTCCGCGATCATTAGCGCGATTGAAAGTGGAGTTGCGGATTTTTACTTTCCGAAGGGTAAATACCGGCTTTCACAGTCCCTAGTTTTTGATCTCGCAAAGCGTGGCGCTTCTAGTGTCAGCGGGGACGGCACCGCATCCCTTATCATGGAGGGCGAGGGTCCTGCCCTCCGCTTTGTCGGTTCTCATGAGGGCACCGCAGCACCAACCACGGTTAAGCCGGGAATCTGGGCGGGCGAGAGA
>JBILUQ010000055.1:0-17467 GCA_044370935.1 Chthoniobacteraceae bacterium
CACTACAAGCACTTTTGAACAAGCTCACGCTGAAAATTAGCCACTTACAATCGCGCAATGCTCAAAAACAGCCGCTTTTTAACGCGAGTCCGCGAAGTAGGGATAGACGCTGGCACATGTGTGGGTAAGGGTGAGGCGCTGTCGGGGATAGTGTGGCGAACCAGCGAATGCGGAGCTGGGGCTCCGCGCTCCCAGGAGGGCCATCGGCTTTTTAAACGGGCTGCGCTGCTCCGCCTTGGCGCGCTGATTTGAGGAGAGCGTCGAGGACGCGTTGCGTAAGTAAGGAGATGTCCGGCCAGTGAGAGTCGCGGGTTCCGCTCAGCACAAGCGCCGCGAAACGGCGGAACAATTTCGCATCCGGCGCGGATGCATGGGCACCTCCATGTTCAGGAAACGAGCGAACGGTATCGTTCGATTGCATGCGGAACTCGCACCCCTGGATGGAGAAATTGGTATTCGAAACCGTCAACCTGCTCTTTGGCCCGTCAAAGGATAGCGCGAAATCATCAAGGCGCAGTGCGCCTTTTGATCCGCTCAGAACCGCCCACTGCTGGTTATGGGCTACAAACGAACAGTAAAACGACGCAAGGCATCCATCAGCGAAGGTAATTCTGCCCGAAAAATCGAGAGGCACGCCTTCGTTAGTCTGCCGAACTGCAAGTCCACTCACATGCAGGGGCTTCACCCAATTCATTGCCCAAAGTGAAAGGCGGACGTTGTACCAACCCAAATCACCAAGGCAACCGAGCGGCTCCAGTTGCGCTTGGGAACGAATGTCGCCACCATTCAGAAATGCGTCGTCCGCACAGAAACTGAACTGCGAGCTGATACTGCGCAGCTTGCCGACCGTTTTGCCATCATCGATGAGTGCTCGCATCGCTGGGAGCCGCTCCCCGTGCATAAACATCACGCCGTCCATAAATTGGACACCGGCTTTGTCGCAGGCCTGAATCATTTCCGCGAGGTCTGGAGCCGAGTTTGCGCAGGGTTTTTCGCAAAGCACATGCTTACCCGCATGAGCCGCCTTCAGAACCCACTCTTTCCGCAACCCTGTAGGAAGCGGGATATAAACAGCGTCGATATCGGACCGGTCCAAGAGCTGCTGGTAATCACCCCCCGCATCGGGTCGCACGGGAAAAGGGTGCTGCGCCTGACAATCTTGGATCCACAGGGCGGCGCGTTCTGCATCGCGGCTGGCAACGGCTGCGACTTCGCCGTTTCCACTCAAAAGAATGGAAAGCCAATTGCGTCTGGCGATGGTTGCGGCGCCGAGAATGCCCCAGCGGCATTTCCGTTCAGTGGAGGGGTGGATCATACTTAAAAAGGCTTCGTTTAATTTGCGTGTGGCCTTTATCCGTTCACATGCGCGCCGAATGGAAGGCAAAAACGTCCGGCTGGCTGAGCGCCGGTCTCCAACCGTGGATCTGCCTTACCTGGCCCGTTTTTTATCGTAGTCTTTGGGCCAGAGCGGCGAATCGGTGCGCGCTGCGGACATCAAGCGCTCGGCTTTTGCGATAAGATCCGGATGTTCCTGCGCGAGATTCCGGGCCTCCCCGGCGTCTGTTTCCAGATTATAAAGCTCCAGCGGGCGCGAAGGCCCGGTACGCACGCCTTTCCATCCACCAAACCGGATGGCCTGTTGAAACTGGCCCTCGAATAATTCCCAATAGAAAAATTCCCGCGTCGGAGCGCGGCCGCCTTTCAAGAAGGCGACCAGAGAAAAGCCGTCCGCCTTGAAATCCCCCGGCAGCATTACTCCGCCAAGTTCCGCTGCGGTTGGCAGAAAATCCCAGAACGCCCAGGGCTCGGCGGTGACACGACCCGCCGGAACCTGCCCCGGCCAGCGGGCGACTGCAGCCTGCCTCAGGCCGCCTTCATACAATTCACGCTTGAATCCACGGAGCCCGTTCGCCGCCTGCTTGAACGCGAGACCAACCGGTGAAGTGGGCGAATACGAGGAGCCGTTGTCCCCCGCCAGCATCACCAAAGTGCGATCGTCAATGTGCAGCTCTTTGAGCAGCGCCATAAGTCGCCCGACATCGGAGTCCAGCCTGGTCACCATCGCCGCGTATTTTTTCTGTTCAGCTGTCCAGTTCTCTGATGCGTATGACCCCAGATCGTCGATCTCAAGTTTCGCGTGGGGTAACGTCACCGAATAATACAGGAAGAACGGTTTTTGTGCGTTCGCTCTCACCCATTTCAGCGTCTCGTCCGCGATCAGATTCTGAGCATACGTTTTGGGAACGTTCGGATCCGGATCTGAATTGCCAGGCAGCTCGAACTGCTGGTCATTGTTGTACAAATATTTTGGAAAATACGAGTGCGCGTGGCGCTGACAGTTGTATCCAAAAAAATGATCGAATCCCATTTTGAGCGGGCTCCCGGAAGTGTCGAACATTCCCATGCCCCACTTCCCGATGCAGGCCGTCGCATAGCCCGTGTTTTTAAGAAGCTGTGCTACACAGAGTGTTCCCTCCGGCAACGGCAGTTGGCCCTCGGGCTGGATCTCACGGTTGGAGCGAATCGGACAATGGCCCATGTGCAGCCCCGTCATCAGCGAGGAGCGGGATGGGGCACAAACGGTGGTTCCGCAATATGCCTGGGTGTAACGCGTGCCCTCCTCCGCCATCCGGTCGATGTTCGGCGTTTTGATAAGCTTCTGACCGTAGCAACCGAGGTCGCCCTGAGCGAGATCATCGCTCAGAATAAAAATAATGTTCGGCTTCTCGGGCACCGCCCGCACATCAGCGGCACTCAAGGAAGAGCCCGCGAAACCAAAAATACTAACGAGGAATAAAAGGAGAATCTTCATGAATCAGAATGAGTCTGCTCCGTTTTGCGCAGGATGAGCAATCACCCATGTGATGAAAGCCCCAAAAAACTGCATCCTACGAATCCTCGAGTTCCGCGCGGCGCCGCGACTCCGACCCTGCGCCTTCCGTTGGCTCGGGAGCGTCTGTGAGGGTGGCTTCCGCCATCAAGAGGGTCCCCGCAACGGAGACCGCATTCTCCAGAGCGACGCGGACCACTTTGGTGGGGTCAATGATTCCAGCCTCCATGAGGTCCACGTATTCACCCGATGCCGCATCGAAACCAAAGTTTCCCGAGCCCCCCAGCATGCGGTGTACGACCACACCGGAGTCGGCTGCGGAATTGTCGGCAATCTGGCGCGCGGGCGCTTCAATGGCGCGGCGCAGAATGAGCACGCCGGTGCGCTCGTCCCCCTCGAGCTTCTCGGCCTCCTCATCCAGCGCAGCCGCTGCTCGCAAAAGAGCGAGCCCGCCCCCAGGGACAATCCCCTCGGTCATCGCCGCGCGGATCGCGCTGATCGCGTCATCAAACGCTTCCTTGCGATTCTGCATGTCTGCTTCCGAGGGGGCGCCCACCCGGATTACGGCGACTCCGCCTGCCAGTTTTGCGAGCCGCTCTTCAAGTTTTTCGCGATCGTAGGTCGATGTTGTTTCGGTGATTTGTCGCCGGATTTCGGAACAACGCGCCGCGACAGCGTCAGCCGTGCCCGAGCCACCCACGAGAGTCGTTGAGTCACGTTCCACAACAACGCGCCGCACATTGCCAAGATCCTCGAGCTGGATTTTTTCGAGTGAAATGCCCAGCTCCTCAGCCACCACTTTCGCGCCGGTCAGCACGGCGATATCCTGAAGAATCGCTTTCCTTCGATCCCCGAATCCTGGCGACTTGACTGCTACCGCGGTTAGGACTCCGCGCAGCTTGTTAACAACAAGTGTTGCCAGCGCCTCGGCTTCGACGTCTTCGGCCACAACGAGCAGAGGCCGTCCTGCTTTTGCGATCTGCTCGAGAAGCGGCAGTAGATCGGCCAGTCGGCTGATTTTCTTCTCCACAAGCAGCACGAGTGGGTTCTCCAGCACAGCCTGCATTTTTTGAGAGTCCGTCACAAAATAAGGAGAAATGTAGCCGTGCTCGAACTTCATCCCCTCGGTGACTTCCAGGAGTGTCTCGGTGGTTTTTGATTCCTCCACGGTGATCGCGCCTTCGGCTCCCACTCTCTCCAAAGCATCCGCGACGAGCTCGCCCATTGTGGCGTCGTTATGAGCTGAAATCGCAGCGACCTGCGCCTTTTCGCGCCGGCTTTCGAGCCTGCGTGATATGTTCTGAAGCGAGAAAACCACGGCCGCGAGCCCCCGTTCCAAGCCGCGCCGGATTCCAACGGCGCCCGCGCCCGCGGTAACGTTGCGGAGTCCCTCGGCAAAAATGGTGCACGCAAGAAGGGTTGCGGTGCTGGTGCCGTCCCCGACAGTCTCGCTGGTTTGCTCCGCCGCTTGCCGGATCATCTGAGCCCCCAGATTCTGCACTTGGTCCGCCAGTTCAAATTCCTTGGCGATGGTGACACCGTCATTGCAAACCAGCGGCTTACCCCATTTTCGTGCGATGAGCACGCACTTGGACCTCGGCCCCAATGTTACTTTCACCGCGTCGCCCAAGGCCGTCACACCCTTCAAAATTTTCCCGCGCGCCTCCTCGCGAAATAAGACCTGCTTTGCCCCCATAAAACGATTTCTCCAGTTTGCCAGCATGCCTGAATCGGCGGAATCAGCCTGCGTGCGTCTGCGGAATGATCGGTTTATGAGACAATCCCTGCGTAAAACCAGTGACCTCGGTGCATCGAAGCAGCACCATGGTGAAATCGACTTGCACACGGATTCCGCTCGTTCGAAGGTCTGGCATGCCCCCCCCCGGCCATATCGCAATGCAGTTCGGCGCATTCTGTCTGGCAGTCTGCTTTGTGCTCACGCCTCATCGAATGAATGCGGCGAATGCAACAGATGCGGCCTCTGGTGAAATTGAACGGTTGCGCGGATTGAGTCGGAGCAATCTGCTTGAGTATCGATCAACACCTGGTGCGGGCATCGCGGAGGCGGCAGATGCAAGCCAGTGGCGCGCGCGTCGCGCCGAGGCGCTCGAGGGCTTTCAAAAGGTTGCCGGTAAGCTGCCGCGGAAGGATGGCGCTTGCGCACTTGAACCAGTTATCGTTGAAGAGAACGACTGCGGCACTTATGTGCGGCGTCTGATTTCGTATCAGTCGCAGCCAGGGGGGCGCGTTCCCGCCTACCTGTGCATCCCGAAGACAGTGTTGAACGGAGAAAAAGCGCCCGCTGTCTTGTGCCTCCATCCAACGGAGAACAAGATCGGAGCCAAGGTGGTCGTGGGACTTGGAGGCAAGCCGCACAGGCAATACGCGGCTGAGCTTGCGGAGCGCGGCTTCGTCACGCTTTCTCCCTCGTACCCGTTGCTGGCTGACTACCAGCCCGATCTCAAAGCGCTCAACATGCCGAGCGGTACGATAAAGGCGATTTGGGACAACCTACGCGGACTCGATTACCTTGAGTCGCTTCCGTTCGTCGAGTCCCGGCACGGGTTTGCCGCGATTGGTCATTCGCTGGGCGGACACAACGCGATTTTTACCTCGGTGTTTGATGAGCGAATCCGTGTGGTGGTCAGCAGCTGCGGCTTTGATTCGCTACTCGACTACTATGGGGGAAATCTGAAGGGCTACGTGCAGGAGCGCTACATGCTCGCAATGGGCGAATTTGTGAACAACGCTGCCGCCGCGCCTTGGGACTATTATGAGCTCATCGCCTGCCTTGCACCGAGATTGGTTTACGTCAACGCTCCGCTCAGGGACTCAAACTTTCGCTGGGACAGCGTTCACCGCATTGCGAACGCCGCGCGTCCGGTATTCGCGCTCCACGGGGTGCCTGAAAACTTGCTGATCCGGCACCCAGACTGTGAGCACGATTTCCCCGACAACGAGCGGATGGAATCCTTCGACTGGATCGCGCGTGGGTTGCAATGGAGAAGTAATGTGACGACATTGCCAACCAAGGATTCAGTCAGGTAACCGGCATACTTTCTCAAACTTTCATCACCATCCCATGACGCTATCATTCGCCCGAACGTTCACTTCTTTCGGATTAGGCCTTTCACTTTCGATCTGCGGACCGAGCGCAGGCGCCCAGACGGCTCAATCTACCCAAGCCGCTCAGCCGACTGGGCCTGCTTCCCAGAAAAAACCCGAGCGCCCGCAGCCGCCCACCCGGCCGCTCGATGCTCCCGGGGCGCCTAAGTTTTCGCGCCTTGATGGAGTCCCCGGACGCAATCCCGCACCCGATACGGACGGCGATTTTGTGATCGGTCCAGACTATGTGGCGGCGCCCGAATTAAAAGTGGTAGAGGGCGTGCCGCAGGGCAGGGTCGAGCAGTTCGTGATCAATTCGAAGGACTGCAAACGCTTCAATCCGGGGATCGCCCGTGATGTGTTTGGGACGGTTGACCCTAGCAACCCGAAGACGCTGATTGTTGAAACTCACCCCATTGATTACATGCGCACGGTCACGGTGTATGTGCCCGCGCAGTATGTGCCGGGAACTTTCGCGCCATTCATCGTGGTGCACGACGGCCCGCCGATGGGACGTCCGGATATGAACCTCGCGCACATGCTCGACAACCTCATCGCGCAGCATCGCGTGCCTTCCATGATCGCGATCATGATTTCAAGCGGAGGCGGCGATGCCCAGGGGCACGAGCGCGGGCGCGAATACGACACCATGTCGGGATTGTACGCGGAGTTCATTGAGGACGAGGTCCTGCCTCTGGTGGAGAAAAACTACTCTCTCAAGCTGACCAAAGACCCGGAGGGACGCGCGACGATGGGCAACAGTTCGGGCGGCTCCGCGGCGTTGATCATGGCGTGGTATCACCCGGAGCTTTATCACCGGGTGTTGACGTTCTCCGGCACGTTTGTAAACCAGCAGTGGCCGTTTAATCCTGAAACACCTGACGGCGCTTGGGGCTTTCACAGCAAGCTGATCCCTGAAAGCGCCCCGAAACCGCTCCGTATTTTCATGGCGGTGGGTGACCGGGATCTGCTGAATCCTAATGTCATGCGGGATGACATGCACGACTGGGTGGAGGCCAACAACCGGATGGCCGGGGTTCTCAAGGCAAAGGGCTACCATTACCAGTACGTCTACTGTTTGAACGCCGGACACGGGATAGGGAACGCCAAGCCACAGTTGCTGCCTAGCGCCCTCGAGTGGTTGTGGAAAGGCTACCCGGCGGGAACAGCCAAGTAGATCTTGCAGGCCTAGTAGGAGCGGCGAGCCGCTTCTGAAGTTGCGTCATCCCCCAGAAAAGAGGGTTGAGTTTTTCGGAGAAGAATGGAGCGGGTGACGCGATTCGAACGCGCGACATCTTCCTTGGCAAGGAAGTGCTCTACCAACTGAGCTACACCCGCATCTTCAACGCCGTCCACCCTAGAAGTCCTCGCAAAGGGTGCCAAGTGTTTTTTTCAGAGCTTGGACCCTAATTCACACTGAGCAGGCCTTTTTTGAAGGGCCCAAGGCGCTGGACAGCGCAACAAATGCCTCCGGAACGGGTTTCATCAATTCCGAATCTCTCCCCCTCCGCCCCTTAAACGCCGATCCGACCGACCCACGTGAAACTTTCATCTATCATCACCTGCCTGCTTCTGCTCACGAGCCTCCTTGGCCACGGCGCCGCCCCCCAGCGCAAGCCCAACATCCTTTACGTCCTCGCCGACGACCTGGGTTGGACCGACCTCGGGGTGCAGGGCTCCAAATATTACGAAACCCCAAATATCGACCGGCTTGCTTCCGAAGGCACGCGGCTGACGCGTTACCACAACTGCCAAAACTGCCAGCCCACCCGTGCCGCCCTGATGACCGGCCAGTACGGCGCCCGGACAGGAGTGTACACGGTGGGCGGAATCGACCGGTTCGACTGGCGATCCCGGCCTCTTGCGCCCGTTCAAAATACCACCAAACTTCCTCTCGACAGGACCACCATCGCACAGGCCCTCAAAACGGCTGGCTACGCCACGGGCATGTTCGGAAAATGGCACCTTGGCGAAGACGCAGAGTATCATCCGAGCAAGCGGGGATTCGACGAGGCGATTGTGTCGATGGGCGTACACTTCAATTTTCAAACGAATCCGAAGACCGCTTATCCCAAAGAACAGTATCTCGCGGATTTTCTCACCGAAAAAGCCGAACAATTCATCCGCACTCATAAGGACGAACCGTTCTTTCTCTATCTTCCGCATTTTGGCGTGCACGCTCCCCATGAGGCGAAGCCGAACTGGATCGAACACTTCAAGCCGAAGCAGGGCGAAGGCGGTCACAAAAACCCTGTTTACGCGGCCATGATAGCCAGTGTCGACGAAAGTGTCGGCCGCTTGATGACGCTGCTGGACGAGCTCCAGCTCTCCAAAGATACGGTGTTTGTGTTCAGCAGCGACAACGGCGGCGTTGGAGGTTACGAACGCGAGGGCCTCGCCAAGGGCGGAGAAGGATCCATTACTGACAACACGCCTCTGCGCAGCGGCAAGGGAAGCCTCTACGAGGGCGGGACACGGGTGCCGTTTATCATGCGCTGGCCGGGCGTCACCAAGCCGGGGTCCACAAACGATGTGCCCACAATTCACGTGGATGTTTATCCGACGCTTCTCGAAATCGCTAGGGCAAAGGCCCCGGAGAATCAGCCGCTGGACGGCGCAAGCCTGCTGCCAATTCTAAAGGATCCGTCTGGATCGCTGAAACGCGAAGCCATCTTTCAACACTTTCCAGGCTATCTTGGGATGGGCCCCGGAAAATGGCGCACAACTCCGGTGAGCCTTGTCGAGGTCGGCGACTGGAAACTCATGGAGTTCCTAGAAAGCAACGTACTTGAGTTGTACAACCTCAAAGATGACATCGGCGAAGCCAAAAACCTCGCGTCGCTGATGCCTGAAAAAGCAGCGGAGCTTCATTCAAAGCTCCAAGCATGGCGCCAAGTGATCAACGCGCCCATGCCCACGCCCAACGCGAATATCGAATCCCAAAAGCCTGGCAAAGCAGGTCGGAATAAAAAGTAGCCGCCTATAAAAAGCGCCGACGCAAGGACCCTGATTACATCGGCGAATAATCGTACACGACGACTCGGTCGAACATCGGCCTACAGATCTGCACGAACCTGCTGTGATGTTCGCAGCCCGCTTGATAATGCTCGTGATCCGCCATTGTTTTAAAATGCAGGGCGCTCGAGTAGTCAAAGGAGTGATCGGTTACGGGCCGCTCCTCCGTGGGCGCAGGTTTGCCAATAAAAGAGGCAGCCAGGTAGGGGATCTGAGCAAGCTTACGAAGCTCTTCTTCGAATGTCGCGCGCTGCTCGGAGGTGAGATCTTTCTTCAGCCAGAAATAGACGTTGTGAATAACCATAGAGTTGGAATTTAGAAGGGCATTCACTAACGGATCGAGGCGCACGGACAAAGACTTCTTTGTGAATTGAATTCGGTCTCACAGCTCTTGTGCTGTTCGGTGCCCGCCAAGTTGTAATCAGCCGTGACGGGTCCCCAGAAACAAACCGCGCAGTGTCAGCGCCACCGTGTTAGGTCCAAACTCCGGAGCCAAAGGCGTCACGGCATCCGCCGCGCATTCAGCGCCTCGGCGAGAGAGTGCACCGCCGCTCGAATCCCGTCCTCGGATGCGTCACTGCAACGGATCTTCGCTTCCCACAAAGGCAGCCGATCCGATGCCGGCGAAGAGCCTTTCTTGTACGCGCGAAGGTAGAGTTGCCGCGCCCCGACTGTGGGGGGTTCCGGATTTGTCTTGGCAAAAGTCGGCGCATAAAAGCGCCGCTGATACCAAAGCCTGGAACCGGGCGCCAGAGGCGGCTGGTTGCGCGGCGCAGCTGGAAGATCCCGGCATTCAAGCGCCAGCTCATAACCCGCCTGTGAAGCCGAACCTGTCGGCACGCCCAAGGCGCCGAGTGCTGCGTGAAACATGCGCTTCAAAGAGTGCGCCTCGCATGCATCAGCTGCCCCGCCTGTCGATGACGTTGACACAAAAAAGGTCTCGCCGGGGCCGAGCCGAAGCCCGTGCTCTGCCGACACATGAACTTTTCCCGGACGGTGCGCACACGAGCAGCACAACGCGAGCAGAGTAAACAGCATAGCCTGCAAAGCGAAGCCGCGAAGTGATGGGAATGGTGGCACTGGTTTCATGGGAGCGTTCAGGAAAGCGACCATACCAGTCCTCGGAGCAAACCGCGAATAGGTAGTATTGCGAACATTGTCGGATTTGTTGACCACCCGTGGGTTTGTTGAAAGTGAAATGCCGCAGGTTTCGGGAACAGCGAAGGTGCGGAATCAGTAGTTGGCAACTTTAGTTGCTCGCTCCAAAGCGCCAGAGGCGCGACTTTATGTTAGCCTTGGTCGGAGCCGGGCTTCGAGGTGCAGGGCATCCACATTTTTAAAAAAGCGCTCCATTGACAACCCCTGGGAGCGCGTAGCCCCAGCTGCGCTCACACGTCCTGACATCGGGATGTCTAGCCCCCTTAGCCCTTTTCGCTGCAGCGCCGCCTCTTTGGTGCAATCCGCGTCTGGGCGCAGCTGGGGCTGCGCGCTCCCAGGGGGTGTCGAGTCCGGCTAACGCTGCGAGTCCGCTCAACGCTGCGCGTGGGACTTGGACCGCACGTCGCCGGCAGGTCGGATGCCCGGCGCGGATGCCGCCGAAGGCCCGTCTCCAAGTTCAGCGCGCGCCGCAGCAACAACAGTCTGTAGCTGGCTGACGATTTCCGGAAACTCGGCTGCACAGTTGCGGGTCTCCCCGGGATCGGTTTGCAGGTTGAAAAGCGACAGCGGCAAAGATGCGACACGGTAACCGTGCCGACTCGCTATCCCGCGAATGCCGCTTTCCTGAATCGATTTTGGCTGAAGATTTCCCCAATTGGAGGGCTTTCCGCCCCGGCCGGGATCCGCGGCAACGGTCAGATACTCGTGCGGGACATGCAGCTTCCACGGACCCTTGCGAACCGCCTGCAGCTCGTCGCCCGAGTAATACCAGAACACCTCCCGCCCAGCCGCGTCCGGCTTCCCAAGGAACACCGAGGAAAGGTCTAGCCCGTCCAGTTTCTCGTCTGGAAGGGGCGCGCCGCAAAACTTGGCGAACGTGGGATAAAAATCCATCGCCGCAAACAGAGCATCCGAAACGGTTCCAGCGGGCACGTGACCGGGCCAGCGGACCAGACAGGGCATCCGCACGCCGCCCTCAAAGGTGGTGAGTTTTCCCTCGCGAAACGGCGCCGCCGATCCGGCGTGTTCCCCGTAGGAAAGGAAGGGGCCGTTGTCCGAGGTGAACACCAGGATGGTCTTCTGCTCAAGACCCGCTCGCTTCAACGCATCGAGGATCTCGCCCACGGCGGCATCCAGTTCCTCCACGACATCGCCGTACACGCCGGCCTGGCTTTTTCCTTTCCATTGCTGCGACGCAAAAATCGGTACGTGCGGCATGATGTGCGGTACGTAGAGAAAAAATGGATCCGTTGCATGCGCTTGAATGAACTGAACGGCGCGGTCCGTGATGCGGCGCGTGAAAAGGCTTTGGTCGGGGTTGAGTTCAACCACATTGTCACCTTCGTAAAGCGGCAACGCCGGCATGTCTGGTGTCACGGGGTGGAGGGGACCATTGTCGTTCGAATACGGCAGCCCGAAAAATTCATCAAACCCACGATGCGTCGGCCAGAACATCGAGTGATGTCCAAGATGCCATTTGCCGTAAGCGGCAGTTGCGTACCCCTGCTCCTTCAAAAGTGAACTGATTAGCTTTTCACGCGGATGAATCCCAGTCGGACTCGTGTGATTGAGCGCCCCGACCATGCCCACGCGGTTCGAATAACAACCGCTCAACAACGCCGCACGCGAAGCGGTGCACACCGGCTGGGCAACGTAGAAGTTTGTGAACCTCATTCCCTCCGAGGCGATCCGGTCGATGTTCGGGGTCCGGATGTGCTTGGCCCCGTAACAGCCGACGTCACCGTGTCCGAGGTCATCTGCGAGAATGAAAACGATATTCGGTTTCTCCGCCGCCGGCTGCGCACCAAAAACCGGGCCCAAAGTTTGGAAGAGGAACGTGAGGATCAATAATGACAAAGCAGGCTTTTTCATCGGAACGAAGATCGGAATGAATGGCTCCCCGCTTAGGCGGAACGATGCCGCGCTTTAGTGAGCATGATTTCGTTTCCCTCCGAATCCACACACATGGCGAGATGAGCTGGCTCCTCGGGCGTGTCCTCGGGTTCGCGGAGTACTTGTCCCCCGTGCGCTTTAATCTGGCGGCAGCCTTCGAACAGATCGCCAACCTGAAAAGCCATGCCGGTCCATGTGCGCTCCGATTCACCGCCGCTGTGAATGCCGATCAGTGCTTCGGCGACGCGGACTTCGCCCATGACGTCATTTTTGCGGACCACCTCGCCATCAAAGACTGATGCGTAGAAGCTTATGGCACGATCCATGTCCTTGGCCCAGATGATGTATTTAACGCGCTCGACTTTCATGAGCGAACTGTAAACGGCCGCCGCGGCGATGCACAGCTTGTCGTGGCGGTTCGCCTCACACTCGGACAGGGATAGCTGTGCTGGGAAACGAAGCGGAGCCGGGGCTTCACGTTCCCAAGGGGAGCCTGTCGCGGTGCTCCGACCGCAGCGTTTTATGGCATGCGGCTCAAGCGGCGTTTATTTTGGTGGCTCGGGAATGTCTTTCCAAAACTGCTCGGCGGATTCCGCAGGAGAACCATCCGGTGCCTCGCGAAAGGAGATGCGCCGTACATTGGAATGGCCGCGCAGCGCCTCGGAGGTTTCGGCGCCCTTGGGTAGAATGACCTTCTCCAAGAGAGGACATGCTCCGAGCGGATTCAGATCACGCACATTCGTGTCTGCAAGGTTGATGGATTGAATGGGGAGACCTGCGAGCATCGAAATATCCGTGATCGGATTATTCGTCAACACGAGGTGCTCGAGCTGGACACCCCTCAGGAATTCAATGCTCTTGAGGCCCGCATTTCTCAAGGTCAGCGAGCGCAGGGGGACACGATGCAGCGCCTCAAAGGCCTGCGCGGGCAAGCCGGCGCCGGAGTCGCTAAGATTCAGCTCCGAAACGGGCATGGCGTCGAGAGGCTCGAGGCTTGTCCATTGCAACTTTGAAAGGTCCACGGCGAAGGTGCCATCGTCGAGCCTCCGAATCCGGCCCGCATCCCATCCCTGAATGGACCGCAGGCGTTGCTCCAGGATAGGAGCAAGTTCGCTGGATTTCGACTTGATCTCAGCCGCCATCAGTTTTCCGTCTTTCACCCTGTTTTGTCGGCTGAAGGCTTGGACAAGCATTGCCTGAGTGTTCAACGGAATGGGCTCCTTGCCCCCGAAGAGTTGGATCAGCCGCTTGCAGAGCGCTTGATTTTCTTCGGCAACCGGATCTTTCCGGAGCTTTAAGACGTTCTCAAAAACCGCCGCCGCGTTTTGCAGTTGGCCGAGCCCCTGCAGGAGACGGCCGCGCAGAACCAGATAGTCCGGATTTTTGGACTCAACCTCCGAGATGAGCGTCGTCATTTCGAGGGCCTCCTGTAGACGGCCCTCCTCGAGGTGCAACCATGCCCGCTCCGCAAGCATCGGAACCACGCTGCGCAGACTGGTGAGGACGGCGTTCGAGGCTCGGTTTTCGCTTTCCAACCCAATCGCAAAAAGAAGCACGACACTTAATGCTGCCGCCGCCACAATCGAGATGGCGCGATTGCGCTTCACCCAAAGCCACACCAGCTTCAGGGGACTCGCGTGCTCCGCTTCCGTCGCAAAACCCCGTTGATACTTTTGCAAGTCCTGCTGCAGTTCAGCGACTGTTTGATAGCGGCTAGCAGCGTCGCGCTCCATGGCCTTCATCACCACCGCCTCAAGGGACTTTGGAATGTGGCCCGCAGGCAGATGCGGGAGGTGCACCGCGTCCGCGTTATTTTCGCGCTCGCCGGCGGGGAGCGGGACGCGTTCGGTGGCTTGGGCGGAAAAACTGTCTGTGATGGACCCCAGTTGCACGGCGTCGCTGGGCGTGGCGATATCGCCCCGAATGACGCGTTCGAGCACCTCTTCAGGCGTGCCGCTAAACGGCGGCAGCAGGGTGAGCACGTTGTAGAGAATCGCTCCGAGCGAATAGATGTCGGCGCGTTGATCAACACCGTCCACGTTGCCCTCGGCCTGTTCGGGCGGCATGTACTGAGGCGTTCCCAGCACGGCGCCCGTGAGCGTGTTGCTCTCAATCTGCAATTTCACCCCCGAAGGAATGTTTGAGTGGGAGAGCAAATCCTCTTCGCTTGGCTTGTCAGGATCCTCTTCTTCGGCACCGAGTTTTTTGGCCAAACCCCAGTCCAAAATCAACACCTCGCCATAGCTGCCGAGCATGATGTTGTCGGGCTTGAGGTCGCGGTGGATGACATTTTGACTGTGGGCAAAACGCATGCCATCGCACACCTTATCGAGGATCGAGAGCAGCGCGGAAAGCGGGTAGGTTCGGATGGTTTCCTCATCCCCAGCGGCGAGCCCTTTGACCACGTCTTTCAGGGTGACGCCCTGCACGAGCTTCATCGTGTAGAAAGGCTGCCCGTGTTCATCCGCCCCGAAGGTGTGAACAGGGATGATGTTGGGATGCTCCAGCTGGCCTGTGATCCGGGCTTCATGGATGAAGCGCATCACGTCCCCCGTTGAATCTCCGTGCAAAACCACCTTCATCGCCACCTGGCGCTGGATGGACGCATCCTCAGCCTGCAGCACCGCCCCCATGCCACCTCGGCCGATAAGGTGCCCGATTTTGTAGCCGCTGGCCTGGAAGGTGAGGTTTTCAGGCAGCTGCTCGAGTACGATGGACTGCGCCGGCGCGAGGGAGCCCTCCGTGTCAATGTCGGTGACAATCTTCCGAAGCTCGACCGACACGTCTCCAAGTTGAATCCGCTGCCCGTGCCAGATTTGAGTTTTCCCTGAAATCCGTCCGCCATTGACGGTGGTACCGTTGAAACTGCCAAGGTCCTCCAGAAAGAGACTGCTGAAGTTGATGGTCAGCCGCGCATGGCGCCGGGACACCATTCCGGACTGTACGCTCAATTCGCAGCCGGCGCTGCGGCCCAGAACATAATCACCGGGGCGCAGAATCCGCTTCAAAAGTTCCTGCCCGTCGCAAGCGATCAGGACTTCGGTTTCGGGGACAAGCATGGAGCCGGGCGATGAGGTGAATGGGGTGGAGCTGAACGGCCCTCGCCGAAGCTGCCGTTAATTTGCGTCAGAACCCCGCACAATCCAATCTTCGATTTTTCAACTCGGAGTTTTAGCGCTGCAACCCCAAGCGCAGTGCCGCTCCTCCGCGCGAGCTTTTTCTACCCGCCAGGGAAAACGCGTTTCAGAGTCCGAGACATGCCAAATCGACTGATTTCGTGATTTTCGCTACAAGCATTTCCATTCGGCAGGGTTTGCACTAGTACGATCCACTCGCACAACCAAAACAACCTCCCCTTTATGACCAAACGTTCTCCCCACCAGTTCGTCGCCTCAGCCCTTCTCGGGGTTGGGCTCCTGCTCTCCCCCGAGCTGCAAGCAGCTCCAAAGAAACTCCTCGTTGTCACCACCACCGCCGGGTTCCGGCACGGACCCGCGATTGAGGCTGCGCAGAAGGTGTTGCCTGAGCTCGCCAACGCAAGCGGGGGAGATTTTACTCTCGAATTCCTCAAGGACCTCGGGCCAAAACCCAGCCCAGGCCGTCCGCCGGAACGCGGCCCGAAGATGACCGACGCCCAGTGGGAGGAGGCTGAAGCCAAATTCCGCGATGCGTTAGCCACGGCAAAAATAGAGGGCCCGAAATGGACGGCCGAGGTGAACGAATTGTTCGCCCAAAAACTCACACCTCAGGCGCTCTCCGGCTTTGACGGGGTGATTTTCTGCAACACCACAGGCGACCTGCCTCTTCCAGACGGCGAAGGGCTGCGTAAATGGATCCAATCGGGCAAGGCGTTCATTGGAATGCACGCCGCAACCGACACTCTCAAGGCTATGCCGGCCTACACAGAGATGATCAACGGCAGTTTTGCTGGTCACCCCTGGGGTGGCGGCGGCACCTACACGTTCGCCAATCACGAACCGTCACATCCTGCGGTTGCGATGTTCCCGAACGAGTTCCAATGGAGTGACGAGATTTACCAATACACAAACTTCAACCCCGAAGCGGTGCGCGTCCTCATCAGTTTGGACATTGGAAAATCGCAGCCCGCTGCACCGTACCACGTGCCGGTTTCCTGGGTGCGCCAGATTGGAAGCGGTCGTCTTTTCTACACCAATTTCGGACACAACGCCTCCTCCTGGGCCAACGAGTCGTATCAGAAGCACATCGTCGCCGGGATCCGCTGGGCGCTCAAACTTTCCGAAGGCCCCAGCGAGCCGAACCCAGCCGTCTCCGCGCAGCAGGCCATCAAGTCCTTCGCCGCAACCGCGGCCACTGCCCTTTCCCTCGATGCCGCGGCGCTTGAGAAAAAAGGTATCGCCAAGGCGGCCAAGGACCCCCAGTGGGCCATGAAATTCCGCGCTGATGCCGACGCCTACCGCGCCCTGCCGGCACCCAACGCGAAGAAGGATGCGACGCCGGCCGAAGTCGAGAAAGCCAAGTCGAATCAAAGCGAGCTGCTGAAGAAACTCCTGAGCCAAATCGAAGGTTGAGGAGCGTGCACAGGCGCCGCGGCCGTGACTGACTTTCAACAAAAGTCGTCCGGCACTCCGGGCGGTATGTGTGGCTTAGTGGGGGTTTGAGTCTAAAGCTTTCAAACCTCCCTCTCCCATGAAACGTCTCGCACTTGTCATACTGTCCCTCGTCCTTATGTTGGTCCTCGCGCGGCCTGCATGCTGCGCGGAGCCGGACGGCGTTCTGCGTGTGCTCTTCCTCGGACACGACAGCCCGCATCACAACAGCAATGTCTATGAACCGCTGCTCGCAAGCGCGCTGGAGGCCGATGGAATCAAGTTCGATTACTTCACCAAGACCGATTGCCTGTCTTCCGACACGCTGCAGCGCTACGACGCGGTCATGCTTTACGCCAACCACGGGCGAATCACTCCCGAACAGTTCGATGCGCTGAATTCCTTTGTCCAAAGCGGGCACGGCTTTCTGCCGATCCACTGCGCAAGCGCCTGCTTTGGGCATGAGCCGCGCTTCGCGTCGCTGGTCGGCGGTCGTTTTAAATCGCACAAATCGGGCGTGTTCAAGCCGGTCATTTTGACACCAAGCCACCCGATTTTCGAGGGTGTCAAAGAATATGAAACTTGGGACGAAACCTACGTTCACAGCGACATCAATGCCAACAACCGCGAGCTGCTCATGGAGCGCAGGGACGAGGGGCACACTGAGCCTTGGACATGGACTCGCACCGAAGGCAAGGGCCGCGTGTTTTACACGGCAAGCGGCCACGACGAGCGGACATGGAAGGACCAGCAATTCCAGCGCATGCTGCGAAACGCGATTGTTTGGAGCGTCGGCGATGAGCGGAAGGCTTCGTGGGAGAAGTCCCGCGCCACGCCGAAGCCTTGATGCGTCCTGACGCGCTTTGATGCGCCCTGAGGTCCTCTGCTTTCAAAAGCG
>JBILUQ010000285.1:0-4891 GCA_044370935.1 Chthoniobacteraceae bacterium
TCCATCGGCGTCACTTCAAGGGCAGAAAAGGCAGGCGAACTTTTCGGGGCAGATAGTGAACGCTGCTCAAGACGCGAAGGGATACGGATTTTTCCTCGCACCGAAGGATCCCGAAGCGGGTGCACAGCTTGATCCTTCGATACTTTACTCGGGCACAGTCACCCTTGAGGCCCCTTAAAGGGCGCATCAATATTGCCATTGGAAAGAAGTATTGGGACCACCTCTCGTTCCGGGCAGGAGGTCAATTTACATAAGCTGCCTCGTTGGAGAACAGAAGCGCCTGAACCAGTGCCTCCCATGGGGAGAATGCGACGCGTTGAACAAGCTCGCCTTCGTTGACAAGCGCCGCGCTCGCATTCTTTGCATTTTGGGCGCTTTGAAGTTTCTTTTCAGCCATTTTCGCCGCGTCCTTGTTAATCTGTGCGGCTTCGTTTTTGATCGCAGCCTGCATCTTGTTCTCCATGACCAAGAAATCAATCGCTCGCTTGCGTTCTGCCGTGGTGGGCAGTCGTTGCAATACAAGCCGGTAAACTGCGCTGATTCCCTTGTCCGTGTCTTTTTGAACCGACACAGCATTGACGATCTCCGGCCTCTTTACGATGTTCTGCACGATCGCGGCTACGAACGAGCTGTTCATCAGGAACAATGCCTGTTGAGGCACGATTGTGCTGGAGCGCTTGCTGTTTGGCGCGGTGGGGTTCGCCATGTCGAATTGCATTAGCAGGTCAGGCATGTTTGCGCGGTCGATGTAAGCGTAGACCGAGCGGCGGAAGATATATGGCTCTTCTGTCACGTTGAATGAAGTGCCCCCGACAGATTTTTCCATGATCCCAGCCATGCCGATGAGTGAGTCGCGGAAGCTCTCGAAATCCAGCCGGCGGACGTTAGCGCGCCATAGCAAAGCATTCGATGGGTCGATCTTTGCATAGTCGTTAGCACCGCCTTTGAAGACCGAGCTGCTGGACTGCTGGTAGGCGCGGGACAGCATGATGGCCTTGTGCAGGCTCTTGAGCGACCAGGCGGGCTTCTGCGGGCCGAGATCGTGAACAAACCAGTTTGCTAGAAAATCCAGCAGTTCTGGGTGTGTTGGGGCGCCCGCCTGATTGCCGAGGTCGTCTGGCGTGCGAACCAACCCGTCCCCGAAGTGGTGCATCCAGACCCTGTTCACAATGACTCGAGCGGTGAGCGGATTGTTCGGGTTGGCGATCGCCTGAGCGAGCTCCAGGCGTCCGCTGCCTTCTTTAAAAGGCGTGGGCTTGCCGTTTTCACTCAGCACCTCAATAAATCGGCGGGGAATAATCCGGGGCTGTTCCCCCGGCTTGGGTGGATTGCCTCGGATGAACAAGGGTGAGTTTTTTGGGGTTTCAAGGTCTTTGAGCACCATTGCCCTCACTGGACCACCCTTGAAGGTGAGTTTGAATTTGTTGATGCCTGCAAAGTCGGCTGTTTTTTCGAGAATACCGCGGATCTTGGGATTCGGGAAACTCGTGTTGCCCTCCTCCATCAGCCGCTCCACGCTGATCTCGGATGCAGGTACTAGTTTCAGCGGGAACACGGCTACGCTCATTGCAGCTTTGTCTGGAGACGCCGAGATGTCCTTGGTTTTATCCATGAACGTCGCATACAGAGCGGGAACTTTCGGCTCCATTTGTGCGAAGAATTTTCCGACTAACAGCGCAACTTCGTGAAGATCGGCAGGCAGCGTGTTCTGGGTTTTTAGAAAATCAACAACCTCCTTGTTGTATTTGTTCCGGTCTTTTCCCTCCAGCATGTCGCGAATGACTGTCTGACGATTGTTGCTAGGGGTGGCCAGCTTCACGAAAGGGCCGTAGATCTCGTCGGAGATACGAATCCGCTGCGAGGACATTACAGCTCCATTTACGATCGCGGTGTTGTCTGTGAGTAGGCCGGATTTGTCTATGTCCAGGCCCGCTTGCTTCATAAGCTCGTTCCCGTGTTTGTTCTCTTCCGCTGTTGATTCCTTTCTCGTCAGCATGGCCGCCTCGAAAATTACGGCCGCATTTTTCCGAAACTTGTCGGAGTACTCGCGCTGGATTTTGTAGAACGCGCTGTAGGCTTTCTCATCAAGAGCCGAGAGGTCCTGCTGGAATTTGATGAACGCTGGAGAATTAGGGTCGCCCGAGATGAGCGGCATTTCATTGCCGATGGGCTCCGCACAGCTCACAAAAATCCCGCGTAACGCATAGTAGTCTGCGGCGGAGACGGGATCAAATTTGTGGTCGTGACACCTCGCGCACGCGATGGTGAGTCCGAGGAAGCCGCGGCCAATAACGTCGATCCTGTCGTTGATCACTTCATCCGTCATCTTGCCATATCTCTGTCCGACCGTGAGCAGCCCGAGTGCCGCGAGGTTTTCCTTGGGGTTGTTCGGGATCTTATCTGCCGCTAGTTGCTGCATCACGAACTGGTCATACGGGAGATCTTTGTTCAACGCGTTGATGACCCATTCACGGTAAGTCCATGCAAACGGATAACGGTATTCCGAGATGCGATCCGCCTGGTTGGTTAAGTCCCCCGAAGTGTCGGAGTATCGTGCCGTATCAAGCCAGTGGCGGCCCCAGCGCTCTCCATATCCAGGGTCGTTAAGGAGCTGCTCGATCACGCGGGCGTAGGCGTCAGGCGACTGATCGCGTACGAAGTCTTCGATCTGCTTCGGAGAAGGGGGCAGCCCTGTCAGGTCGTAGTAAACGCGGCGCAGCAGCGTTTCTTTGTCCGCTTGGGGTGCTGCAATCATGTTTTTTTCCTCAAGCTTCGCGAGGATGAATTTGTCGACTGCGTTATTGCACCAAGAGGCGTTCTTTACCGTTGGAGGCGTCGGTTTCGAGACTGGCTGGAATGCCCAGTGGGCTTTCTTGTCGACCTTGACCGCTGTTTTTGAGGGCTCCCTCGGATCCGGGGCGCCGATGGTGATCCATTTTTTGAGGTCGGCAATTTGCTCGTCGCTGAGTTTCTTTTTGGGAGGCATTTGCAAGTCGTCCTCCCATGTGACGGCTTTGATGATGAGGCTGCTCTTAACGTTGCCTGCCTCCAGCGCGGGGCCTGTGTCGCCGCCCTTGAGCACGTCCTCGCGCGAGTCCATGTTCAGTCCGCCCTTGATCTTGCCCTTCTCTCCAGAATGGCACTCCAGACAGTGGTTCGCCAGAATGGGGCGGATTTTGTTTTCGAAAAATTCAAGCTGGTCCGGGGCGATTTGAACCGAGACTGCGGCGCAGAGAATTTGGCTCATCGTCAAAAGGCTCGCAGATGCGAACCAGGCGATGGAGCTCGTCTTTGGTGAATGAAAGTCTGTGCTCATAGGTGCAATCGAGTGGAGGTGACGCAGGTGCTGGGTTCCGGGCTTTAAGCGATAATTTCTTTCACGACGTTTCCGAAATTGTCTGTGAGGCGGAAATCGCGGCCGTTGTAATTGTAGATGAGTTTGGTGTGGTCGAAGCCCATCATGGCCAGCATGGTCGCGTGCAGATCGTGAATATGCATCGGGTTCTCGACTGCTTTGCCTCCGAACTCGTCAGTTGCCCCGTAAGTGACGCCGGGTTTTACACCGCCTCCAGCCATCCATGTCACCATCGCGCGCCCGTTGTGGTCGCGGCCCGGACTGCCCGCGCCGCCACCTTGCTGGGTGACAGTCCTTCCGAATTCACCCCCCCAAATCACAAGTGTGGATTCCAATAATCCTTTCTCTTTTAAGTCGGACAGCAGCGCTGCGATGGGAACGTCGACCTCCGTAGCCGCAGCTTTTGCCGTGACTGCGATGTTTTCGTGATTGTCCCATCCGCTTGTTCCGATCTGTATGAATCTGACGCCGCGCTCTACCAGGCGGCGCGCTACGAGCATTTTTGCGCCGTTGGAGCGCGCGTTTTTCATCGCAGAGGCGTACGAGTTTGAGGTGGGCCCCATGTATTTTTCGCGGGTCGCCTCGCTCTCTTTGGAAATGTCGAAGGCATCCGTCGCCTCGGTTTGCATCTTGAACGCAATTTCAAACGCCTGAATACGGGCATCGAGCTGATCGTCCTTCTGGAGTTTCATTGAATGCTCCAAGTTCGACTTCGCCGCGAAATCGATTTGGCGCCGCTGGCGATCCATGGTGCTGAACTCGCTCCGAATGTTTGCCAGGATCGTGCTGAGGCTCGCGGTGGGGTCGTAGTTTACATTACAGCCTTGGAAAATTCCGGGCAGAAACGCGCACTGCCGAAAGTTCGGGCTTCCGCCCAGGGAGATAAATCCCGGCATGTTTTGATTAACGCTCCCAAGGCCGTAGGTCACCCACGAGCCAAGGCTCGGCTTGGGGAGCTGCGGGGACCCCGTGTGCAGCATCTTGGAAGCAATTTCGTGGTCTGGAATTTCAGTGAACAACGACTTGATCACCGCCATGCTGTCGACGTGCTTTCCGAGTTCAGGAAAGATTTCGCTGACTTCGATTCCGGATTTGCCCTGCTTGGAAAAAGTAAACGGTGACGCTAGGGCGACACCCTCGTAGCCGGGAATCTTCTGACCGTTGGCCTTGGTGAGTTCAGGTTTGTGGTCCCATGTATCGACTGTCGATGGCGCCCCTCCTGCGTGAATCTGAATGACCGCTTTTACCTTGGAATTGAAGTGCGGCTTTTTTGGAGCGAGCGGGCCGCGCGGCGCTGCGGGGGCCAAAGAGACGGGAGCTCCGTGCAAATCAAACGGGTTGATTCCAAAAAGTGCGGCAAGACTTAGTCCTCCGAACCCTGACCCGTAGCGAATCAGGAAGTCGCGGCGCGAATTGAAAACCGCTCCATCGGTGTGAAGCAGAGGAGAACTATCGGGTCCAAAACTGCAACGGGATGACAGGGGTGATTTCATAAATAAACGCTGTTGATAACGCTAGATAATCAAAGATAATATA
>JBILUQ010000140.1:0-9580 GCA_044370935.1 Chthoniobacteraceae bacterium
ATTGAGCAGTTGTGAGTGCCGCTATTTGACTGCTCTCCATCGCAACCACCGCTTCCGTCGACAATCCAGACACCGCCGCTGTTGTGATCACTGACACTTGCTTAGTCACAAACGACGCCACCTGCTCCCCGCTCAATCCGCGAATCTGCTGGCTGCTCAACATCGCTACGTCGCGCGTCTCCAGCGCTCGAACCTGTTCGGTTGTCAGCTTCCCTACCTGTTCGCTTGTCAACGCCTTCACCTGCTCCGTTCCCAGTCCAACCACCTGATCGGTTGTCAGCGCTGCAACCTGATCACTGCTCAGCGCCGCCACAGACTCCGTCTTCAACCGCGCCAAAACTCCCGTCGGCAATGTGCGCAAATCATTCGTCTCAATCGCTCGCACCTGCTCACTCGTAAGCTTGTTTAACTGATCGGTCGTCAATGCCGCAATATGATCGCTTCCAAGCGCCACCACAGCCTCCGTCGATAATCCAGACACCGCCGCTGTTGTAATCGCGGACACCTGTTTGGTCCCAAGCGACACCACCTGCTCGGTGCTCAATCCACGAATCTGATCGCTGCTCAGCGCCGCTACGTCACGCGTCTCCAGCACTGACACCTGTTCGGTCGTCAGCTTCCCTACCTGTTCGCTTGTCAACGCCTTCACCTGCTCCGTTCCCAGTCCAACCACTTGATCGGTTGTCAGCGCCGCAACCTGATCACTGCTCAAGGCCGCCACAGACTCCGTCTTCAACTGCGACAAAGTACTCGTCCGTAACGCTCGCAAATCATCCGTCTCGATGGCTCTTACCCCGTCACTCGTAAGATTGTTCAGTTGAGCAGTTGTAAACGCTCCCATCTGGTCACTTCCAAACGCCGCAACCGCTTGCGTAGACAAGCCAGAAACAGCGGCTGTCGTAATTGCAGAAACCTGCGCAGTCCCAAGAACCGAAACCTGATCGGTGAGAATCGCTCCAACCTGTGCGCTGCTCAGGACCTGCACATCCTTTGTTTCCAAAGCCCGCACCTGACTGCTCTGAAGCGACGAAACCTGATCGGTTTTGAGAAACCCGACTTGGGTGGTCGTCAATGCGACGATGTTCGAAGAGGATAAAGCCCGCACCTGAGAGCTGTCCAAGATTCGCAGATCTGCAGTTTCCAAGCTTGAAAACTGGGAGGTTGTGAGTGCCCCGATCTGATCCGAGGTAAAGGCTTGGAAGTGCGCAGTGGTGAGACCGTCTCCCGTGAAAACGCCTTGCTGAAGCGCCGCAACTTGGGCGGTGCCGAGAGAGCTCGCCTGTGCGGTGGTGAAGTAAAAGACCTGGCCTCTGAGGAAAACGCTAATTTGGCCAGTGAGGAACGCGGCCATTTGACTAGTCGCCAGCACGTTAAGCTGACTTTTTTGTAGCATTTTTAAATCGGCGGTTGAGATGCCTCGCAGGAAATCCGTCGTCCAGTTCGTAACTTGCGAGGTGGTGTAAGTAGCCATGAGTCAAATAGGATTAATGTATCTTCAGTCGCGCCGAGTCTGAATATCTTCGGTTATGGGCATCCAAATACATAATGGGTTAGCAAATTTAAAGCGACGCTGCAATCGGTTTTTAGGATTTGCCAACTGAACCACGAGTTTACCTGCCTCGGATGTCAAATGATTGACGCTAAATCTGCCGTCAGTTCCCTTTCCACATTTGACATTGTTTGGATCCACCCGCTTTGCTTCACCATGAGCCTGCCTGATGGCACTTAAAAACAAAATTTAACATTGCACTCACTTACAACATTAAAAACACAACAACATTAAAACCTTAAATTATATCACTAAAAGCAATGGCGTTATTTATGCCACCCAAATTCAAGCTTATTTCAAGCATCGCTTAAAATTCACCACCTGACACTAACCAAAAAACATATAAATCTCGCACTCAAGGCTTTACGTATTAAACGCAAAATATAAGCATGTAATTTTTAAAAACTGCACAGCAATAAAAATTTCAACTACTACCCCTTGTTCAGTCAACCCCACACTCAAGCTCTGAGTCGCAAAGACCCAGAGCTCCCCCATCCAAATTCACCGATTTTCCCAAACCTTTTCCCGCGGATTTTTCGGAACAGGGGGTGAGCGCTTCAAACAAAAAGCCAACCCCTACAGAGTTGACGCGAGATGCTCACAAAAACCGGAGAGTTGTGAACACAGTAAATCGACCCACCAGAAACACGCCCTGCCACGATCGAAACGAGGCAGGTGAGTGCCTTGCGCAGGAACTCCTCCTTGCGATGAGCGGCGGCGGGCCAGCCACTCTCCCAGGGCACAGATTGAAGAGAACTTCACCGCTGACGCGCCGAGTTGAGCCAAGAGGCGGATACGGTTATCTGCCCTTGGACACCGACTTTCTTCATGTCCGTTGGCTCGCATTACACTCATTTTCCGCAAGTCGAGGACGAGGAAATTTGCGAGGTCATCCAGAGGTACGCGTGAAGGGGGGCAAAGGAGGTGCTAGCTGGATCACGAGCGTTGTATCTGCTGATTTAGTTGCCGCGCTGTCTCGAAGAAGAGGCGTCAGGCGATCTCAGGCGATTCAGCGGGCGAACAAGGGGACGTAAGTTCAATCAAGTTCTCGCTGATCTCACGCAAAATCCGCCTCAGAAGCGGAGCGGAGACCTCACGCTCCCAGTGCGTAACGCCGAGGTGTAGCGTCAACTGAATGGCGGCCGAGGCGGCGGCAAGCTTGGATTGCGCAACTGGCGGGCCGGGATACCTGAGTGATATCGGCTAGGCGCGTTCTGCGGTGTAGATTGCGGCGATGCCGCCCAAGAGGGGGATGAACCGGGCGTTGGTGCAGCCGTTTTGCTCCAGCAACCGGCACATTTGCTCGCCGCTTGGGAAGGATTCGATTGAATCCGCGAGATAATCGTAAGCGGAGCGCTCCCCAGTGAGGAGGGATGCGAAAAGGGGGAGCAGCCTGTGGAGATAAAACCGGTAAAGGAAAAGCAGAGGTGGCTTCGGAAGTCCAAAATCGAGGATCAACAAATGGCCGCCTGGGGACAGCACCCGGAGCATCTCTTGGAGGGCTCCGGTCCATGAGGCCATGTTACGCAGCCCAAAGGCGACGGTGACTGCGTCAAAACACGCGGCCTCGAAGGGGAGATGCAGGGCGTCGGCTACGACAAGATTCGGAAGATGCTTTTCGCGAGCAACCCGCAACATGGGCTCGCAGAAGTCGGCTCCAACCAGAAGAGCCTCGGGACACGCCCGGGAGATCACTCGGGCAAGCTCCCCGCTGCCCGTTGCCAGATCCAGGACTCGAGTTGGATTCCAGCACTGCACGATGCCGGCGGCGCGCAATCGCCACAGCACATCCACCCCTAGGCTTAGCACCGTATTCGCGAAGTCATAGCGCCGAGCGATACGGGCAAAATAATCGCGCACTGAAGCCGCCTGAATGGAGCCGTCTATTGGGGTGGTTGCCACCCCGTTATCCTTCCCGTTGCAACCCCGAAAAGAAAGCCCGATCAAGATCGACCTTCCGGCGTTCCATAGTCGCTCTAGATAAATCCTTCCAAATGCGAAGCAGAGCGGACTGCCTTTTACACTCAAGAAGCCGATGCCATTTCCGGGCATCCGAATGACTAAAATATGAGAGCCGATCTCCGCCGGTCGTCTGCCCATTCAAGCCACTGGAGCTAAGTTGAGAAGGGTGGGCATCGCCACCCCTTGCGTTTCACACATTTTTCATACGACAAGCACCAGAACCGGCATACAGGCGCCAAGTTTGGCCTCTGTCTTGCTATGTGAGAAGGCCTGCATGCAATTTCCAATCTTCACAAAAGCCCGAGTTCTCGTCGTGGACGACGAGGCCTCCAACGTGCGGCTGTTGGAGAGGATTCTGGAACTGGCCCGGGTGGGGACCGTCCTGAGCACGACGGATTCCAGGGACGCCCTCAAGCTATTCGTCTCCGAACAGCCTGACATTGTCCTGCTCGATTTGCACATGCCGCATGTCGACGGGTTCACCATCCTCTCTCAAATCCAATCCAGCGTTTCCGAAGGAGAATACCTGCCGGTCCTGGTACTCACCGCAGACATCACGCCCGAGACTCGGCAGCGGGCCCTGACCCTCGGAGCACAAGACTTTCTTACAAAGCCGTTTGACCATTCAGAAGTGCTCATGCGAATGCGCAACCTTCTGGAAAACAGGTTTCTTCACAAGGAGCTCCGCATTCAGAACTCGAACCTCGAAACCCTCGTCGCACAACGTACCGCCGAATTGCAGGAAACGCTCGGCCGACTGAAGGCCACCCAACAGCAGCTCGTGAAGCAGGAGCGTCTGCGGGCCTTGGGTATGATGGCCAGCGGCATCGCACACGATTTCAACAACGCACTCACGCTGGTGCTGGGCTACGCCGAACTTCTGAATCCACACCTCGCGGCGCTTGCTGAGGATCGCGAGCGGCAATTGCTCGTCAACCTTAAAGCCGCGGCGCAGGACGCGGCCCATGTGGTGAGCCGTTTACGAGAGTTTTACCGCCCCGCAGGACACGGAGACCTGCGCGTACCTGTGGATATCAACGCCACCATTGATCAGGCCATCACACTGACGGCCCCGCGCTGGCGCGACAAATGCAGAGCTGAGGGGATTCAAATAGAACCCACCGTCGAGCTCAATCCCGTGCCAAACCTGATGGGCAACGCGGCGGAGCTACGGGAAGTGCTCACAAACCTTATCTTCAACGCGGTGGATGCGATGCCTCAAGGTGGAAGGATGAGCTTCCGCACATCGGCCGCAAACGGACGGATCGAAATTCAAGTAGTTGACACCGGCGTCGGCATGACGAAGGAGGAATGCGCCAGATGTCTTGAGCCGTTTTTCACGACGAAAGGCGAGTCAGGAACCGGGTTGGGGCTCGCAAGCGTCTACGGTTTTGTGCAGCGCTATGGGGGGGCGATTCGCATCGAAAGTGAAAAAGGAAAAGGGGCCGCGTTTACACTGACTTTACCAGCCTCCGACGCGCAGATCGACCGAACACAGGCGATTCAATACCGCCCAACGAAACCGCTAAAGATCCTTGTGGTTGACGATCAGGAAATCATCCGCGAACTCATTTCCGAGCTGCTTCGAGGAGATGGCCATCAAGTCGAGATTGCAGCTGCAGGGGCAGAAGCACTAGTGCTTCTCGGCAGAGGAAAGTTCGACCTGATTATTTCCGACTTGTCCATGCCCGACATGACTGGGGCACAGTTGGCGAGTGAGATCCGAGCAAAAGGGGACATAACACCTTTGATTCTTTTGACTGGCTTTGGCGATGAAATGCTCGCCCAAGGAGGCACGCCACCGGGAGTCAACCTCATCCTAAGCAAACCCGTCACGGGCGCAGGTTTGCACGAAGCGATTCACACAGTGCTAGCGGAAACAGGCTCGCCGCATTAACCCAAATGAGACACTGAGCCACGCCTTACGCCGTCCCCAGCCGTGCGCAAAAATTGCCCCGCCCTCAATACCGTCTTGAGGCACAACTTGCGCGCTTTAGCGCAACGGAACCTTCGCCCCGCCCCAAGCCGGCCTGCGATCCGATTCTCAAATTAAGAAGCGAGTCTTGTGGCGGCAATCGCTGCTTCCGCTCCAGAAAGCGCAGACTCCTGGTCTAGCGCACGGGCTCACAAGGGGATTGAGGTTTGCTTGGATTATGAAAATTGGACTCTCTTTTCCGGGGTGTCACCGCCGAGGCGGTGTGGAACGCGTGGTTTTCGAATGCGCGCAATTTCTGTCACTTCGCGGCCACGAGGTAAGCGTGCTGGCCAACGAATGCGAAGCGATTAAAAACGTGCGACATTTCCCAATCCTTCAAGGCATCGAGCCCGGTTTTCTCAAGGGAGCCGGCTATTTTAGGCGAAGCAGAATAAAGGCCTCAGCGATGGATCTGAACGTGCTCGGCACGCACGGGGCAATCTGCCCGACGGGCGGAGTCCACTGGGTGCAAAGCGTGCACAAAGCCTGGCTGGAGAGAAGCGCGCGGTTCCGCGGTCGATTTTCGCTCGCGCGCATGCGACAGCGAATCAACCCGCTACATCCGGTGCTTTTGGAGTTGGAAAAAAGACACTTTAGAGCGAGAGCCTACCGCCGCCTCATTGCAACAACCCCCGAAGTACGACAGGACTTGCGGGATCTATATGACATACCAGAATCGGACGTAGACATCATTCCGAACGGATTCTCGCCAAGCGAATTCAATCCTTACCGACGGCGCGCAAATCGCAAAGAGATGCGGCGCCGGCTCGGGCTGCAGGAGGACGAAATTGCTCTCCTGTTTGCGGCGAACGAGCTCGAGCGCAAAGGCTATAAAACGATCCTTTCGGCGCTCAAAATTCTGAAGCCGACACCATACCGCCTCATCGTGGTGGGCCGGCCTCAGATTGACGCGGTTCGAAAACAGGCGCTCGAAGCTGGGGTGGAGGATCTGGTCATCGCCTGCGGCAGCACCAGCGAGATCGCGCACTACCATGCAGCAGCAGATGCCTTTATTTTACCCACCCAGTACGAGGCATTCAGCCTTGCGATACTCGAAGCGCTCGGAAGCGGACTGCCGGTGATTACCAGTTCTGTGCCCGGGGCACGCAACGCCATCCAGCCGGGCCGCAATGGGCTGCTGCTTCAAAGTCCCGAAGACGGAGAAGAACTGGCTGACCTGCTAGGCCAGCTGACGCCCGAAAAAATCATTCAAATGTCAAATGCGACCCCCGACACCGTCATTCACTACCAGTGGCCACGGGTGCTGATGCTTTACGAAGACGTTTTAAAGCGCTTCAGCTCCTGACTGCGACTTCGTTTACAGTGCTTTTGAGTGCGAACCACAAATTTGCGCACTGCGAAGCCACCGAGGCAAATCGCGAAGGAAACAGGGCTCCGTCGACACCCGTACAGGCGGCATATGGTTCCTACAAACTGTTCTTGAAGACTGTTCCACGCGATGTCGCGTCTTGAGCCTCTAAGGCATCCCAAAACAACGACCGTCGCTTCAGCGGCATCAGTCCATGGATTTCTCGTTTTGCAAAGGCTGCGGGTTCGCGCTTGGTACGGAATCGCCGGAGACAGACTTCCTTTTTGAGAACAGCTTTTGAACGAATGACACCACAGCAACAATGCCGATTAGAAAAAACTTTTTGAAAGCGACGACCCCTGCGATGAGCGCTTTTAAGATACCTGTCTTCGATGCGATGCCCCCCGCCACCAGAGCTGCGAGGCCATACGATGCAAGCTTGTCGGTGCTTGGGTTGTAATCCGCATAGGTGTTCCCCTGCGTGAAATTCACCATACTCAAAATTTCAGGCGTCGCCTTCTGCACCTGCGGCAGATCCCGCATTCCGGATACTACGTTGAGCACGAGAATCCCTTTCCTACCCAAAATTCTAATGTTGTAGTTCAGTGTATTTTCACCCAGGGAATCCCCAAACTTGATTTCCTTCGCCCAATAAAACTTGTGCGTCTCTTTGTCGTACCGGGGAGTCTCCGCCCACCCCACAAGCTCCATGGTTGGATAGCCGTTCTGCTGCCGAGCCTCATTTGCCGAGAGGGTCTCCTTTTTCATCTCGGCCAACAGTTTTGTGTAATCGGTTTTTTCGGCGTCGCTGTCGCTAACATATCCATCTTCGAGGAAGTCGATGATGACGCACCACGCGCTAGTGCTAAACGGATCAAAATCTGACGGCACGATCGCCCCCAACAGTTTCGATCCCGAAGCCGGATTTCCCCATATTCCGGTTAACAGCGTTTCGGTTCCCGCCGGATCGATATACTTGAAAGACTCAGTCAACGCGATTGATGCCACACCGTCCCTCAACTTTATTTCACCCGACTGGTACCGCAGCCGATTCTTTAAACTATCAAGCTCAACTCGTCGCGCATCGTTATCGGCAATGCCGAACACTTGGATTGTTGAAAGCAGCACACATAAAAAAAACGACTTAAATCCGGCTATTTTTTGCATAAAAATTTCAGCGAAGCGCAATTGCGTTTAGAACTCGAGAGGCAGCATCGAACACTGTGGGGGAGATTACGCCGAACAGATGCCATGCGCAGTACAAACCCGCCCAGGCTAATGAGGAGTGGTTGAGAATCGACCAGTATTTGGAGGCAAGTGAACGGGGCAGTATGGCCAGCGGAATCCGACTCCCATCAAGCGGTGGAAACGGAAGAAGGTTAAATACGCACAGGAGGACATTGAGCTTATAAGTGATGCTCAGGATTTTTGCGACAAAGGACCAGATTCCCTCGGGGTCACCAGCCGCTGAGACCATTTGACTAAGGGGGGCGAAGGAAATGAGCCGCAGCAAATGCCACTCGCAACCTACGCGAATCAGAAAGAGTGCGAGCAGTGCGAGCGCCATGTTTGCAAGCGGACCAGCCATGGACATCAACATGCATCGCCTAGGATATTTCTGCGCCCAAACCGGATCATACGGTGCATGAGCCCAACCAATTATACTCCCGCTAAAAAAGAAGCTTACAAGAGGAAGAACGACTGTTCCGAAAGGAGCGCGTTTGATGTGCGGAGTCGGATCCAACGTCACCTGGCCTGCACGCCTTGCCGTATCATCTCCCAAAAACGACGCCGCCCACGCATGTGCCGCCTCGTGACAGCAAATCGAAAAAAGAAAAACCACATACCAATTAATGGTATTGGCGAGTTCAAAATTCATGGGACAAGAAAAACCGACGATGCATGAGTTCTCTAGGAAATTAGGTGATGCTGGCTGTGCGTTATGAGGATGCCATACGGCAATGTTGAGGCGAGCCCGCTATCGAAAGGACCATTCAGACAAATGTGCACCCGTATCTTGTAGGTGAATCAAACAGCGTTCGGTCGGCTTCGACACTATTTTTACGACTGCAGAGTAGCAGTGCACAACGGCAAATCCCGAACAACTGGGGCCACCACAACGACCCTTCCCTCAAAATAGCGCATCTGAGGCTTAAACGCAGCGAGTATTCCGCAGCTCAACCCTCCGACTCGCAGGCCCCCACAAGACACGTCCGCCACCAACGCCCATCTTTTTTGAGTCACATATCATGCTTGCTGCCTTGAATTTATAAAACTGCCATTTTCAGGAACCAGGATACAGGAATCAAGCCTGCGCGAAACTTTGTCCCTGCCTGCTGGCTACCCCACCCCTGAGGCGCAAAGTTTCGTGTGCTCGCCTATTGTACTCGCATCGATCAGGCTACCTACCTAAGGTTCAGCCTCATTCCCCGGGACGCACAGATTCCATGTTCGTCGTATTCACCTTTCCACTTCGGAGGATCTATTGATGGCTATTCACGTAGCGCTGCATCACAGCACCGCATATTCGTATGATCGTCACGTCCAACACGCCCCCCACGTGATTCGACTGCGCCCAGCGCCCCATTGCAGAACGAAAATTCTTAGCTACTCGCTAAAAATCCACGGAGGTGAATATTTCATTAACTGGCAGCAGGATCCATTCTCAAACTGGAACGCTAGACTCGTATTCCCCTCTCCTCTCAAGGAATTAGTCGTTGAGATTGGGCTTGTCGCTGAGATGGCGGTGTACAATCCGTTCGACTTTTTTTTAGAGGACTCCGCA
>JBILUQ010000191.1:0-7740 GCA_044370935.1 Chthoniobacteraceae bacterium
CTCTGGCCCGCGACCTCGCTCCTTTTCTGGTGCAAAACAAAGTCGGCCCGCGCCTGCAGTCCCACATCAAGCCGCTGCAGAAATTACTTGGAAAAGGCACCGGTTCGTCGTCTCCAAGCAAACTTGTGACCGCAGATTTTCTGGTCGCGCTCAACCGCCAGATCCAGGAGTGTGTGCGCTACCAGATACGGCTCGAACCAGGCGTTCAGTCGCCGGAAGAGACCCTTGAAAAAAAATCCGGATCTTGCCGCGACTCGGCGTGGCTGATGTGCGCGATCCTACGCCAGCTCGGCTTCGCCGCACGCTTTGTGAGCGGCTACCTTATACAGCTCAAGTCCGATGAAGTTCCATTGGAAGGCCCGTCGGGACCCGAGACAGACTTCACGGACTTGCACGCCTGGTGCGAAGTATACCTGCCAGGCGCGGGATGGATCGGCTTCGACCCAACCTCCGGACTGCTCGCAGGCGAAGGACACATTCCCCTCTCTTGCACTCCTGAGCCTTCCACAGCGGCACCGGTGAGCGGAGCGGTGGATCCTTGCGTTTCCGAGATGACCCACAAGATGTCAGTCTCAAGGGTGTACGAATCGCCGCGTGTCACCAGACCTTACACCGAACAGCAGTGGGAGAAAATCAATACCCTCGGACGGAAGGTGGACGATCACCTGCGTGCGGATGACGTGCGCCTAACAATGGGCGGCGAACCTACTTTTGTGCTCATGTCCGACCCGGACGGCGCCGAATGGAATTTCACCGCACTATCACCTCAAAAACGGGTGCTGGGCGCAGCACTTCTCAAGAGACTACGCACGCGCTACGCTCCTGGGGCACTGCTGCATTACGGACAAGGGAAATGGTACCCCGGCGAACCGCTTCCACGTTGGAGTTTGAACGCATTCTGGCGCAAAGATGGAGAGCCGATCTGGCGCGACACACAATGGATTGCAGACGAGGACAAAGACTACGGCTTTGGAGCGAAGGAGGCGCATAAATTCGCGCTGGCACTCGCGCATGAGCTCTCGCTTGACGACGCACACCTCATGCCAGCGCACGAGGATGTCGCGTATCATCTTTGGCGCGAAAAGCGCCTGCCTGTGAATGTGAGTCCGGAAGATTCGAAGCTTAAAAACGCCGAGGAGCGGATTCGCTTCACTCGTCTTTTTGAAAAAGACATTGGCTCCGTCGTGGGCTACGTGCTGCCAATCCAGTGCCGAAGCGGAGTCTGGGAAAGTGGGCCCTGGTTTTTGAAAGACAACCCGCCGGTATGGCTGGTACCCGGGGATTCGCCAATCGGGCTGCGTCTGCCTCTAGACTCCCTGCCTTGGGTGAGCGACCCTGACTTTCCGGCAATCATCCCTAGCGACCCTTCCCAGCCGCTACCGCGTTTTTCAAAACATTCCAGTCTACTTAAAACAACCGCGGCCCGAAACGCGGCCAAGCCCAAGGCAAACCAAGCGCGCGGAGTTGCCTCCCCCAAGGCTACTGGCGCACGCAAGCCCAAAACCGGAGAAAGTGCCTCATGGGTTGTGCGCACCGCCCTTTGTATCGAGCCCCGAGCGGGCAGGCTCTACATTTTCATACCGCCAGTCGCGCGCGCGGAAGACTATCTGGCGCTTATTGCAGCGATCGAATCTGCGGCGATAGCCTCGGGTTTTCCGATCATACTTGAAGGAGAAGCGCCGCCAAAAGATGCGCGCTTACAGAAGTTCAGCGTGACACCGGATCCGGGCGTCATCGAAGTCAACCTTCACCCAAGCGCAAGCTGGGATGAATTGGTGAGCCGGATGGAAATACTGTATGAAGAGGCGCGCGCCGTGGGGCTCGGGACCGAAAAATTCATGATGGATGGCAAGCAGGCGGGCACCGGGGGCGGCAACCATATCATTCTGGGTGCCGACACTCCCTTGGACTCGCCCGTATTGCGCCGGCCTGACCTTCTGCGTTCTATGCTGACGTACTGGCAAAATCATCCATCGTTGAGCTGGATGTTCAGCGGCATGTTTATCGGTCCAACAAGCCAGGCTCCACGGATCGATGAGGCCCGTCATGACAGCCTGTACGAACTGGAGGTAGCGTTTTCACAGCTGCCGGAAAAACCCGGCACCGTCGCGCCATGGCTTGTGGACCGGCTATTTCGCCACCTGCTTGTGGACGCCACCGGCAACACGCATCGAGCCGAATTCTGCATCGACAAACTTTACGCGCCCGAAACAAGCACCGGACGGCTCGGGTTACTCGAGCTTCGCGCCTTCGAGATGGCGCCCCACGCGCGGATGAACCTTGTGCAGCAACTGCTCCTCCGAGCTCTGGTCTCCCGGTTTTGGAAGCGGCCTTTCAAGAACCGCTTGATTTCATGGGGCACAGAGCTTCATGACCGCTGGATGCTGCCGCACTTTTGCGAGTCCGATTTTAACGAAGTTCTCAGGGACCTCGCGCAGGAGGGTTTTGCGCTCGATCCAGATTGGTTCCTGCCCCACTTCGAATACCGGTTTCCAAAAATCGGCGAATTCGCACAATGCGACGTTCACGTCGAATTGCGGACGGCACTCGAACCGTGGCACGTGCTCGGTGAGGAGCCCGCGGGCGGGGCCACCGTGCGGAATGTGGACAGCTCCCTTGAGCGCATCCAAATCAAGGTCCGGGGGATGATCGGCGAACGCTTCTCGGTGCTCTGCAACGGGCGAAGAGTTCCGCTCCGCGCGACGGGAACCAACGGGGAAAGCATCGCGGGCGTGCGGTATCGCGCTTGGCAGCCGCCGAGTTGCCTGCACCCGACCATCCCGCCGCATGCGCCGCTGACCTTCGACCTGTGGGACCACTGGAACGGCAGATCACGCGGTGGATGCACCTACCACGTGGCTCATTCAGGCGGGCGCAACTACGAAACGCGCCCGGTGAACGCATCGGAGGCTGAAAGCCGACGACTGGCCCGCTTCACGCTCAGGGGCCACACCCTTGCAACGGACGCTCCGGTCAATGAAAAGCCGAATCCAAACTTTCCCTACACATTGGATTTGCGGCTGCCTGCCAGGTGGTAGAGTAACCCAATGATCACAATGGTTCCACCCATCAAACCATGAAGAAAGGTGTGCAGAATCTGTTTTCCCCGTCGGTTGAGGTTCCCTCTCCGGTGAACCGTGATCAGGCGGGGTTTCAGCACCACATGGAGACGATGTGCGCCGATGGCGCGCTCAAACCGTGCTGGTCGCGGCTTCTCGGGTTCCTCGAGCAAATGCCCCAGGCGGAACGCGGCCGACGACTGGAATTCGCGAGGCGGATTGTCGCTGAACAAGGCATCACCTACAACGTGTACGGCGACGAGCGCGGCATGGAGCGACCATGGGAAGTTGATCCCCTCCCCATGCTGCTGCCCGAGACCGAATGGCGAGCGATCGAATCTGGGCTAATTCAAAGAGCCACCCTTATCAACAGCGTACTGGCCGACTGCTATGGCCCGCAGAAGCTTCTCAATGATGGGGATCTCGCGCCGGCGATGCTTTTCGCGCAGCAGGATTTTCTTCGCGCTGTACGCGGCATTGCCCCGCAGAACGGCGTATTCCTCAACTTCTACGCCGCCGATATCGCGCGGGCTGCAGACGGACGGTGGTGGGTTCTCTCGGACCGGACGCAGATCCCAACCGGCGCGGGCTATGCCCTAGCAAACCGTCTCGTCACAGCCCGTATCCTGCCGGATTCATTCCGAGAATTCAATGTGGAGCGTCTCGCAGGTTTTTTCCGGAGGATGCGCGAATCGCTTGCCGCGCTCTGCCCTAAACGCGGTGAAGACCCTCGGGTAGTCATCCTCACGCCCGGGCCGTACAACGAGACTTATTTTGAACAGGCCTATCTCGCCCGCTATCTGGGTTACACGCTGGTGGAGGGACAGGATCTGATTGTCGATGCCGGCCGTGTTTATCTCAAAACCTTGAGCGGTCTTGAGCCGGTGGACGTGATTGTTCGCCGCGTCGACGATGCGTTCTGTGATCCACTGGAGTTGCGAAACGATTCGATGCTGGGAGTTCCCGGACTGGTGGAGGCACTCAGATCCGGAACAGTCGCGATCGCCAATTCGCTCGGATCCGGCATTCTTCAAAGCGCGGCGTTTAACAGCTTTCTTCCGGGGCTCTGCAGGAGGATGCTGGGTACAGAACTCCAGATGCCCTCCAGAGCCACCTGGTGGTGCGGCCAGGACGCGGCCCGCCAACACGTCCTGAACAACCTCGAGACCCTCAGCCTTCGTCCCGCGTTTGGCGAAGCGGGTCTTCGCTCAGGCAAATCCGACTTAGCCAGCTTCAGGCGAATTCTAGAGCGCAACCCCGAGCGCTTAGTTGGACAAGAACGCATGCAAATTTCGAGCGTGCCGTGCTGGGAGAGCTCAGGGATCGTGAATCGACCCGTAGTCGTGCGCGTTTATCTGTGCGGCACTTCTTCTGGATATGTGGTGATGCCGGGAGGGCTGGCGAGAACGGGAACCGATGCGCTCGAGTCCGGAGTTTCGATGCAGGACGGGGGCGCGAGCAAAGACGTTTGGATCATCAGCGACGAGCCCGTTGAAGAAATCACGCTACTCTCGAGCGGCAATGCGCAGGTTGAACTGCGACGAGTCGGTAACAACCTTCCGAGCCGTCTCGCAGACAACTTTTTCTGGCTCGGACGCTACAACGAGCGTCTGGACGGAGCAGCCCGAACACTTCGCGCAGCGCTTCTACGCTTCAGTCCTGAAGCGCGAGGAACCGGCATGCGGCTGCTTTCGCCGCTATTGCAAACCCTAGAGTCGCAAGACCAAATCCCGCCAGGATCTGCCCAGCCAAACCGTTCGCCGGAGGCTTTGGAGGGCGACTTTCTTGAGGCTGTGCAAAGCGACAAAAGATCCGGCAACCTCCGGGCACTCGCGCAAAAGCTGGTCCACCTAGCGATGCTGGTTCGCGACCGTACTTCCAACGATGTTTGGCGAGCGCTTTCAGAGCTCGATTCAGCAGTGCACACGGGTATCAGCGAATGGTCCGTCGGCGAAGTGATTGGCGTTCTGAATCGGGTGCTGATGCTTTCGGCGAGCTTCAAAGGTATTGCCCGTGAAAACATGACCCGATCCCAAGCATGGCGCTTCCTTGACGTGGGGCAGCGGGTCGAACGCGCGCTCGGGCTTTGCTTATTTTTGCAGCGCGCGATTACATCTCCAGATGCTGCGCACCCGAGTCTGCTGGAGTCGGTTCTTGAGGTCGCTGACAGCACAATCACGTATCGATCCCGATACAATCTGCTGCCGAATCTCATGGCGGTGTACGATCTGGTTCTTCTTGACGACACCAATCCGCGCTCACTCCTCTTTCAGTTACTACAATTGCAGAAGCATATCGAACGCCTGCCTCGCAGCGGAACACGAACACTACCGCAGTCCGATGAACGAGTGATTCTTGAAACCCTCACACGGGTTCGTCTTCTTGACCCTCATGAACTCGGCGGCGCAACGGGTTCGCTCGCTGACAGCGAAACATATCGGACCCTCGAGTTTGTGGTTCGTGCACTTCCGAATTTTTCCGAGATCTTGTCGGCAAATTTCTTTAGCCACTCCAAGGTTTCATCAATCAGAATGTGATGCGCTACCAGATCACACATCGCACCATTTACGAGTACGCGGAGCCCGTGACCGTCTCTCACAACGCCGCCCGCCTCAAACCGTCGACGGGGCCGAATCAACGTCTCTCCGAATTTAATCTTCGTATTTCGCCGCAGCCGGACCGGATGAGTTGGCGTAACGATTATTTCGGCAATGCACTGGCGATTTTCAGTATTCGCGAATTACACACGCGGGTCGATGTATGTGCCACAAGTCAGGTGGAGGTTATCCAGCACACGCCTCCCGTGGCGTCACTTTCACCGTTGTGGACGGAGGTCGCGGAACGCTTCAAGGACCCCGTGTCCCCGCAAAACGCTCAAGTGTACGAGTACTGCATGGACTCCCCGATGGTGCGCACGGGCCGCGAGTTTGCAGAGTGGGCGCGTGTTTCTTTTTCAAAAACAACCACGCTGCTATCGGGCGCAAACGACCTGATGACACGGCTTTTCACGGAGTTTACGTTCGACTCGGAGGCGACGGAAGTGGCCACGCCACTTGAAGAGGTTTGGAAGAATCGGCGGGGGGTTTGTCAGGATTTTGCGCATATCGCGATCGCATGCCTGCGCTCCCTCGGATTGCCCGCGAGATACGTGAGCGGCTATCTTCGGACGATTCCGCCGCCCGGACAGGAACGACTGCAGGGGGCGGACGCTTCGCACGCGTGGATATCGACATACTGTCCAGTGAACGGATGGACCGATTTCGATCCGACAAACAACTTAATGCCAGGCGACTCTCACGTGCGCGTGGCAGTCGGGCGGGATTATGCGGATGTCAGCCCGCTTATCGGCGTTCTAAGCGGCGGCGGCTCACATATTGTACGAGTGGAAGTCGACGTGGTGCCGCAGGATTGAGCCGCCCGTCGAGGCTCCTCCGCTTACAGGAATTCCGCACACCCGATCGGCATGCATTCTTGCATCACACCAAAACATGCCCGCCGGCGGATCGCGGCAAACAAGCCGAGCATCGATTCGAGCTCAACCCGCAATCAGAAAAGCGATTTAACACGAAACTCAGAACGTCTGGCTCCTACCTTGATGACCACCTTTCCTCCAAGCCTTGCACCTATCAACTGCGCCCCGAGGGGCGACTGAGCGGTGAGCACCAAGACATTCCTCCCATCAAATTCCAACTCAGTACCGCCCGCGCAAGGCGCAAGAAAATACCAATCGCAGACTTTGTCTCTGGCCTCCAATTCCAGCAGCGCCCCGATATCGACAGAGTCATCTACTCCGAAGGCACGCGGCTCAAACGCCTCGAGTTGAAGGAATGCTTGTTCCGCCTCAGCGGCCTGCCTCGTCTGGCCCTCAGCCAAGTACGAAGCTTCAAGCGCTCTGGTGTCATACTTACTCTCGGCCTTGTTCTGCTCGTCCGTGGCCTCGGCATGGGCATTCTGTGCAGACCTTTCAAAGGCCGAAATCCGCACCATCACCGCCGAACGCAATTGGTGCAGGAGAGTCAGTTTATTCATTTCGAAGAAAGGATACTGCGCCCAGTTGGGAAATAATCGCGCAGCCCACAGCTGTTAAAATCCGTCATCCGTTAAAAAACAAAAAGCGCCCGGACAAGAGTCCAAGGCGCTTTGAATTGATACGAATCTTGCCGCCAGCGCTTGACGCCGGCGATTGCAAGACTGTGCGTTAGTAACGCCGGTTGCCGCCATCGCGTCCGCCGCCGCCAAACTTACGTCCACCGCCGCCGCCGCCTTCTTCACGAGGACGCGCTTCATTCACTGTGAGATTGCGGCCTCCAACGCTTTTTCCGCTAAATTGCGAAATCGCTTCGTTTGCTTCCGCATCGGAGCCCATCGTGACAAACGCGAAACCCCGGGAATTCCCAGTTTCGCGATCAATCATCAGCGATGCTTCGGTTACCGTTCCAGCCCCTGAAAAGAGGTTTTTGAGCTCTGCTTCCGTTGTGTTGAAAGAGAGATTTCCTACGTATAATTTACTGCCCATAACTTTGTGTGTTTTTGCACTTCGAGACTTCTTGCCGTGGATTCCAGGAATCGGATTTGATTTGCCACAGGAAGAGTCTTGGCCGGAGCCAATCCGCAAACACTACTAGCTATCGACCTACAGCCTAAAGAGATCAAACTTGCTGGTGGTCACTTAAGCAGAGCC
>JBILUQ010000286.1:0-4874 GCA_044370935.1 Chthoniobacteraceae bacterium
CTTTTGATGAGAATCTTGGAAACGTCGTTTAATGCGAATTCCATGACCTTGCCGCCGCCCTTGGGAGTTTCAGCCCAGGACGCCTGCCTTGTCTTTGAAGAATTCAACCACACGGCCCCGAGCACGAGGCAGGCGGCGAGAAGTAGAGCGAGTTGTTTTCCTTTCATGATATGCTGTTTTGATTAACGGGCTGCACGGCGTTTGTGACGGAGGATCGCGAGGCCGACCCCGGCCGCCGCAACCAGTGCGGGCATCAGGGCGATGTTGATCCACTTGATGGTGTTTTCCAGCGAGTCGATTCCGACTCTGAGCTTCTTGCGTTCCTCTTTGAGCTGCACTTTCACTTCGCGCTCTTTGTTGCGGAAGTTGGTAATTTCACGCTGTTGTTCAGGTGAAAGAATGAAACGCTGTCCACCTCCCTTATCCGCCTTGTTGCGCTGCAGTTCGTTGAGTTTCTGCTGCGCTTCAGCGAGGCTCGTCTCGAGGCTCTTGATCTTTGTTTGGAATGCCGACTCGGCTTTGGCCTGCATCTCCTTCACAACGGTGAACTGGCGCTCGCGCGACGCGCGACTGCGCACCGAAACGAGGTTGCTGTCTCCCGCCATCTGTTCGATCGCGCCTTGGGCGAATGCTAGGTTTGCGTTGGCTGGCATGACCATCCGCTGCCCGCCGAACGGGTTCATCACCTCCTGAACCGCGATCTGATCCTGGATGAAGTCCACATCACCAATCAGCATCACAGCGCTTTCCTGTGAGGACTCCTGAAGTCCGGCGGCAGCAGGTTTGGCATCCTTGCCATCCCCGGCGGGAGCGCCACCTGGTTTACCGCTTGGGAAGGCCGTCTTGAACTTGCCTGTCAAACGGAGTGCGAGTGCGTGCTCTGTGTTTGAAGAGGTGAAATCCTTGATGATCTTTTCGCCGCCGAACTGCGCACTCATTGGATCCACGAGCTGCGAGTTTTTGGAGCTGTGCAGAAGGATGGTCTGTTTCAATCCCTCAACCGGCGTACCGGAGAATACGCCGGCAAAGACGAGAAACAGATTGTTGGCGTCAGAGCTGACGATGTCTTCGCGGTTGGTCGCTTTTTCATTCAAAGCCAGCACCGCGGGCTGACGTCCTTCCCTGGTGCGTCCCACAAAATCCAAATCCGCCACGACCTTGCTGGAGTCAAAGGTGACACCCCAGGCGCTCATGAGTTTGTCGATCGAGGACTTGCTTCCCATGCTCATCCCCATCGGGTTTCCGGCCCCGCTCCTGTCCAGCACGCTCTGCGGATCGAGGAAGGCGACGAGCTTTCCGCCTCGCAGCACGAACTGATCGATCCCGTACTGAACAGCGTCGGTGACGCCCTTGGGATGAATCAGAAGCAGGACTTTCACGTCGGACGGAATCTCCTCAGAAGTCGGCGGAACGTCTTTGATGGTGAAGTCACGCTTGAGTTCGCTGATGATCGCCCAGGGTTGTTGTCCCTGCTGCCCCATGCGGGCCATCATCGGGTTGCTGGGAGTCCCTCCGTAAGGGAGCGAGCTCATCACGCCGACCACCGGACGCTCGTTGCTGACGACCCGGGAAATCGCACGCGAGATGTCGTATTCGAGCAGCCGTTCACGGTCCGGCGCAAGGAACGGAAGCGCCTGCTTCTGGTCCAGCATGCTGATGCTCAGGCCGAGATAGATCGGCTCTCCATCCATTCGGGCCTGCCCTTCGATACCGTCGAGTTTCGCAGAGTCCTCAGCCTCGGAGTCGGGCACGGGATCCAGCTTTTGGATTTCGATCTGACCCTTGGATGCCTGGCGGTATTCGCCAAGCAGATCCTCCACCCGCTGCGCGTACGTCTTGAGGAAGACGGGCATGCGGTTGTCGCCGCGCGTGCAGTAGAAGCGGATTTGGATCGGGGTATCGAGCTTCGTCAGAATCGAACGCGTTCCGTTGGAAAGCGTGTACGCATGCTCAGCGGTCAAATCAATGCGCGTTCTCAGGGTCGAGGCAAGCGCGTTGACGATCACGATAATCAGGAACATCGCCACTACTCCGAGTGACGAGTAAAGCCATGTGGAAAGACCTTTGTTCTTCATGTTTTGGGAAAGGTAAGAAGTTTAGCCGGCGCGATGTGTGCGAACGATGACGCTCGTGGAGAAGAGTGAGAAACCAATCACCGAGAGAAAATAGAGGATGTCACGCGAATCGAGCACCCCTTTCTGCAGGCCCTCGAAATGCGTCATCACACTGAATGACGCGATCGCCTCGACGATCCATGGTTTGGCCCAGCTCACCAGCATGTTGGTGACCGGTGGATAGCCGGCGAGGATCAGGAAAAGCGAGAGCACCACCGAGACGATGAACGCGACGACCTGGTTGCGTGTCATCGCCGATGTCATCGCGGTGATCGAGAGGTATGCGCCCCCCATGAGGAAGCTGCCGACGTAGCCCGCGAGGATTACGCCGTTGTCAGGATTACCCAGATAATTAACCGTGATCCACATCGGGAAGGTCAGCACCAGTGCGAGAGCCACCACGGCCCACGAGGCGATGAATTTACCGACAATCGCCTGCCACGGTGTGACCGGCATCGTGAGCAATAGCTCGATGGTTCCGAGGCGGCGTTCCTCACTCCACATCCGCATGCCGACGGCAGGGACGAGGAACAGGTACAGCCAGGGGTGCCACGCAAAGAACGATTCCAAACTGGCCTGGCCGCGCTCAAAGAAGCCCCCGACCATGAAGCTGAAAAAACCCGAGAGGATTAGGAAGATGACGATGAACACGAACGCCACCGGAGACGCGAAGTAGCCGGTGAGTTCACGTTTTGCGATCGTGATGATTGATTTCATTGGGGTCTACTTGTTGGAAGCCTTGGTGTCGGGAAGGGTGATGTTGCGGAAGACTTCGTCGAGGCGTCCTTCTTCCGTGTGCAGTTCGAGCAGCGGCCACTGTTCCTTGAAAGCCGCCTCAGAAAGCGCGCGAGCGAAATCGTTGTTCGAAACGTTCTTTCTCGGGAAAACGCGGATCGCAACGGGTGACTCGCTAACGATCGAGGTGCGGTCGACGGAACTGATGCCATCGATCTTTGACGCGATGTCGCGGGCGTTGCCCGATGCGATACGGATGATGATCGCGCCCGCCGACACCGAGCGGCGCTTGAGTTCCGCAGGCGTCCCGTTCGCGACGATGGTTCCACGGTCAATGATGATAGCCCTGGAGCAAACCGCCTCCACCTCCTCGAGAATGTGCGTCGAAAAAATGATCGCCTTCGTTTCACCCATCTTGCGGATCAGGGTGCGAACCTCGTGCTTCTGGTTGGGATCCAATCCATCGGTGGGCTCGTCGAGGATCAGCACCTCGGGATCGTGGATGATGGATTGCGCGAAGCAGGTGCGGTGACGGTAACCTTTGGAAAGCGTTTCGACACTCTGGTGAAGCACGTTCTCAAGGAAGCACATCTCGACCGCGCGACCGACCGCCGATTTCTGCGCGGCCCCGCTCAGTCCCCGCAGTTCCGCGGCGAAATTCAGAAAGCCCAGTACGGTCATGTCCGCGTAGGACGGGGCGTTTTCTGGCAGGTATCCCATGAGACGCTTAGCTTCGATGGGGTTTTCAACGATGTTAAAGCCGCCGATGATCGCCTCCCCGTCGGTTGGAGGGATGAACCCGGTGACCATTCGCATCGTGGTGCTCTTTCCCGCGCCGTTGGGCCCGAGGAAGCCGAGCACTTCGCCTTTCTTGACCTCGAAGCTGATGCCGCTCACGGCAACCTTCGGGCCAAACGTTTTCTTAAGATTTCGGACTTGGATCATGAGGGTAATGGAAAAGGGGTGTCAGAAAGACAGGTCGACTCTCAAAAAGACAGCCTAGAGGACGGTAATGTTCAAAAAAAATCGCTGGAACCACCCCGTGCACGAAAACTTCTTCCATCCAGATCCTTCCGTCCATCCCTCAGCCCCCTCTCCTTTCCGTCTGCCAAGGCCGCGAGCTCGCAAGTTGCCGGTACGGAATCACGCCGGCGTTACGAGCGCCGGAATAATCCCTTCTCAGCGCTCGCACGGGTGATGCATTTGAAGCCGCGCGGCTTTTTGGAAATCCATTCGCCAAAGCGCTGGATCTCCGGGTGTGCACGCAGCCGTTCAAGAGTGTTCCATTCCCGTTCCAGTTCCTTTTCGGTGAGGATAGCGTGGATTTGCGAATGGCAGGGGCGGCAGATGCCGGCAGTCTGCTGGACAATGTCCCGGTCAAAATCGCGTTTATTTTTGCGGTTGTGATGCCTTGTTCGGGGAATGAGGTGGTGACGCGTGAGCGTCTCGAATCGTCCGCAGATTGGGCATTGGCCATGCATGATCTGGACAGCTGCTTTTACGAGGTTTGCATCGGGTGGCTTGGTCGGTTGAGTCGCCTTGTTAGAACGACTGGCGAAATGAGCACTCTATTCCTTCGCGGCGGTCTTGGCGGATTCCAAGCCCACCGTGTTCACCGCAGTGACCCGATACGTGTGTTTGCGATCTGCCGGTGCCTTGGCGTCGGTGAATGTCATTTTGACGAGGGGCTGAACGGGGGTGTCGCTGTACTGGAGTCCTTGAAAAAGCGGCCGGCCGAAGGGATTTTTCTGATCCTCTGGAACCTTGCCGATCACTTCTCCATCGCGCTCGATGACGAAGTGCGAGAGTCCGCTTTCGAGGTCAGCAAGGGCCTGCCAGGTGAGTTCTCGGCCGTTGAGTCGGACATCGGTCGGGGCCGGCGGCGGTGTGTTGTCTCCAACGGAAGTGTCCTTCACGTAGTGTGACCAGAGCTCTGCAATGCGCGCGTTGGGAAGCCACACGGCCTTGCTTTTATCGCCCGTGAATTTTGCCGCTGCGTCCGCCTCGGTTCCAAGCAGCGGCGCC